>JBBRBZ010000082.1:0-12169 GCA_038205305.1 Gemmatimonadales bacterium
TCAGCTACCCGCTGCTCTTCAGCTACGGCTTGGTGTTCAACACCCGCAAGCCGCCGTTCGACGATGTCACCGTGCGCCGGGCGATCTCCCTCGCGCTCGACCGACGCGAGATCGTCGAGGGCTTCCTCTTCGGCTACGGCATCCCTGCCGTCGGCCCGCTGCCACCGCCACTGGCGCTCCCCGCCAGCGATGCCGCCATCCGTCCAGATTTGGCGCAGGCGAAGGCACTGCTCGGCGGACGAAGCCTCCAGTTCGAGATGCTGACCGTCGGCAGCGGCGAGGCGGCGCTCGAGCAAATGATCCAGGCACAGCTGGCGCGGGTGGGCATCACCGTCACCATTCGTCAACTCGAGCTGACCGCCTTCCTCGATCGGGTGCAGGGAGCGCAACACGATTTCACGGCCGCCGTGATGGGCACCAGCGGCGACCTGGGCCTTGGGCATCTGGCGCCGCTGCTCGCCGTCACCGGAATGGCCCCGCCGGCCGACGACGGCCAGCTCCTCGAGCGCTTCGCCGACTCCGTCCCGGTGGCGTTTCTCTATCACGCGCGGGGTATCCAGGGGATGAACCGGCGGATTCACGGTGTGCGCATGGACCTGCGCGGCGAACTGGCCTCACTGGGCAGCTGGTGGGTGGCGCCGTGAATCTCTTCCGCGCCTCCGCGCCGGTTCGCCTGGACTTTGCCGGCGCCTGGACCGATGTGTCACCCTTCGCCTCAGCCGAGGGAGGCGTGGTGGTGAATGCGGCGATCGGGCTGCGGGCCCACGCCGAGCTCACGGTGGGCGGCGAGAGCTACCTGCTGCGCAGTGACGATCTCGAGGACCATCAGGAGTTCGCCTCGCCGCAGCAGTTCGCCCGCGACGGTCGCCTCGATCTGCTGAAAGCCGCCATCCGCGAGCTCGATCCCGGTCCCTGTCAGCTGCGGACCAGATCGGAGGCGCCCCCCGGTTCAGGACTCGGCAGCTCCGGTGCCATGGTGGTTGCCCTGGCCGCCGTGCTCGATGCCGCCCGTGGTGAGCATCGCAACCCCGCCGGGCTCGCCGAAGCGGGCTACCACCTCGAGACGGTGGAGGCCAAGCACGCTGGCGGCAAGCAGGACCAGTATGCCGGCGCATTCGGCGGCTTCCATCGCTTTGCCTTCGGCGCGCATGCGGTGGAGGTCACACCGCTCGCACTCGATCCGGAGTTCGCCGACGAGCTCGCGCGCCACATGATCGTCTGCTATACCGGGCAGACACGGGTGTCGGGCAACACCATTGCCCGGGTGATGCAGGCCTACGCGCGACACGACCACCAGGTCGTGGACGCCCTGCGCTCGCTGGTCGGGATCGCCGATCGGATGGCGGAGGCGCTGCTCGCCGCCGACCTCACCCAAGTGGGCACGCTCCTGAGTGCCAACTGGCGCGAGCAACTCCGACTCGATCGGGCGATGTGCACACCGGACATGGCAGCGCTCGAGGAGGCACTCATGACGGCGGGCGCCATTGGCGGCAAGGCGGCCGGGGCGGGCGCCGGCGGCTCGATGTTCTTCGTGGTCACCGATCCGGAGCGCGCGCTGGCAGCGGCCGAAGCGTGCGGCGTCCGGGTACTCCCGCTGCAGTGGTCTCCCGAGGGTATCATCCGCATATGACCATTCCGCTCCTGCTCGCCCCCGACATCGCGGCTCGCCGCGAAGCGATCGCCGCCAGCCCTGACCTCACGGCCCTGCTGAATCGCCTCATCGAACGCGCCGCGCCGGTGCTGGCCGAGATGCCACCGGTGCCGACGGTCAAGGCGATGCTGTCGCGTGATGGTGGCAGTTGTCCCGATGATGGCGCGCCGCTCCGCTTCGATCCGTGGAGCCATGACGTCCATCGCTGCCCACGCTGTCAGCGGGAGGTTCGCGGCGAGCGACACAACGCCCACTGGGCCCGCGCGCAGCATCTCTGGCTGGCGGAGCGCGCGGCCCATCTCGCGACCATTCATGCCTTTACTGGCGATGAGGCCGCGGCCGCGCGCGCGCGGCAGCTCCTCGCGGCCTATTACCAGCTCTACCTGCAGCTGCCCAATCGCGACAACGTGCTGGGGCCCAGCCACCTCTTCTTCTCGACCTACCTCGAGTCAATCTGGATCCTCCACTACCTCGCCGCGGCAATGCTCCTGCGCGAGAGTGGCGCGCTGAGCGAGACCGACATCGAGGGTGTGAACGCCGTCGCCGATGAGGCGGCGATGATCATTGGCTCGTTCAACGAGGGACTCTCCAACCGTCAGACATGGAATGCCGCCGCGCTCACCGCGATCGGCACCTGGTTTGACGACGAGGAGCTCATCCGCAGCTCGATCGAGGACCGCAGCGGACTCCTGGGTCACCTCACCGACGGCTTCGGCAAGGACGGCATGTGGATGGAGGGCGAGAACTACCATCTCTTCGCCCTGCGTGGGTTGCTCATCGGTCTCCAGTGGGCCGCCACGGCCGGCGCCGACCTGCTGAGCGAGCCAGAGCTGGCCGCGCAGCTCGCTGCCGCACTGATGGCGCCCACGCTGACTGCCCTCCCAGACCTCACCTTCCCGGCGCGCAAGGATTCCCGCTTCGGCGTCTCGCTCGGACACCCGGCGTACCTGGAATGCTGGGAAGCTGGCTGGCAATGGCTGGGTGAGAACCGTCCCGCCGCGCTCACCGACTGGCTGCACGCCGTACACGCCGCACCGGCACGACCGGAACTCCTCTACGACTCCTGGCTCAACGAGGAGGGCGAGGCACTCGGGTCCACGCGCGGGCGCGACGATCTCTCTTGGTGGGCCTTGCTCACGATGGCGCCCGCGCTTCCTCCTGCCAGCGCACCGTGGCAGGCCTCGAATCAGCTGCTGCCCTCACAGGGGCTGGCCGTGCTCCGCCACGGTGATCGCTACCTCAGCATGGAATGCATTGGCGGTGGCGGTGGCCACGGCCACCCCGATCGACTCCACCTTACCTTGCACGCAAGCGGGGTACACTGGCTCCCCGACCCCGGTACCGGCTCCTATGTGGCCCCGGATCTCTTCTGGTACCGCTCCACCCTCGCGCACAATGCGCCACGACTCGGCGGCGGCGATCAGGGCATGCAGGAACCCGCGCAATGTCTCGCCTACGACACCAAGGGCGAGTGGAGCTGGGTGCTCGGTCGCTGGGGAACGGTGCGCCGGAGCACCATCATGGGGCCGCACTGGATCCTCGACGTCGTGGAATCCTCCGACGGCAAGGAGCATGCGCTCGAAGTGCCGTGGCACCTGGCCGGCGACATCACCGTGGAATCAGCCGGCTCGTGGACCCCGGCCGAGTTGCCAAGCGAGTTTGTGTCGGAAGTGGAACAGTTCGTACCGGATGGCACGGCGACAGTCGTCGCGCGCGCCACCAAGGACGACAACTCCATTCGCCTGCACTTCGCCGGGCCGGGCGAGACCATCCGTGCCACCGCACCGGGGCTGCCGGGCACGCAGCAACCCGTCGAGTTCCTGCTGCGGCGCGCCGTGGGCAAGGCCGCGCGCCTGGTGACGCTGATCGATCTCTCCGGCACGGTGCAGTCGGTCACCGCCAACGGCGACACCGTCACGGTGGGCACCGCTGAGGGATCAAGCACGGTGCAATTGCTGCCGACCGAGGCACACATCACGGATCGCAGGCGCACCCTGATCCTTGCCGGGGCGCGCACGGAAGTGCGCGCGGTGCAGCCGCTCTTCGCCGACAAACCGCTGACCAGCCGCGGTCACGCCCTCTTCGTCTCACCACCACCAGCGCTCGACGGCTCGCTGCAGGGATTCGACCTTTCTTCGCCGCTCCGGCTCGAGGGCGAGCACCACTACCTGCGCAGCGAAGAACCCTACCCCGGCGCGACCGTGTTCGCCGCGAAGATCGCCGTGAACTGGGACGAGACCGCACTCTATCTCGCCGTCGATGTCACCAAACCGGACCTGGTGGTGCGGCCGGCCGATGCGCCACCACTCCTGCTCGACAATGAGCCGGATGACATCCACTCCGACGGCGTGCAGCTCTACTACCGGCATAACGATGACCCCGTGGTGGCCTACCTGATTCGCCCCGGAACTGATGGTGAGCTCATGGTTCGCCCGATCGGCGAGTCTCCCGCCATGCTGGCCGCTCCCACCGGCCACTGGCAACGCACCAAGCGCGGCTACCGCCTCACCTTGGCGCTGCCATGCGACGACCTCGCGCTCCTTCGAGATCACGGGCGATTCACCTTCGACGTGGTGATCAACGAGATGCACGCCGATCGCGTGCGCCGTGCTGGGCAGCTGGTATGGAGTGGCGGGCATGGCTGGGTCTACCTGCGCGGGGATCGTCTTGACCAGGAGCAGTTCGGCTCCCTGGAGTTCATCGCGTGAGCGTGGCGGGATTCACCTCCACCGGCAGCAAGCACCCCGACGTGCTCTACGGCACGCAGCACGCCGGCGTCCCCGTGCGGATGCTCTCGAGTCACGGCTGCCATGTCACCGCCAGCGACGGCCGCGAGTACCTCGACGTCATCATGGCGCTCGGCGCCGTGGCGCTGGGCTACGGCCATGAAGACGTGACCCGCGCGGCGATCGAGGCCGTACAGGCGGGTGGCATCGGCCCCCTGGCGCCGGTGGCCGAGGAGCTGCTCGCCGAGGAGATTGCGCAATGCATGCCCGGCCTCGAACAGCTGCGCTTCCTCAAGACCGGTGCCGAGGCCGCGGCGGCAGCGGTGCGTCTCGCCCGGGTGATCACTGGCCGCGATCGGGTGATCGGCTGCGGCTACCACGGCTGGCTCGACTGGTGCTCCGCCGCTGGCGGCGTCCCGGAAGCGACCCGCGCACTCTACTCGACAATTCCCTTCAACGACGCCGAACGCTCGGTGGCCATGATTCGCGCGGCGAGCACGTCCCTCGCCTGCGTGGTGCTCGAGCCGGTGATCGAGGCGGCACCCGACCGCGAGTGGCTCGCCGCCGTGCGTGAGGCCTGTGACGAGGTCGGGGCGCTGTTGGTCTTCGACGAGATCAAGACGGCGTTCCGCGTCTCCCTCGGCGGTGCCGCGGAGCGCTGGGGCGTCCAACCCGACCTCACCATTCTCGGCAAGGCGCTCGCCAACGGCTTTCCGCTGGCGGCAGTGGGTGGTCGCGCCGAACTGATGCGCCATGTCGCCGACAGCTGGATTTCCTCGACCATGGCCACCGAGTGGGTCTCGCTCGCCGCGGCCCGAGCTACGGTAAACTTAATGGTTACGTCTCAGGTGCCACGGCACCTCCACGCTGTCGGCTCCGAGCTCCTGACCGGGCTGCGGCTGCTCGCCGAACAGTACCCGGCGCGCATCGAACGAGTGAGCGGCATTGAGGAGATGTGCCACCTCGTCTATCGTGACGACGCCCTCTCCTCCAGGGTGACGGTGGCCTGTGCCGAACGCGGCCTGCTGTTCAAGCGCAGCGCCTACAACTTCGTCTCCCTGGCCCACACGTCGGCGGACGTGACCCAGGCCCTGACGATCCTCGACGACGTGCTGCACCAGCTTGACTGACGGACGCCAGGAGCACTCCCTTCAGCGGGAGGCCATTCACCGGATGACGCCATGCTGATCGACGTCCACGCGCACTTTCACTACCCCGGTGGCCAGCGCGCCGACTGGGCCGAGCGCAATGCCTCGCGACTGCGCGCGGGGGAGCAGATCGGCATCACCCGCCACGTCGCCTCGATCCTGGGGAGCTGGGGACGAAGCTCGCCGACCTACTTTCCCTCGCCCGACGATGTCGTGGCCGGCAACGACGCGCTCCTCGGGTTGATGCACGAGCATCCAAATCGCATCGCCGGCTACGCCTGTGTCAACCCCAACTTCACCGACCACTCCCTCGGCGAAATCGTCCGCTGCCTCGATCGGGGAATGATCGGCGTCAAACTCGCCGCGAGCCGACGCGCCAACGACGCGCTGCTCGACCCCATCGGCCATCTCGCCCGAGATCGCGGCGTCCCGGTGCTCCACCACATCTGGCAGCACCGCCGCAAGGAATGGCCCGGGCAGGAAGCCTCGGATGCGAGCGAACTGGTGGAGCTGGCCGAGCGGCATCCCACGGTGCCATTCATCCTTGCCCACATCGGCGGAGGCGGAGACTGGCGCCACTCGCTCGGCGTGCTCCGGCGCGTCGAGAATATCTACGTGGACCTCTCCGGCAGCGGCGTGGACCGGATGATGCTCGAGTCGTGCGTGTCGTTCGTGGGAGTGGAGCGATTGCTCTGGGGCTGCGACATCACCATGTGCACCGGCCTCGCCAAGCTGCGCCACCTCGAGCGCTTCCTCGCCCCTGACGCCATCGACCGCATCCGGTGGCGCAACGCCGCCGCGATCTTCCCGAGCGGGAGCTTCGACGCCGCATGACTTGCATCGACGTCAACACCTTCCTCGGTGCCTACCCGTTCCGCGACATCGGGGAATGGAGCACCGCTACCCTCATCCAGGAGATGGAGCAGTTCGGCATCACCGAGTCGTGGATCTCCTGGCTGCCCGGAGTCTTCTGGCGCGACCCCGCCGCCGGCAATGCCCACCTCTACCTCGCCGCGCGGGAGGAGCCGAGGCTTCGCCCGGTGCCGGCCGTGCATCCGGGGATGCCCGGCTGGGACGAAGTACTCGGCGACGCCGTCGCGCTCCACGCCCCGTGCATCCGCTGCGATCCGACCTTTTACGGGCTCGCGCCGCACGGCCCCGAAATGACATCGCTGCTCGCGATCACCGCCGACCAGAAGTTGCCGGTGATGATGGCAGTGCGACTCGAGGATGTCCGCCAACGCCATCCCAATGATCAGATTCCCGACCTGACGCCCGCCACCGTGCGCAGCATCATCCGGAGCCACCCGCGCACTCGCCTCGTCATCACCCACGCCGATCGCGAGTTCATCGAGCAGGTGCACTTTGGCGCCACACCCGACGAGGCCAGCCGCATTCTCTGGGATATTTCCTGCATCTGGGGACCGCCGGAAGACCATCTGGAACTGCTGCTGCGCACCGTCGGCATCGAACGCTTCACCTTTGGCACGGGCACGCCGCTCCGGCTGGCCGAAACGAGCCTCGCCAAGCTCGACCTGCTGCAACTGTCGGTGGAGAATCGTCTGCGCATCGAAGTCGGCAACCTGCGCGAATTCCTCGGCTGAACCAGCGAGCGTGCGCTAGCGCAGCCACTCGTCGAGATGTTCCCGCACAAAATCATCGTCGGCCAACCACGGGTATGCCGAGTGCGCGCGATCGATCATCGCCAACTGGCCGGGCGAGAGCTCCTCGTTGGGGTCAAGACACCACCGCCCCCGCAGCAATCCCTGTCGCCGCAGCACCTCGTGAATGCCGGGGATGCACCCTCGAAAGCCATTCGCGGCATCGAAGATTGCCGCGTTCGCCTCGGTCAATTGCGCGGCCAGCGTCAGCATCCGTGTCGGCAACGTTCGGGTCCGTGCGACCCGACGCACCTCGGCAACCTGCAGTACGGCGGCGTGCGTCCAGCAGGCCCATTGCCCCAGAAGTCCCCCAGCCATTCGCACCGCCACCTCGCCGAGTGCCGTCGCCATCCGATGGGTGGTCAGCAGGTCGAGGAGAATGTGATCGTCATTGCCGGTGTAGAGCGCGATCTCGCGCGCTCGCCCCGAGTCGGCCACCGCTCGCACCACGTCGAGCGTGTCATACCGATTGAACGGCGCGACCTTGATGGCCACCACGGCTTCCAGTTCGCAGAAACGGCGCCAGAACGCGTAGCTGAGCGGACGCCCTCCCACGCTCGGCTGGAGATAGAATCCCACCAGCGGCACTACCTCTCCCACCGTCGCTGCGTGAGCGATCAGCCGGTCGGTTGATGCTCGCGGCAGCGCACCCAGGCTGAGGAGCACCGCGTCATAGCCGAGGTCCCGCGCGATCCGCGCCTCGCGGACCGCCTGACGCGTCTGGCCGACGACGCCAGCAATCAGCATTGGGACCCGTCGCCGCGATGCGGCAACCCACTCCCGGGAGGCGGTGGCGGCGAGCTCGAGCACCGGCCTCAGCAGCCCGACCTTGGGGTTCCGGATGCCGAACTGGGTGGTGTGCACGCCCACGGCGAGGCCGGCCGCGCCCGCGTCGAGATAGTAGCGAGTCAGCGCCCGCTGCCGACGGGCATCGAACCGTCGGGATGGGGTCAGGGCAAGTGGGTGTGCCGGGATAACGCCGCCCGCCGCAAGCCTGTGCCGCAACCCTTCGCCTGACTGTAACATCTTGCGTCCTCGTCACTTGGATGACCAGCAACCCAGCCAGCTGGAGCCCCGGACTGCCGCGTCCGCCCCACACTTTGGCCTCAACTGAGGAGATGTTGCCACGCCTGATTGGTTCGTCCGGGCGAGCATGCCACGGTGGTGGGTCCGTCGCAATTGGCTAACATCAAGTCCCACAACCACTTGCCGAATGGTGCCACAAATCCCGGCAGACGGGCACGCCGGTTGCCTCTCTCTCAGCCCGAACACCGGCTCCACCGACCACGACCCAGTGAGGCACCATGCGGTTCCAGTCCATCGCCGTACTCGCCACCTTCGCGCTCGCCGCGGCACCGCTCACGGCGCAGACCCAGGACGACTTCAAGTTCCTTGGTCTCCATGCCGGAGCGCCCAATATCGATGGCGCATACATCGGACCCTACCTCGGGTCGTTCGACGGAACCCCCGGACCCACCAGCAATGGCGTTTTCGCCAATCCGTTCGACGTCTGGTGTGTGGACTACGCCCATCACATCACCTTCGGCGACACCTACGATGTCTGGATCACGCCGATGGATGGCAGTGACTACAGCCACACCCGACTCGGCTCCGCCTTCGCACCGGAATATCGGTGGACCGCGTATTTCGCCGGCCTGATGGACTGGGACCAGGTCGGGCATACTGCCGACGGCGCTCGTGACGCGAAGCTCCAGGATCTCATGTGGGTCCTGATGGGCAGCACCACGCCAACGCTCCAGTCGAGCGGACAGTCGCGCAGCCAATTCCTGACCGGTTTCGCCGGCACCACCCTCGGCACCACCCTCGGACTGAACACCCTCGCGGGCATTCACACCGACTGGTACGACTACACGCCGAGCGGCACCTACGCCGTCTACTCCGATTGGTCGATCATCACGTGCGATCCGGGACACAACGCCAACGGGGCGCCCAACGCCGTCAACAGCTGCCCCTACCAGGAATTCATCTACATGGACGGTAGCGGCACACCGAGCGATATCACGCCGGAACCCGCCACCATGACGCTGCTCGCCACCGGACTCATCGGCATGGCGGCGGCACGGAAGAAGCGCCGCCGCAACGCTGCCTGACACCGCATACGGTGTGGCACGATGGCGCGGGGTGGACTCGAGAGAGTTCGCCCCGCGCTGCTATTCGGCAGATACTCCACGCCCGCTTCCGCCAGACTAGAACTTCCCCATGCGCTCGGTGAAGTGGGTGGGCTTGGCGAGGGAACGCCCGCCTCCCTTCACCCACGCCGCGACCCGGTCGAGCATCTCCTCGATCCCCACCGGCAGCGGGCCAAAGAGCGCCTCGCAACGGGCCGCATCGCTCAGCAGCGCCTGGCGCGATTCGACGCCGAGAATCAGCGGCGACCGATCAAGCCGCTGGCCGAGCTGCTCGGCGAGCCAGCGCACCGACAGGGCCGGGCGACCGGTGAGGTTGAGCACCAGCGGTGGTGTGTCGCAGTGAGCGAAGGTGCGCAACGCGATCGCATTGGCGTCCCGTTGCCAGATCACATTCACGAAACCCATCGCCACGTCGACCGTCGCCCCCGCCCAGACGGTGTCGGCCAGATCGCGCAGCACGCCGTACCGCGGCTCGATGGCGTAGTTGAGGCGCAGGATCGCCATCGGCGTGCCATGACGCCGCGAGCAGAACTCCAGCACGCGTTCCCGAGCCACTGCCGACTGGGCATACTCACCCACCGGCGCGAACGGCGTCGACTCATCGGGGCCGTCGGTGGTGACATCGCTGAAGGGGTAGACGTTGCCGGTGGAGAAGGCGACGATGCGCGAGCCGGCGTAGCGCTCCGCCACGAGGCCGGGCAGGAACGCGTTCACCGCCCAGGTGCGCGAGGCATCGTCGGTGGTCCCGAACTTCTGCCCCACCATGTACACCACGTTGGCGACATCGGGAAGGCGGGCCAGCGCCTGCTGATCGAAGAGATCGGCCTCAAGCGTCCAGACGCCGTCGGCCTCGAGCGACTCGCGCACCGCGCGGTCGCTGAAGCGCGCGACACCAATCACCTGGCGATCCACTCCGGCCGCGCGTGACGCCCTGAGCGCAAGCCTCGCCAGCGACGGCCCCATCTTGTCGGACACGCCGAGCACGAGGATATCGCCCTGCAGGCGAGCCATCGCCTCGATCAGGTCGGCGGTCGGTTCAGAGAGATCGCGTTCGAGCTGGGCTTCGTCGGGCATTGGTGGAAGCTATGTCGCGGAGCCGATAGGGCGAAGTCACCTTCCCGCTGGTGGGCCTAGAGGATCCCCGACGACCCCGGCAATCCCGTCGGCAGCCGCCATGCGCGCCCGGGCAGCCCGCGCTGGCGCACCCGCTCGACATGCATTGGCTCATGCAGGACGATGCCACCATCCCGCAGCAGCCTCGGGTTCAGGTCGCGCTCGATGAAGCCCGTCGCGATGCTCGACGTTGGAAAGACCGACCGCGCGTAGGCGATGTTGGCGTTCAGCAAGTTGGCATCATCCGACCGTGAGCGCGCAGGGCGGCTGGACCATCGGTCGGCACCGGAAGACGAACCGGCCCACCAGCCTGCGTCACTGGTGACTCCCCTGATCGCCCGCGCCAGCGGGTAGAGGGCGAATCCGCTGACAATCTCGGCGCACCAATTCGGTGCCGCCTTGCAGTCGTCTTCCGTGGTGGCAACGATCTCCCCGCGGGCGATCTCCGCAGCCATCGCGCGCAGCCGGGGAATCGTCGTGTCGCGCCGCCGCAGCCAGCGGACGCCGTCAGTCTCGACCACCACCCCCTCGGCGGGTGCCTCGACATCACTCGAGGCGATGATGATCTCACCACCAAATGACTCGACCTGTGGCTGGAGCACGCCGATGACCGCGCCGAGATCGGGCCAAGGCTCGATGGTGGTGATGATGACAGTGAGCGGGAGTCGGGTAGCCATCGCTGCGTCCTTCGACGGGGGGTCCTGAGACTTCTCCACCCCAGAGTACGCAAGCGACGGACCCCACCGGTCACAGCGTCCAAAAGTGCCATAACATCTTGCTCAGCAATGAGTTGGCAGATGCTCTAGCTGTCGCCACCTGGTCGGGTGACCTCACCACCGTCGCCCCCGCGCCACATAAACGTCACATCCTCGCGGCTTATCTTCGGATAACCACTCCAGCCCGGAAACCGTTCATGAAATTTGTCCTCCTCGCGCTGGTCGCCGTCGCCGCACCGCTCCAGGCGCAGGGCACCGACATCTGGCTGCTCTCCTTCGGCGGCACCATGCGCTCACCGACGGTGGGCACCCCGGTGAACGTCACCCACCGCCAGGGCTACGACAATCAGCCGTCGTTCTCTCCCGACGGCGGCACCATGTATTTCACGTCACAGCGCGACGGCCAGACCGACATCTACCGCTACGACGTCAGCGCAGGCACCACTGCGCAAGTCACCAAGACTTCCGAGAGCGAGTATTCGCCATTGCTCATGCCCGGCGGCAAGTCGATCTCGGTCATCAGGGTGGAGAGCGACAGCGCCCAACGGCTCTGGTCGTTCGCCCTCGACGGCACGGCGATCAAGCCGGTGCTCGATGCGCTCAAGCCGATCGGCTACCACGCCTGGCTCGACGCGAGCACCGTCTTCGTCTATGTCCTGGGCGCCGCGCGCGCGCCGGCAACGCTGCAACGCGCTGACGTGGCCACCGGCAAGGCGACAGTGATCGCGAGCAACATCGGCCGCACCATCGTGCGCGCGACAGACGGGACGGCGATCTACTACGCGCAGCGGGACAGCAGCGGCTGGTGGGCGCACCAGTATGACGACGGCAAGGATGTCGCGATCGTCAAGCTGCCATCGCGTCGCGACGATTTTTTTGCACTCACCACCGACGGCGACTTGATCGCTGCCAACGACAATCACTTGCTGCTCTTCTCGCACATCGACCAGAAATGGATCGAGCTCGCCACCTTCAGCGAGCCCGGTCTGCAGCACATCACGCGA
>JBBRBZ010000083.1:0-12107 GCA_038205305.1 Gemmatimonadales bacterium
CGGCCAGGCCGGTGCTGGCGCAGGGCGGCACCGCTCCCTCTCCCGATGCCGTGCGGACTCTGGTGGGCCAGCTTTCGCTCGAGAGCTACAAGGCGACCATCAAGGGGTTGACGCAGTTTGGCGATCGGCGTCAGGGCACCGACCGCAACCGCGCGGCGGTCGACTGGATCGAGGCACAACTCAAGAGTTACGGCTGCAGTAACACCGAACGGATCACCTACACATACACCGGCCGCCAGCTGCAGAGTGACTCGACCTACCGGGTCGACTCGGCGGCTGCCGTTGCGCGCGGCGCCACCATTCCACCGCGTCCGCGCAGTCTGCGCCCGCCGACTCCCGCGGCAGATTCCGCCGCCAACGCCCAGCGCGGTCGTGGCGGTGCCGGCATTCCCGCCGCAGCGCAAGGAAGAGGACGCGGCGGCAATCCGGTGAAGGGCTACACCGCGCGCACTGGTGTCAACACCGATCCGATGCTGCAACCCGACGGTGCCATTCGCGCCCTCGACGCGCAGTGGGACACGCCGGGTGAGCGCCAGGAAGTGTTCTGCACCAAGGTGGGCACCACCCACCCGGAGGAGATGTACATCATCAGCGGGCACATGGACGGCCACGGCTTCGGCACCGCCACCAACGACGATGGCTCGGGAACCGCACTGGTGATGGAACTGGCGCGGGTCTTCAACGCCCCGGGTGTGCAGACCGACCGCTCGATTCGCTTCGCGCTCTGGAACAACGAGGAGACGGGGCTCAATGGCGCCAAGGCCTACATCGAGCAGCGTGCCGCGCTACAGGGCATCGAGAATCCAGTTGGCTCAGGCAAGTATCCTGAACCAAAATGGCTCGCGGTGATCCAGCACGACATGATGATGTGGGACCACGGCATGCCGGGGCCCGATGGCAAGGTGAGTTCGGAGCAGCGACGTGAAGCCGATGTGAATGTGGAATTCGCCGGCACCTCGAAGCTGGCCGAGGGGGCGCAGAAGCTGGCGTGGTTCTTTCGTTCCATGAACGACAAGTACGCCACCGACTACCCGGCGGCGGTGGGTGATCGGATGAGCAACACCGACTCCGATCCGTTCAAGGATCTGGTGCCGGCGATTTCATTGCGGGAAAACGAACGGCTGGCACAGACGGGAACCGGCTGGAACCCGACCTGGCACCAGCCGATCGACGTCTTCACGACTTTCTCCGACAAGGACTTTCGCTTGGGGTTGAACGCCGCGCAAACGACGCTCGCGGCGATCGCGCAGCTGGCGGGAGCGACGATCACACCGTAGCTCCCCTCAGTGCGCTGCGCGTCTGCTAGCGGCTCGGCCCCTTCCGGGTCGGGCCGCGTCGATTTCTGGCCCGAGGCTGGGCCGGCTTCGCTGGCGCGGCGGCGCCATCCCGGCGCGCTTCCTTCTCCTTGGCACGCGCCCGTCCGCCGGCACGCTCCGCCCGCATCTTGGCGAGGCGTTCGGCGAGCGGCACCTCGAGCTTCCCCTCGATCTTGGCATTGTAGTCGAAGTCGGGAATCACCACGCGCGGCAGCCGCTTGCCGACGGCGCGCTCGATGCGACGGATATCCTCTTCTTCGGCTGGTGCCACAAAGGTGAAGGCATCACCGGTCGCCTCGGCCCGTGCCGTGCGGCCGACGCGGTGGATGTAATCCTCAGGCACCACCGGCACATCGAAGTTCACCACGTGACCGAGTTCCGAGATGTCGATGCCGCGCGCCACGATATCGGTGGCCACCAGCACGCGCAGTTCGCCGCTCTTGAAGCCGGCGAGTGCGGCGGTGCGCTGCCCTTGCGAGCGGTTGCCGTGAATGCGGTCGGCCTCGACTCCGTTCTTCACCAGGAATTTGGTGAGCCGATCGGCGCGATGCTTGGTGCGCGTGAAGACGAGGGCCTCATCCATCTCGCCGCGTTGCAGCAGGGCGAGCAGCAGGGCCGACTTCAATTCCTGTTGCACCGGATAGAGCGCCTGGGTGATGCCGACGGCTGGCGCCGCGGTGCGCTGGAGGTTGACGGTCACCGGGTTCTGCAGCAGCTCACGCGTGAGGGCCGCGATCGGTGGCGGCATGGTGGCCGAGAAGAACAGCGTCTGCCGCTTGGCCGGAATGTGCTTGAGCACGCGCTTGATGTCGGGGAGGAAGCCCATGTCGAGCATCCGGTCCGCCTCGTCGAGCACCAGGTACTCAATGCCGGGAAGTTTGGCATACGCCTGCTTGAAGTGATCGAGCAGCCGGCCCGGCGTCGCCACCAGGATATCGACCCCGCTCCGGAAGGCATGTTCCTGTGGTCCCATCCCCACGCCGCCGTAGATGGCAGCAGCGGTCACCGGGGTGTGCACCGCCATGGCGTTGCAATCCTCGAGAATCTGCGCGGCGAGCTCGCGGGTCGGCGTCAGGATCAGCGCGCGGGTGGTGCGGCGCGGCTTGTCGATCAGATGATGGATGATCGGGAGGAGAAAGGCGGCGGTCTTGCCGCTGCCGGTCATGGCGCAGGCGAGAATGTCCCGACCGGCCATGGCACTGGGAATCGCCTCAGCCTGAATGGGGGTCGGGCGGATGAATCCGAGCTCCTTGAGCCCCTTCACAATGGCGGGGTTGAGCTGCAATGATGAAAACGGCAGGGGTCGATCCTTGGTCGAAAAGTGCAAAATGAACAGCTGGACAGGGGGGAAGGTGGCAGATCGGACCGCGAAACGTGAGGGGGAGGCGCAAATCGGGGCTCGCCGGCCCGCCCGCCCGGAGGCGGCCCAGGTGACGGCGCCAGCCATCCCCTAGCCGAACCGCTGACTTGGAGGTACTGATAATGGCGCCTCGGCGGTCTTGGCCCGCCCCGTCGACCGATCCCCACCAATCCATCCGCAGGAGAATTGAATGACCGGCTTGATGCTGCTGTGGCAACCGATCCTGCTCTCCGCCGTGCTGGTGTTCGTGATGAGTTCGCTGGTGCACATGGTCCTGCCCTGGCACAAGGGCGACTATCCCAAACTGCCGAACCAGGATGGCGTGATGGACGCCCTCCGCCCCTTCGCGATTCCTCCCGGCGACTACATGCTGCCACGGCAGTCGAGTCTGGAGGATTTCAATTCGGCCGACTTCGCCGACAAGATGGCCAAAGGCCCCGTGGCGATCCTGACGGTGCGCCCCAACGGCAAGCCGGGGATGGGCGGGCAGCTTGCGGTGTGGTTCATCTACCTTCTCGTGGTCGGGGTCATCACGGGGTATGTGACGGGACGCGCCCTCCCCGCCGGAACGGACTATCTGCACGTCTTCCGCTTCGCCGGCGTGACGGCGTTCGCCTGTTACGCCATGGCGCTGCCGCAGACCGCCATCTGGTACTATCGCGGCTGGCGGGTGACGTTCACGTCGATGTTCGACGGCCTCCTTTTCGCGCTACTCACCGCGGGCGCCTTCGGATGGCTGTGGCCAAAGTAGCCAAGCGCGCTCCCCGCGAGTTGGTGTTCGCCCGAGCCACGGCCACCGATTCACCCGAAATCGCCGCGCTGCGGAATGATGTGGCGGAGCGGCTGACCGTTGATTTTGGCGCGGGGCACTGGTCTTCCCATTGCACCGCGGAGGTCGTCGAGGTCGGTATCGTGCAATCGCACGTGCTGGTGGCACGCGCCGGGAGGGCGATCATCGCGACGCTCCGGTTGCTCACCAAGAAGCCTTGGGCCATCGATCCGAAATACTTCACCTCGGCCAAGCGACCGATCTACCTGGTCGACATGGCGGTACGTGTCGACAGCCAGCGCCATGGTGTGGGGCGGCAGCTCATCGAGGAGGCGAAGCGCGTGGTGGCGGCGTGGCCCGGCGATGCCATTCGTCTCGATGCCTACGACGCCACCGCCGGAGCGGGAGACTTCTACGCCAAGTGCGGCTTCCGCGAACGGGGCAGCGTCACCTATCGGGCAACTCCCCTCATCTATTACGAATGCCGGATCGACAGCTCGCGGTTCTGATCGTCCCTGCGAGGGAGGGGCTACCTTCCATCCGTCATTCAGGCGACGCTACCCGAGGGAGTTCCCGCATGCCGATTCGGTCCACCCTGCTCACCACGCTCGCCGCTGCGCTGCTGCTCACCGGTTGCAACAGCGGCACGTCGCCGAAGGTGTGTACCGCGCTCTTTGCGCTGATCTCCGTGACCGTCGTCGATCAGCAGGGCAACCCGGTCACGGGAATGACCATCACCGACTCGGTGCTTCGCACCCATGCGACCTTCACCGTGCCACAGATCGAAGGGGTTTTCGGGCCGGGGAACTATCAGGTCTTCAGCGACAACTTCAGCGATCAGGTGCGGGAGTCGGGGGATCCGGTCCGGGTGGCGGGCCGCAACGGAACACTCTCGTTCTCCGCCGATTTCGTCTTCGGGGTCCCGGGTGGCTGTCATGCGGGGAAGCTGGCCGGACCCGATACTGTAGTTGCGCGGTAGGACTTCGCCTCAGCCAACTGCCCCAGGCGCCCCTAGCCATCACGCACAGGCCGCGCTACTATCGAGATCTCCCTCCATTTGGACACACCCCATGGCAAACGTATCCGCCCTGCTGGCTCGCAAGACCGGCGATGTCCTGAAGGCCACCCCAGAGACCACGGTGCTCGAGGCCGCCCGAATGATGAACGCGCGCGGCGTGGGGAGCGTGCTCGTCATGGTCGACAATACCCTGGCCGGCATCTTCACCGAACGCGACCTGATGCGCCGCGTGGTGGCGAGCGATCTCCTGCCGGGCTCGACGCGGGTCGGTGATGTGATGACCTCCTCGCTCGTGACCTGCACCCCCGACGCCAGTGTGGTCGATTGCAGTGCCATGATGAGCCAGCGTCACATCCGCCACCTCCCCGTCCTCGGCACCAACGGCACCATCCTCGGCGTGATCACCACCGGAGATCTCCTCGCGCACGAACTGCACGAGAAGGAGTCGACGATACAGCATCTGGAGAGCTTCGTGTTTGAGGGGAGGTAGCAAAGAGCGAGGAGCGAGAAGCGTGCAGCGCCAGCTTGGTGGGTCATCCCCCGCGTAGCGGGGGATCTCCAGATTCAGTTGCAGCATTGAGCCCGGAGGTCCCCCGCTGCGCGAGGGACGACCGACTTTAGATGTGTCGCCCACCATCCACCATCCACGATCTATCCGCCCATACTCGCCTCGCGCACATGCAGCGGCGCATCCTTGAGCGAGATCCGGCGGACGCGTCCGGTGCCGAGCGGTCGCACGACGATCTCATTGCCTTCGAGCCACGCCACCGAGTCATTACCCCACCGCAATGGATACCTCCCGATCGCGCTGAGTTCGCTGGTGTCCTGTTTTGGGCCCACGACGCAGACGCCGTCCTTGCAGGGAATAGCCTCGGCAAAGCGTGACTGCCCGAGCCAGGGGTTGATCGCCTTGACCGCAGCCATGGAATCGTTGGCGGGCACCAGCTCCGCCGCGGCACTGCTGGGTGGGATGCTGGTGCGCCAGTTGCCCGCATCGGTGCGGATGTAGAGGCTGCTGTCGCCGCTGCCCCAGCCGAGCGCGAGTGGCGTCCCCGCATCAGCCGGCAGCCCGATCACCCGCTCCGATCCAGTCACCAGGTTCATCACCACCACATCGCGATGCGTTCCCGGCAGGGTGTCGCGGTAGCGGAGGAACGCCACCATCAGGCCGCCGCCGGCGAGCTTGGGCTGGGACTCGACCACCGGTGTGAAGGTCAACTGGAACACCGAGCCGCCGCCGGTGGTGGTGGTGAAGAGATCGGTGTGACCGTCGATCCCCTCGCCCACAAAGACCACGAACGGTTCCTCACCCAACTTGATGCGATGGTCGATGGGCGACAGGCCGCAGGCTGCGACAGCCAAACTGAGAACCATCACGACAAACGGAACCGTTCTCCGTTCTCCGTTCTCCGTTCTCCGCTCTCTCACTTCCCATCCAGCCGCTTGGCAAAAAACTCGTCGATGTTCTTCACGGCCCGATCATATTCCGCTGTGCCATAGCCGGTGCGCCCCGGCTTCATGAAGCCATGGCCGGTGCCGATGTAGCTGTCGACGACAAAGCGGCTGCCGAGGATCGCTTTCTCCGCCGGGATCATTCCAGTCACTCGACCATCCTTCTGCCCGAAGACGCCGAGCACTGGTGCCTTGATCGACTTGATCATCGTGGTGTCGCTCAACGGGCCATAGCAGACCACCGCCGCCTTCAGCTTCGGGTTGGCCGAGGCGTACTTCCACACCGTACCGCCACCCCAGCAGAAGCCGATCACGCCGGTGTCGTCCTTCTTGGTGGCTGGCTGGGCGTTGATGTACTGGTAGCTGGCATCGAGATCCGCAATCACGCCGGCATCGGAGAGGGTGGCGATGAGCTTGCGGCCACTGTCCGGTGATGCCGGCGACATGCCGTAGCGTGATGAGAGCAGGTCGGGGACGATGGCGACGTAGCCGAGTCCGGCGTAGCGGTCCGCCACCGTCGGTTCCCAGTCGGTGAGGCCGAAGATCTCGTGGATCACGATGATCGCGGGGCGCTTGCCGGCGCGCTCGGGGTAGGCGACATAGGCGCGGACGCTGTCGCCGTGGGCGTTGGTGAATTTCACCCATTCGCCGTGGGTCGTGACCGCATCGAGCTGGTGCGGGCGTGACGCCGTGTGCTTGCCGACCAGCAGCGCCCCGCCCGTGAAGCCGGCGACGAGCGCGATCGCGGCAATGAGTAGCGTGGAGACGGAACCGAGAGTTCGCGACATGGGATCTCCAATGTGAAAAAGAGAGAAGAGAGAAGAGAGAAGAGCGAAGCTAATCCTCATCCCGACCCCGAGCAGAGCGAGGGCGGAGGGACCTGAGATCCCCCGCTGCGCGAGGGATGACAGGGTGCTGCGCGTTTCCCCGTTCTCCGTTCTCCGTTCTCCGTTCTCCTTGCTAGTCTCGATACCTGTTCCTACCCGCTCGCTTCGCCTTGTACAGATTCTCATCCGCGAGCTTGAGCAGCGACTCCTCATCAGCGGCACGATCGTCGGGGAAGGTCGCGAGGCCGGCGCTGAGCGTGGCCGAGATGGCGATCGAGGCATCGCCGAAGTTGTGCTGCTGCACTCGACGCAGGATGCGGTCGGCGAGCAGTCGGGAGCCGGTGCCGCCGGTCTCCGGGAGCACCACCACGAATTCCTCGCCGCCGTAGCGGGCGAGGAAGTCCATGGTGCGCAGTTCGCGCCGCAAGATGACGGCGAGTTGCTTGAGCACGCGGTCACCGAGGATGTGGCCGTGGGTGTCGTTGATCCGCTTGAAGTCATCGACATCGAGCAGCAGCACGGTGACGACCTGATCGTAGCGGCGGGCCCGGTCGAGCTCGGCCTTGAGCCGCTCGTCGAGGGCGCGGCGATTGGCGCAGCCGGTGAGTGGGTCGGTGTCGGCGAGCGCGCGGAGCTGGGCCTGACCGTTGCCACTGTTCTCGAGCTCGTAGGCCTTCTCGAGTGCCGCGACGGCCGCTTCGATCACCTGCTCGGCGAAGCCGAGGTCGAGGGTGTTGAGCGGCGGGTCATCGCTGGTGGTGCGCAGGAAGAAGACGCCCGCCAGATGGCCGTGCAGCGCAAAGGGCAGTGCGATGACGGAGCGGGTTTCCTGCCCGGCGGCACCGGTGCCCCAAGTGGAGCGGATCTCCTGGTACATCGGGTCGACGTTGACGTCGCTCACCAGCACGGTCTGGCCGGTCTCGAGGGCGCGCAAGATCTCGGGGTAGCGCGACAGCTCCACCCGCAGGTCGCGGAGCGTGGGGTTCTCGTAGGCCGCGACCACCGTGCCTTCCTTGTCACCGGGAGACGCGAGCACCACCGAGCAGCGACCGACGTGCAGCCCCTGCGCCACCCGCCGGACAAGAATCTGGTAGATCTTCTCCGGGTTGAGCGCCGCGGTGACTTCCTTCAGGATCACGATCATTTCCGCTCGCGAGCGCGCCTCGGAGCGCGCCCGGTTCAGTTCGCGGCCCACCCGCAGGTGTGCCTTGATCCGCGTCAGCAGTTCGCGAATCCGGTAGGGGCGGTGAATGACGTCGTGGCCGGCGAGGCCGAGCGCTTCGAGGCGGGTCACCTCAAAGCCGGCATCGGCGAGGACAAAGACCGGCGTGTCCGCGTAGCGCTTGTCCTCGTGCACCTGGGCAAGACGGTTCATCCGGCCGATGTCGCCGCCACCGATGTCGATGACGAGGAGTTCGTACTCTTCCTGTTCCAGTCGATCGAAGAGCGCCGGGCCGCCGATGGCGGTCACGACGTCGTAGTCGTTCTCCTTGAGGACCCAGGAGAGCGTGCGGGCCAGGGTGATGTCTTCGGTGGCGAACAGCAAGCGGGGTTGAGTTTGCATGTCAGGCCACGAGCTCCGCATAGCGTGCAGGGTCGACGTTTCCACCAGAACTCACCACCACCACCGGCCCCGAGGGGCTCACCTTCCCGGCGAGGAGCGCCGCGGTGCTCACTGCCCCCGACGGCTCCACCCGCAGCCCCTGCTGTGCCAGCCAGCGCACGGCAATGGCGATCTCTTCATCCGTCACCGACACCACCTCGTGCACCACCTCCCGGATCATCGGGTAGGTGAGATCACCGACGGTGCGCGTCTGCAACCCGTCGGCGAGTGTGCTGCCACCGTCGTCGAGCATCACCGGCTTCCCGGCCGCGAATGCCGCCGAGAGTTTCGGAATGCCGCTCGGCTCCACCGCCACCACCCGGACGTCGGGGCGGAGGGCGCGGACCGCCGAACAGATTCCCGCGAGCAATCCGCCGCCACCAACGGGGACGACAATGGTGGAGAGCTCGGGCCAATCCTCGAGAATCTCCACGCCGCAGGTCCCCTGTCCGGCAATCACGTCGAGGTGATCATACGGTGGAATCAGCGCGAGCCCTTGCTCGCTGGCCACCCGCACCGCGGCCGCCATCTGCTCCGGTCCCCGACGTGCTCCCACCCGCAATAATTCTGCCCCGAGTCGCTCGATTCCCTCGGCCTTCACGCCCGATACCGACTCAGGGGTCACCACCACGGCGCGGATGCCCAGCCGATGGGCGGCGAAGGCCACGCCAAGGCCGTGATTGCCGCTGGATGAGGTGACCACGCCACGGGCGCGTTCGGCGGGGGTGAGGCGGTGGATTGCGGTCCAGGCACCACGAATCTTGAAGGCGCCGATGGGTTGCTGGAACTCCGCCTTCAGGCGGACGGGATGCAGAATGCCGGGGATGGCCAGAAGCGGGATCAGCGGAGTGCGAATCGCCACTCCCGCCAATCCCGCCTGGGCATTGCGCAGATTGTCGAGCGAGATCACGCCTCGCCCGCCGACTCCTCGACTTCCACCTCGCCATCATCGCCGGCATCGTCGCCGTTGTCGTCGTCTTCCTTCTGCACCCGCGCCACATCGACAATGCGATCGTCGGCGTCGAGGTTCATCAGCTTGACGCCCTGGGTGTTGCGGCCGCTGACACGAATGCCCTCGACCGGGCAGCGAATGATCACGCCACCCTTGGTGATCATCATCAATTCGTCCTCGGGGAGGACATCCTTGAGGGCGATCAATCGACCGGTCTTGCCGGTCTGCTGCATGGTGATGATGCCCTTGCCACCGCGGCGTTGAACGCGGTAGTCGGCGATCATCGAGCGCTTGCCGATGCCCTTCTCGCTTACCACCAGCAGTTCGGCCCGTTCGCGCACCACCACCATGCCGATGACACGATCGTCACCGCTCAACTCGATGCCCTTGACGCCGCCAGTGGCGCGTCCCATCTCGCGGACATCACTCTCATGGAAACGAATGCTCATGCCGGAAGAGGTGGCGAGCACGATGTCATCATTGCCGCGGGTCTTCTGGACGTCGATCAGTTCATCGTCGGCGTCGATGTTGATGGCGTTGATGCCGACGGTGCGCACGTTGCCGTAGGCCGACATGACGGTCTTCTTGACGGTACCGTTGCGGGTGGCAAACATCAGCCACTCATCGTCGGCGAAGGTGCGCACCGGCACCAGCGAGGCGATCCGCTCATTCTCGCGGATGTTGATGCAGTTGACGATCGGCTTGCCGCGGGCGGCGCGACCCCCCTGCGGGATCTCGTGCACCTTGAGCCAGTAGACCGTGCCGGCGTTGGAGAAGAACATCAGGTAGTCGTGGGTCGAGGCAATGAAGAGATGCTCGACCCAGTCGGCTTCCTTCGTCTCCATGCCGGTGAGCCCGCGACCGCCGCGACGCTGCCGGCGATAGGTGGTGACCGGAATCCGCTTGATGTAGCCGGTGTGCGAGACGGTGATCACCATGTCCTCTTCGGCGATCAGGTCCTCGACCGAGAACTCGCCCTGATCCTTGAGGATCTCGGTGCGGCGCTCGTCGCCATAGGTGGCCGCAACCGTCTCGAGTTCTTCGATCAGGATGCCGGTGCGCTTCTCGCGCGAGGCGAGAATGCTCTCGAGCTCGGCGATGGTGGCGCGCACTTCCTTCAGTTCGGCCTCGAGCTTCTCGATCTCCAGTCCGGTGAGGCGGGCCAGGCGCATGTTGAGGATGTTGTCGGCCTGGATCTCGGTGAAGCCGAATCGTGCGCTCAGGCGCCCGTGCGCCTCGGGGGTGTCCTTCGAGGAGCGGATGATCTGGATCACTTCGTCGATGTTGTCGACGGCGATCTTGAGTCCCTCGAGGATATGCTCGCGCTTCTTCGCCTCGGCGAGATCAAACTCCGAGCGCCGCACGATGATGGTGTGGCGGTGATCGATGAAGTGCTGCAGCATTTCCTTGAGCGCCATCACCTTGGGGGCGCCGTTGACCAGCGCCAGGTTGATGACGCCGAAGGTGCTCTGCATCGAGGTGTGCTTGTAGAGCTGGTTGAGCACCACCTGGGCGATGGCGTCGCGCTTGAGCTCCACCACCAGCCGCATGCCTTCGCGATCGGACTCGTCGCGCGCGCCGGAGATCCCCTCGATCTTCTTGGCCATGGCGAGTTCAACGATGTTGGTGTGCAGCGTCGCCTTGTTCACCTGGTAGGGAATCTCGGTGATGATCAGCGCGTTGCGGCCGGTGCGCTCATTCTCCTCGATCTTGACCCGCGCACGCATGATGACGCGGCCGCGGCCGGTCTCGTACGCCTCGCGAATGCCCGCCTCACCATAGATGTAGCCGCCGGTGGGGAAGTCGGGTCCCTTGATGTGCGCTACCAGATCATCGAGCGTGGCGTCGGGATTGCGTGCCAGCACGGCGATGGCCTTGGTCACCTCGCGCAGGTTGTGCGGCGGGATGTTGGTGGCCATGCCGACGGCGATGCCGCTCGACCCGTTGATGAGCAGGTTGGGCAGCTTCGACGGCAGCACCGTCGGCTCTTCGCGCTGATCATCGAAGTTGGGCTGGTAGTTGACGGTGTTCTTGTCGATGTCTTCCAGCATCTCGAGCGCGAGCCGCGTCATCCGCGCTTCGGTGTATCGATACGCCGCGGCCGGGTCGCCGTCGACCGAGCCGAAGTTGCCCTGGCCGTCGATCAGCGGATAGCGGAGCGAGAACTCCTGCACCATGCGCACCAGCGCGTCGTAGACCGAGCTGTCGCCGTGCGGGTGATACTTGCCGAGCACGTCGCCCACCACCGTCGCCGACTTCTTGTAGGCGCGGGTGGGGACGAGGCCAAGCTCGTTCATGGCGTAGAGAATGCGGCGGTGCACCGGCTTGAGGCCGTCGCGCACATCGGGCAGGGCGCGAGAGACAATCACGCTCATCGAGTAGTTGATGAACGACTGCCGGAGCTCTTCTTCGATCAGGCGCGGAACGATGCGTTCGCGGGAGTTTGGCGCGGTCATGGGTCCGGGAGACAGAGGAGAAAGCGGGGTTCGCCAGCGGGCGAATCACAATCGGGAAATATAACGCCATCCCCCGTCATCCCCCGCGCTTTCCCCCCCGTCATCCCCCGCGCAGCGGGGGATGTCCAGAGCTGGTGCATTCATTGATCGCGGAGTCCCCCCGGTGCGCACGGGGGTGCGGAGCGCGGGGGATCCCGTCAACCGTCGGGGCCGCAACTCGCCGCTGTCCCTCGCTCCGCTCGGGCCAGAGCGCGGCTCAGACAGCGCCCCCTCCTCTGACGGGCCCCCGCGCTCCTCCCCCCGCCCGTCATCCCCCGCTCGCCCCCCCCCGTCATCCCCCGCTCGCTCCCCCCG
>JBBRBZ010000084.1:0-12075 GCA_038205305.1 Gemmatimonadales bacterium
AAGCCGCCGTCGGCCGCGAGCATCAGCACCGAGTGGATGATCCGGCGGGCGCGCCCGGCAGGGTCGTGACGCGAGTCGTAGAGATTCCAGAGCCCAGTCACCGTGTTCACCGCGAAGAGCCCCTCAAGCACCCCCACCAGCGCGCCGTGCGCCGACTTGAGCGAGGAGTGCCGAATGTTGGTGGTCTGCTGCTGGGTGAGCAGCTTCTGCCCGACCACGTACTCCGCCACGAAGAGCGGCAGTTCGACATAGCTGCCCCACTGATGGATCTTGAGCCGCACGGCGTAGGCGTCGCTGTACTCGATCGCCCGTGGACGACGGACGGTATCCTGCATCGTCTCTTGGGAGAGGCCGGTGCGTGCCGCTGACAGGCCGGGAATGGCAGCATGGACCGGCGCGCCACCGAGCGTGGTGTCACCGTGGGCCACGGAGTCCGGCTCGACGCCCTGGGCGGTCAGCGGGAATGTCACGAGCGACCCGGTCGCCATGATGCAGGCGAGTCGAAATGCGTTGGTCACGGGCGGTTCCTCGTGGAGTCGGCCAGGGTGATCCGATAGCGCACACCGTCTGTGGGCCCGGCAGGCGTGGTCACCCCGTGATTCTTGCTGAACAGCACTCGGCGCCCCATGACGATCTCCGCCCGGCTGAGCGATGACGGAATTTCGATCACGTAGCCGTCGGCGGGCACCCGATTGTCCACCTCGACCCGTCCCTCGTTGACGCGGTAGCCGACCGTCCCGCCTCGGGAGCTGACAGTCACCTGCGAATCGCTCGTCAGTCGCACCTCGAGTGAACCGGTGGACTGCACCTGCCGGAACGCCACCACCAACGAATCGGGCGCGGCGAGCGCGATGCCGACCGGTGCCACCGCGGCGCGCGGTTCGACCGGCGGCTCGTCTACCAGGGTCGATACCGCCCGTGCCACGGCTGTCGGAAAGAGCAGCTGGTGCACTGGCGAGGCGGGAATGGTCATGGCGGCGGCCGCAGCCGCCAGGAAGAGGGTGAGTTCTGCCACGAGCAGCGCGCGACGGCGGAGCGGGCGCGGCCGGACACTCAGGATCTCCTCCGGCGTGATCGCGGGCAGCGGATGATCGAGGGCACCGAGCAGCGAGCCCACCTGCTCGTCGGCGGCGAGGAGCTGCGCCTGCCGGGAGCGGCACTCGGCACACTGCTCGAGGTGAGTCCGCAGGGTGCTGCTCATGGCGGCCGGTTCGTGCAGTGCCTCGAGCAGGAGGGCTTCGTCGGGGTGATTCATCTCAGTGCTCGGCACCGTGCATCTCCTCCCACGCGCGGCGGAATGCCGCGGTGGCACGAAGCAGGATCGTGCCCACACTCGAGGGATTCAGGTCGAGCGCGAGTCCGATCTCGCGGTAGCTGTAACCGGCGTGGCGAAGGAGGAGGGCGTCGCGATCACGGTCATTCAGGCGGGTCATCGCGGCGCGCACCATCGCACGCCGTTCACTGCTCTCCAGCGTCGCCGCAGGATCGAGCGGCGGCGTCGACATGGCAACGCCATCGGGCTTGCCGCTGAGCAGGCGCAGGTGGCGCCCAGCGCGCCGCCGATCGTCGCGCAGCACATTCGACGCGACGGTGACGAGCCAGGCTGCGGGATCGTCGGGCATCTCGCCACGACGGTTGAGGCGCACAAAGGCTTCCTGTACCGCATCGGCTGCGAGCGACGGATCGCCAGCCAGCCGATCGAGGTAGCGGAAAAGACGGGGAAATTGTTCGTGAAAGAGGCGGGTGAAGTCCCGTTCGAAGGCGGTCTCCGAGGCACCGGGCGCCGATCGCCCGAACGCAGGAGTTGACCGTCGCACCACGAGGGGCTCCGAACTGAAGTGGGTGAAAACTGCCGTCTGGTCGGTCACAGCTATTGAACGCACCACCGCGGTGCTTTGTGACACGTCGGCCCCGTCGCCCCGCTAGAAGAGCCAGCCGACCTCGAAGCCGAGCCCGCGCGGGGTGCCCCGGACCAGCCGGAGCGAGCTGCCGGCCGCGGCCACCACGCCGATGCTGTTGGTGGTGTTCAGCAGGTTGACCACCCGCAGGCTAGTTGTCAGTGCCCCCGACCGTCCCGCGATGCCGAGCGGCCAACTGCGCCGCAACCCGACATCGATCCGGGTGAAGCCGGGCAGCCGCTCAATGTTGACCGGGCCCGGAAGATTCACCGGCGTCCCCTCGAGTTCACCCGACTGGGTCGGCAGATGGTCGGGACGCCAGTCGACCCCGGCACCAGTGATCGAGGATGGCTCCCCGGTGCCGGCACCGAGGGAGAGCTGCGCCAGAGTGCGGTGGCCAAGTCGGTAGTCGAAGATTCCCGCCACTGACCACGGCCGTTCGACCCCGGCATGGTAGCTCCCGCCATCGTATTCGCGAACCGAGCGGGCGAACGACATCGCGGCATGGGCCGACAACGCGCGACCAGCATAGGTGGCACCCAGCACGACACCGGAAGAGTGGCCGCGTCCGATCACCACTGAATCGGTGACAAAGACGCCGCCGGTGGTATTCGCCGGCAACGGCACTCCGCTCCACCGCCGCAGGTAGCTGTCGGCCGTGAGGGTGATGCGCGAGCTCACCCGGTGTCCGATCCCCAGACCGATCTGGTCGGCCGAAGCGGTGGGAATCGCGCCATTCGCTGCCGACGGGAGTTCCAGGCCGATCAGCGTGCCGAGCAGATTCTCCTCGTTGAACATCGACTGCAGCGTCTGGTGGGTCCGGCCAGCGCCCAAGTCAAAATGGGTATCGGCCGAGGTGTAGTAGGAGATGTCCACCCGGGGCTCGACATTCATGCGAGCACCCGAGGTGGCGTTGCCGCGCATGCCGATGCGACTCACCAGCTGATTGTTCGGCCGCCAGCTCCACTCGGTGAAGAGTGAGGCGGTAGTGGGTGTGGCGGTGCGGGTGGAAGCCGCGCTCGCAATCGCCGCGTCGGTGGAGAGCTGTGCGACGGCATAGGACGTGGTCGGGCGAACGAGCGAGAGCCCGAACAGGTTCGAGCCGTGCGCCCACTCCCTGCCCCCCTCGGCCGACATCCCCAGCTCGGAGACCGTACTGCGAAGCCGGGAGGATCCCCACTCCGGCAGCCAGGTGATGTCGGCCGTCGCGCCGGAATACCAGGACCGCAGCCGCACCTCAAGTCCGTCGGCGCCGAGTTGGGTCCAGGTCGCGCCGATGCTACTGCTCTTCCACCCCAGCATGGTGCCGCCGGAGAGCTGGCCGCTGCCGTTGTCCCCCGAGTCGCCCGTCGCGGAGGAGACGACGATCGGGGAACCGGGCTCGAGACCGAGCTTGTTGCCGCTCAGGAACGAGACGACGCGGAGCGAGCCGCCCGCCGCGTTGAGTCGGGCGACCCCGATGAAGTCGCGGTAGGCGGACTCCTGGGTCAGCCCATCGGCGGTCTGCCATGCGCTGCGGAACGAGGTCCTTCCGCCGAGGAGGTAGCTGCCATGCGCCATTGGCAGCGCACCGCGCACCAGGGCGCGGACGTCGGAAGCATTCACCGCCCCGGTGATGCCAGCAGCGCTGGGCGTGGAATCCGCAGTCTCCAGCTCCACGACCCCGGAGAGTCGCCCCCCGAACCGTGCCGAGGTGACGCCGGTGTGGACATTCATGTACGAGATGGCATCGGGCAGGATGGCGCTCGAGGCGTTGCCGAAGTGGGAGCCGCCGTAGATCGGGATGCCGTCGAGCAGCCAGAGGTTCTCCGACGCGCTACCGCCGCGCATGCTGAGCGAGGTGGCGTCCTCACCGCGTCCCACCACACCGGGCACCGCGGCAATGGCCTTCTGGATGTCGACACCCTGGGTAAGCATGTCGCCTTGCCAGCCAGATCCGATCCGGTACTGACCCAGCTCCGCCGTGCCCTCGGCCCGGGAGGGGGCGCTGACCGCCGTGGCGGTGGGTGGTGCCGCCGTGACCCCGATGCTTGGCAGGATTACCACCACCGGGGAGAGCTCCACATCGAGAGCGAGGTCGCTGGCATCGCTCAGCAGGACACTCATCCGTCGGGGGGCGTACCAAGGCGCCACGAACCGCAGATCGTGGGAGCCAGGGAGCAGCGCCCCTACGGCGTAGTGCCCCAGGCTGTCGGTGACCGCCTGTCCGGTGCCGTCCACCTCCACCCGCACCCCGCGCAGCGGCAGCCCTTCCCCGGAACGCACCGTTCCGTGGACCCCAGCGGGGGTGGCCATCAGGCGTAGCGCCAGCAGCAGGAGGAGTGAAATAGCCGCGTCCCTTCCAAGGTTGCCCGATGGATATGCGATGGAGATGAATCGGTGACCACACCCCTCCAAGAGGTGTACGCTGCCAGATCCAGACCAGTTGACGAATCTATAACCGGCTGGGCCCACAGGGGCCGACCTTTTCCAACGCAACGGGTCGCCTTTCCATTGGTATTCCGGCCGCTTGGCGCGACAATTCACTCCATTCCAATCTTGGAGCCACCCGTGCGACTGGCCCTCACCCTCCCGTCAGCTCTCCTGCTCATCGCCACCATCGGATGCGTCGGCACCCCCCGGACCGCACCAACCCCCGCCGTGGCCGCCGGCGCGGCCTACCCCACCGAGCTGCGCTGGTTCAGGACCTCGGCGGAGTATCAGGCGCTCACGCTGCAGACGTATCGAGTTGCGGGGGAGCGACTGGCGGTGGCGGCCGAGGGGCTGGCGAAGGGGAGCTGGGCGGTGATCCTCGACGCCGACGAGACCGTGCTCGACAATTCGGAGTACCAGAAGCGACTGGGAGTGGCGCACGCCAAATATTCGGACTCGAGTTGGGCAGTGTGGGTGCACGAGGCAATTGCCACCGCCATCCCGGGGGCAGCGGAGTTCACCCAGCGAGTGCGGCAGCTCGGCGGCCGAGTGGTGATTGTGACCAATCGCGCCGAGTCCCTGTGCGCCATCACCCGCACTAATCTTGCTGCCGTCCACATCGCCGCCGATCTCGTGCTCTGTCAGGCGCCGGGTGAGAGCAACAAGAATCCCCGATTCGGTCGCGTACAGGATGGCACCGCCGTCGCGGGCGTACCGCGCCTGAAGGTGCTCGAGTGGATTGGCGACAACATCCAGGACTTTCCCTCGCTGACGCAAGCGGCGCGCAATCAGCCCGTGTTGCTGGAGCAATTCGGCGTCAGCTACTTTGCCCTGCCCAACCCGATGTACGGCTCATGGGAAAAAAACCCAGATCAGTAGCCCACGACCCACGACCAAATACGGGCGAGGCATGCCTCGTCCCTTCACGACCCACGTCTCCCGGAGTGTTCAATGACCGAACCGATTGACTCGACTGCCGTTGCCACCGTCAAGCCCGGAGCGGAAGATCTCTTCGAAATTTTCTACGCTCCCTCCAAGGTGTTCGACCGCAGGCGCGGGGGGGAGTTCGGCCTGCCGCTGGTGGCGCTGGCGGTCCTCGGCGGCGTGCTGATGTTCGCCACCAAGGGGCTGCTTCAGCCGGTCTTCGAGGCCGAGTCTGCTGCGGGACTGGCGAAGGCCGCGGCACAGATGACGCCAGAGCAGCTGGAGAAGGTCAAGTCGTTTACCGCCACGGCGACGACCATCGGCGTGCCGATCGGATACCTGATTGGCCCGTTTATCATCGGCTTGGCGGCGTGGCTGGTGGCGATGCTGTTCGGCGTAAAGGTGCGCTACTCCGTGGCGGTCATGATCGCGACATTCGCGTGGTACCCGCGCCTGATCGAGTGGATTCTTTCGGCGGTCCAGGTGGTGCTGATGCCTGACGCCAACTTCACGTCGCGACTGTCGCTCAGTCTGGGCGTCGGTCGCTTCCTCGACGGCTCGCACCCGAGCATGATGACAGCGATCTTCGGTCGGGTCGATCTCTTCACCCTCTGGTGCACCTTTCTGCTCGGCCTCGGCTTCATGGTGACGGGCAAGGCCACCAAGTCGCAGGCGATCCTGATCGCCTCACTGGTTTGGGTGCTGGGGTTGCTGCCGGCGGTGATCGGCGTGCTGCGGAGCTGACCCGCTTCAGACGCGCACCCGCGCCTCGTCGCGCTCGATCCGTCGATTGAAGATGACCAGCGCGGCGATCACGAGCGGAATGTCGCCGAACAGTTTCATCGACAGGCCAGCGAGCTTGATATCGTCGTTGGCCGAGAAGTGGTTGGACACCCGCGGTGCCAGCTCGTAGAGGCGGTAGAGCGGCCAGTCGCTGAAGACCATCATCATGGCGGGGATGGTCGGCACAATGGTGGCCGCGAAGATGTAGCCGAGGGTCCCCCACGCGCCCATGCAGCGGAATCGTGGCGGCCCCACGATCGGCCACCAGAGAAAGCCTCCCGCCAGCAGCCAGGAAAAGTCGATCGCCATGGTGCCGAGCTGCGTGGTCATCGCGGCATCCACCACGATGGGCAGGTGCGTGGTCACGACAATGACGTTGTAGCAGAGCAGGCCGGGGACCGGCCGCGCCAGCCAGCGCAGCACGCGCTCCCGCCGGGAATCCACCGGCACCAGCGCCAGCCAGGCTTCCTCCGGTAGTGCGAAGAGCAGGCAGGGCGCCACCACCAGGGTGAGCAGCAGGAGCTGCAGCGTGTGCACCGAGGCGAGATAGCCCGCACCGAGCTTTCCCAGCGGCCAGTCGAAGGTGATCTCCAGCGCGAGCCAACCCGCGATGAAGGGTAGCCACGGCCGGCGCGGCCACTGCTGCCGTCGGCCGAGCAGCCACCAACCGGCGGCGAGGGCAATGAGTACGAGATGGACGCCGGGATACCATTGGAATGACCAAGTCCAGGGCAGACCGGTCGCGGAACACCACCAGGTCACAACAAAGCTCTGCGGCTCTCAATATTCGATGCAGGAGAACGGAGAACAGAGAACGGAGAACGGAAAATTGAAGTCCTCACTCCGTTCTCCAATCTCCGTTCTCCGTTCTCCTTACTTTGGTCCATACCCCACCAACAACGGCAGATCATGCGCCCAATCCGCCTGCCTGGTGCCGAACGGGTAGCGCACCCGCGCCTTGCCGTCGGCGGTGAAGGCGATCACGGCCGAGGCATGACCGACCAGATAGCTGCCATCAGCCTTCTTCGGCTCCTCGTAGGCCTGGCCGAGCAACAACTGGCGTTGCAACAACGCGAGATCCGACGCGCTCCCGATCAAGCCGATGAAACCGGGATTGAAGGTGTGCACGAAGGCGCCGAGCACCGCTGGCGTGTCGCGCGCGGAATCGGTCGTCACGAACACCACCTGCACCTTGCTCTGGACTTCCTCGGGCATCTTCTTGAGCACGGCGGCCAAGTTGGCGAGGTGCACCGGACAGACATCCGGACAATGGGTGTAGCCCACCATCAGCAGCGTGACCTTTCCCGCCGTCGCCTCGCGCAGCGGGAAGGGCTGGTTGTCCGTGGTGGTGAAGGTCAGCTCCGGCGTGGCAAGCGGGTCGGGCATTTCGCTGCCAATGAACCCGTCCGTCGACAGCGTGCGTTCCTTCTCCTGACTGCACGCCACGGCAGTCGCCAGCAGCAGGAACGCGATGCCGCGTCGCACTATTTGACGATGACGGTAAACGGAACGTTGCCGCTGACCGCATGGCCGTCATCGGAGACGGTGCGGTAGTGGAGCAGGTACTTCCCCGGCGCGAGCGGTTTGGTGAGCGGTGCGCCGAAGGTCGCAGCCATCGCCTTCTCCTTGATGAGCAACTTCTCGACCACCGACGAATCGGCCTTCAAGATTGACAGCGACGACAAGGCAACTTTTACGTCTTCGCTGAAGGTCACCGACGCCGTCGCGGGCGACGTGACGGAAGCGTTCTTCGCCGGAATCGACGACTTCAGTTCGGTATGGAACATCGCGACACTGGCAATGCTGACGGCCGCGCCCAGCGCAAGAATACCCTTCACCATCTGCCAACTCCGGGTGGATGTCCGCGACGCCGTTGTGGCGTCGCCAGTGGGATCAAGATAAGGTCAGGGCGAAACGACGGCGACCGAGTCCACGAAGTAGGACGTCTCCCCGAAACAGGACGTGGGCACGCCACGGTGTTCCCGATAGTGGAGTACCACTTTCTTCCCCAGTGCCTCTTCAACCTGACGCGCGACCGCGTCATCGCGCACGCTGAAGTCCCAGAGGGTCGGCGCCACGCCAGGGACGGTATTCATCGCGAGTTGACCTTCCCAAGTCTTGCAGATCCAGCCCTTCTGCGAGGCCTTCTGGAGGATGCCCGCCCTGACGCCACTCGAGTAGTCCCACTTGAGACTCAGGCCGGCGTACAGGGAGAACAGCACCACCACCAGCATCAGGATCGCGAAGGTGCCCAGCATCAGCTTGCGATAGGTGATCACCTGCCCCCTCCCCTCAGCCCGGTTGAGAACACGAAGCCCTTCCCCACCACCAGCACCCAGCCGGCCCCTTCGCGGTCATTGCCGAAGCGCCGCACCAGATCGATTCGGCTCGCCTCCTGCTCCGAACCGCGCGATGGCCCGAAGCGGAGCCCGATGCCGGCGTCCCACCCGCTCCGGGGCGACTCGCCCTGCCACCACGCCCCACCGTGATCGGCAAAGGCGGCGAGTCCCACACCGGTGACCTTCAGAAACTCGCGGGTGAGTGTGTAACGATACTCCGCCGTCGCGAAATACTCGCGGTCACCGGTGAAGGCGTGTTCCCTGAACGCTCGGGGTCCAGCTCCCAGACCCAGGTCGAATTCGCTGCCGACGGCGGGAGAGGCGATCATCCCCCACTCCGCGTGCACGATCAGCTGGTGCCGCTCGCTGGGCAGGAAGACGGCCGTGCCGCCCAGAGTGACCTGTCCCGAATCGAGTCCGGCCGAGGTGTAGAGCCCGCCAAGGGTGAGGTCGCCGAAGGCGAAGCCCCCCGGAAAGCGCACCCCGGTGTGGGCACTCAGCAGCGGTGCGATGCCGTCGACGTGGTATCCCAGCGCCTTGGGGGCGGCCAGGGCGCTCAGCCGGACCACATCGCTCAGGTCGACGTACTCATCGACGCCAAACGACTGATAGCCCCGGAGCTTGACGTGGTCATCGTGGCGCAGCTCCGCGAAGCCACCCACCGCCCCGGTCACGCTGTGGGTGGGGATCCCCTGCAGGTCGGCGATCGCCTGGGTGGTGAAATCGTCGCGACGCACCTGCCCCGTCACCCCGATGCGGACGTACCCCGCAGGAGTCGCCCGCAGCGCCTTCGCCAGGTCCACCCGACCCAGCACGTAGCGGCGTTCGAGCGTGTCGCTCGCCACCGCAACGCCATCGCGGAAGCGGAGAATCCGCTCCCGGCGGGTGTCGAAGGAGAGCGACGCCGCGGCGCGGGACTCGTTGGAGAAGAAGGGCCACGACACCACGCCCGAGAGCAGCTTGCCGTCGGAACGATTGGTGAAGATCAGATTGGCGCCGATCTTCCCCGCAATGAGCCTGGTCTTCCGGAACGCCAGGACGGTGCTGGTACGGTCCGGGTCCTTGCGGTAGTTGAGCTCCGTGTGGGTCGCGGTGCCGAGCAGGTTGTCCTCGATCAGCGCGAGGGTGTAGACCACCGACCCGCCCGTCGAGCGAAACCTGAAATCGGGACGTGTGCTCCAGCCGTCGCTAGTGATGACCCGCATCGTCAACCCGGAGTCGTTGCGCACCGAGTCCACGCTGACCTGCCGGAAGACGCCCAGTGCCTTGAGGTTGCGCTCCGTCTCGGCGGCCCGGAGGGAATCCCAGACGTCACCGACGTGCAACAGGTATTCGCTGCGGATGATCGGCGACTGGGTCCGGATGTGGAGCTGGTTCACCAGGCGAAGGAGCCAGAAGTGCTGCGCTTCCTGCTGGTCGAAGACGTTGCGCCGCTCGAGGGTGAGCCGGGAGATGACCGGGGCCGAATCGGTCGCAGTTTGCGCCGCCAGCGGGACTGACCACAGGAACAGGAGGAGCGAAGCAGCCAGCAGGGGCGGAATGCGGCGGCGCTCGATGAGCGGGACCAAAGTCAGCTCAGGCTCTCCAGCAGGCGCCAGAGTTCGAGCGGGGAAAACTCCGAGAAACGGGTCTTCACGTCGGTCACCGTCCACTCACGGAAGATCCAAGCCGAGCTGCGCCGCACGCCGGCGGCCACGAAATGGATCCGCCCCATGGCCACCGGCCCGTCCTGACGGCTCTCGAGATGGACCGCCCACGTAGTCCCCCCACGAGCGAGGTCACCCATGTGGTTGGCGTTCGAGAGGTCGATGCTGTCGGGCTGTGGAGTCGTCATGTTCCGGGTGGAAGAGTTCTCCAAGGGTAGCGAGAATCTGCGGCCCGCGCCAGCTGGGCCCCGCTATATTGTGCCAGTGTCGGCCACAATCCGATCTCGTTCAGGGAGCCAGCCGTGTCATCTGCTTCAGCCTCGTCCTGCCCGCGTTGCGGCGCCGCCGCCAGCGGAAATTTCTGCGCCAATTGCGGCTCCGCCCTCGGAAATCAGCCCTGTGCCAGCTGCGGCACCTCGCTGGCCCCCGATGCCAAGTTCTGCCACAAGTGCGGGGCGGCTGGCGGTGCCGCCGGTGGCCCGGTCGCCGCGCGAAGGACCATGCCGGCCGGCATGGTGGCCCAACCAGTCGCCAGCAACATGGCCAACAAGACGCCATGGCTGATCGCGCTCGCGCTCACGGTGGTCACTATTGCCGCGATCACCTACAGCGCCCGCGGAAAGAACGCTGTCACCCCACCGGACATGGCCAACGCCGGGAACTCGGCCGGTGGCGGCGCCGCAGCGTCAACCTCGCTTGGGGTTGCGCCCGACATCTCGCAGATGACGCCGCGGGAACAGTTCTCCCGACTCGAAGGCCGAGTGACCGCCGCCGCCGAGAAGGGCGACACGACCACCGTGATCAACTTCACGCCCATGGCGCTCGGTGCCTACGCCAACCTGCCACCGGGCGATCGCGACATCGATGCGCGTTACCACGCGGCGATGCTGCAGGCCCAGGTGGGGATGTTCCCCGGGGCGATCGCCCTGGCCGACACCATCGAGACCGCGTCAAAGCACAACCTGATGGCGACCTATATCCGGATCATGGTGGCGGAATATCAGGGCGACTCCACCAAGGCTCGCGCCGAGCGCGCCACCTTCCGCACCAACTTCGACGCCGAGATGAAGACCAAGCGACCGGAGTATGTCGACCACCAGCCGTTCCTCGAGAACTATTTCAAGACCAACGGGGCCAAATAGTGCCGACCACCATCAAGGTGGCCCACAGTCCCGATTCGGATGACGCCTTCATGTTCTACGCCCTGGCCGAGGGGAAGATCGACACCGGCGACCTGCGCTATGAGCACGAGCTTTCGGACATCGAGTCGCTCAACCTGCGCGCGCGGCGGAAGGAGCTCGACATCTCGGCGGTCTCCATCCACGCCTACGCCTACCTCGCCGACGACTATGCCCTGCTCTCGAGCGGCTCCTCGATGGGCGATGGCTACGGCCCGCGGCTGGTGGCGACGTCGGCCCGGCCCGCCGACCCGCGCACGGCGGCCAAGGGGAAGCGGATCGCGATCCCCGGCCTCTTCACCACCGCCTATCTCGCCCTGCGGCTCTGGCAGCCAGAGTTTGAGCCGGTGGTGATGGCCTTTGACCAGATCGAGGATGCCGTCCATCGCGGCGATGTGGACCTCGGCCTGCTGATTCACGAGGGGCAGCTCACCTACGCCGACGATGGCCTGCATCTTTGGGCCGACATGGGTGAATGGTGGCTCCAGGAGACTGGTCTTCCACTCCCGCTCGGTGGCAACGTCGTCCGCCGCGACCTCGGCCGCGATGTCATCGAGCAGGTGGCTCGCGACCTCAAGGCCAGCATCGTCTACTCGCTCGAGCATCGCCAAGCCGCGCTCGATCATGCCAAGCAATTCAATCGCGGCATATCGGATGAACGGACCGACACGTTCGTGGGGATGTATGTGAATGATTGGACCGTCGACTACGGTGCGCGCGGCCGGGCCGCAGTGCAGCTGTTGCTGGACCGGGCCGCCGAAGCGGGAGTGATTCCGAAGAAGATTACGGTGGACTTTGTAGGGTAGCAATCGGGGAGCGAGAAGCGGGAATGGGTGGGGGCGACAGTTTTAGGGGGGCTGCCCGAGCGCGTTGAGGGGGGCGGGAAGATAACGGA
>JBBRBZ010000085.1:0-11904 GCA_038205305.1 Gemmatimonadales bacterium
GTCGGCGGTGATGGCCAGCGAGTCGCGACTCGGCGGACCGTTGCGCATCACACCGAAACCGTTGCCGACGTCGACCACGTCACTCATGGTGCGCCGCACCTCCCCCAAGCGTTCCTTGGTCGCATCCTTGCGCACCCAGACCACCGACCAGAGCGTGAACAACATCGCGGGGACGATGAAGAAGGCCGCAAGGGTCGTCGCGAGCGATCGCCGATACGACTTGCGAAGCACGCCGGGCGAGATCGTCCAGGAATCGCCGAGCCAGTGCTGGATCGCGAACCAGAGCGCGAGAATCGCCCCGACGTCGAGCAGCACCATCAGCGCGGCACGCACACTATATGGTCCCGGCGTCGGCATCTCGATCTCGGCGCGCACCAGTCGCGGCACGTTGCCGGCGCTCACGAGGCGTTGCTGGCGCACGAAGCGATTGGAGCGGCGAGCGATGGTGTCGGTCGGTCCGGGGTCATCACTGACGACCGCGTCGCGGAAGAGCGGCTGCGCCGGGCTGCGCCACCCCACGAGTCTGCCAAAGCGGCTCGGCGCGATCAGGCGCGAGCGCGGACCGATCGCGACCGTGAGAATGGTGTCCGGCGTCACGGGGACGATCAACACCTCATGATGTCCGAAACCGCGCGGCATGCCGACGCGACGCGCCGTGTCACCAACGGCACGCACCATCGGAATGAGGTCCTTCTCCCAGGTCACGCTCAGCTGGTCGAGCGCGATGTTCTCGCGCGCCTGTCCGTTCGCGCCGAAGACGGCGAGATGCGTCGGAATCCCTTGACGCTCCAGTGCCGACACGCGCCACGCGGCATAGAGATCGTCGAGTCGCGTGACATGCGCGCGCTTGAGATCGATGGCGAAGGAATCGAGTGCGGCCGCGGCCGCAGGGTCGCTGGTGGCGGCCAGCCGATCGAGATCGGCGTGCGCCATCCGGATCTGGTCATCGAGCGAGGCGCCCCATGTCGCGAGGGCGGCGAGTATCGAGGCGATGGTCGCCACGGCGAGTCGGCGGAACCGTCGCGAGGTCACTGGCAGCATCAGCGCGAGCGGAATGGCCCAGAGCGCGATGTACCAGACGGACCAACCACTGATCCCCTGCGGCGACCAGACGACGGCACCGGCGGCACCCACCAGCAACGCCGCGATAGTGGCGGCCAGCCCCCAGCCACGATTCGCCGTCCCATCCTCTGGGGTGAGCAGCGGAGCCGTCGCGACGGCAATGTAGCCGGCCGCGGCGAGCGCCACGGCCACCTCCCAACCGAGCATCGTCACCAGCGAACCCGACTCGAACTTGGGCACCACTGAGCTCGCCAACATGGCGATCAGCGGCGGCGCCGAACCGAGGAGGAGGATCGCCGCGGCCAATCCCATCGGACTGCGCCGTCGCGGCTTGCGCCAGAGAACGGACGCCGCGAGGAAGAGGGCGACCGCGGCGAGCAGCGCCTTGATGGCCGGCAAGCCGAGGGCACCGGTATCGACGTCGGAGCGGATCAGGGCCCAGAGCGGGAGCAAGAGGGCACCGGCCCGGGCCGCGGGATGCGACGCGGTGAGGAGAATGACGATGGCAAGAATCGCCAACCCCCCGCCTGTGAGCCACCGCGCCATCCGTGACTCTCGCAGCACCAGTCCCGCCGCGACCGGCTCGACCGGCGCCATGGCGGCACGGATGCGGCTCACCACCGCGTCGCTGGTGGGGTAGGACTCTGCGCCGCGCGGCAACTGCCACGACCAGGTGAGGGCGTTCCATCCACCGGAGAGCTGGGCCAGCGATTCGCCTGCGACCGGGATGCCGGACGAGGCATCCAGCAGGAGTGTTACCTGGGCCTCACGACTACCTTCTACCGCGCGGACGACGAGCAGGCGCACGAAAGCCGTGGACACCAGGGTGAATCGCGTCGCATGTAGCACTGGTGAAACGCGTTCCGGGCCGGTGACGGCAAGCACGGTGTCACCGGCGAGCACGGCCAGCGCCTGTTCGATATCACTACCGCTGAGGAGATCGTCGAGGGGATGGTGACTGCCGGGCGGGAAGGTATCCACACGTATCAAGGCGAGCCGGGCAATCCGGTCGGCACCGGCAATGGCCGCCGCCAGTTCATGGTCGCGGGCAACGATGGCGTCCTGCACCGCATCGGCGGCGACGCGAGCGGGCTCGACCGCGGCCTGCCGACTGCGCCAGGCGGCGATCCCCAGCAGCGACGCCAGTCCCAGCAGCCCGAGTGCCAGGCCGCGCCCCTCCGCCCGTTGGCTCGACGCCGTCGCGAGCACCGCGACCAGACCGGCCGCGAGCGCCGCCACCGCCAGCCACCCCCAAGTGGCCTGCAGTGCCGCCTCTCCGGCGAGGAGAACCACGGCCCCCACGCCTATCCAGAGCGGGATCCGGGGAACCACCGTCACAGCTTGAAACTTCGACCACCGGTCTGCGTAAGTTCCCACGACCTAATCTCACCCCACCTTGAAGGAAGGAACATGAGGCGTCGGATCGGATTGTCTCTCAGCTTGCTGCTGTGCGCCGGAGTCGGGATGCTTCCCGCCCAAGCCGCGATGCAGGCTCCGCGGCAACTGTCGCTCAAGCAGGCCCTCGACCTCGCCCGCCTGAACAGTCCCTCCTACCGCCAGAGCCTGAATGATGCCGGCCCCTCGGCGATGGCGGTACGGGCGGCCCAAGCGGCACTCTTCCCCACCCTGAGTGCTGGCGGCGGCTTCGGCTATACTGGCGCCGGCCGCTCAACCTTCGGCGGAACAACATTCAACCAGAGCTCCCCCACCCTGTCGTCGAGCTATTCCCTCTCGGCCAACTGGGGGCTCAGCCTCCGGACCCTGCTGACGCCGTCGCTCGACAAGGCCAATGAGCGCGCGACCCAGGAGAACATCGCCGCCACGGGGGTGAATCTCACCTCGGACGTGACGGGACAGTACCTGGCCGCGGTCCGGGCGACCGCGACGGTGGAAGTCGCCCGGCAACAGGTGGCTCGCAATATCGACTTCCTGGCACTCGCGCGGGCGCGGCAGCAGGTGGGCCAAGCCAACGCGCTCGACGTGCAACAGGCGCTGGTGACGAAAACGAATGCCGATGTGCAGCTGCTCCAGGCGCAGCAGACCGAAACGGAAGCGAAGATCGAGCTGCTCCGTCGCATGGGCCTCCCGGCCAGCGAGGATGTCGACTCGATGCAGCTGACGGAGGCGTTCCCGCTCGCTGAGCCGAACTTCTCCCTCGACCAGCTCAAGGCGATGGCGCACACCTCCAATCCCTCACTCAAGTCGGCCGAGGCGCAGCGTGAGGCGGCCTCGATTTCGGTGAAGGCGGCGAAGAGTGACCGGTTGCCGTCGTTCCAGGTGAGCACCGGGTTGAGCGGCTATACCCAGCAGTTCACCAATACGGACATTCTGTTGAGCAACGCCCTTCGCAGCGCCCAGGGCACAGAGGCGAACTGCGAGTTCCAGAACGGGATCCTCTCGCGGCTCACTTCGCCGCATCCCGCGCCGAACGGCGGCATCATCGCCGACTGCAACACTTACGCCGGCCTCGACGCCAGTGGCGCCGCACTGCAATCGTCGATTTCTGACGGGATCGTAAAGAACAACAACACCTTCCCCTTCAGCTTCACCAAGCAGCCATGGTCCATCCGGCTCGGCGTGAATCTCCCGATCTGGGACGGCTTCTCGACCTCGCTCCGTATCTCGCAGGCGCGGGCGCAGGAAGAGGATGCGCGGGAAGGCGTCCGGGCGCAGCAACTCCTGATCGACGGCAACCTCCAGTCACGACTGGTGGAAGTTCGCACCTCCTATCGGTCGGCGGTGATCCAGGACACCAATCGCACGGCGGCCCGCGAGCAACTCCGCCTCGCGCAGGAGAAGTACCGGATTGGAAGTGGCTCGGCTCTCGAAGTGGCGGACGCGCAGAACGCCGTCACCCAGGCCGAAGCGACATATGTGCAAGCACTCTATGGCTATCACCTAGCCGTCGTCGGCCTCGAAGCCGCCGTCGGTCGCCCCCTTCGCTGAGCGGAAGAGGACATCGCGATGTCAGGTAAAGGAAAGTTTGCAATCGGGATCGTCGTGCTCCTGGTCGTTGTTGTCGGCTTGAAGTTCGCCAGCAACGCCAACGCCAAGAATCGTCCAGTTGAGGTGCGCCTCGAACAGGTCGGCAAGCGCGATCTGGTGGCGGCCGTCACGGCCAGCGGACAGATCGAGGCGAAGAAGCAGGTCGACGTCTCGTCGGAGGTGACCGCGCGCATCCTCAAGATCCACGTCAAGGAGGGCGACCTGGTGCAGCAAGGGGAGCTCCTGATCGAGCTCGACCAGGTCCAATTCAAGGGCAACGTCGACCGGGGCGAGGCCGGCCTCGCCCAGGCCAACGCCTCGAACGTCCAGGCGCGGGCCAATCGCGATCAGGCGAAGCGGGCACTCGACCGTCAGCTGGAGCTGAAGAAGGCGGCCCCGACCTTGGTGACCACGGAGGTGGTCGAACAGGCGCAGAACGCCTTCGACGTCGCCGACGCGCTGGTCAAGTCGAGCGATGCCTCGGTGGAACAGGCCAAGGCATCGCTCAAGGAGGCGCAGGACAACCTCAAGCGCACCAAGCTCTTCGCACCGATCTCCGGCAAGGTGGTCCGGCTCGCCGTTGAAGAGGGCGAAGTGGCCCAGACGGGAGCCTTCTCCAAGGATGTCGGCCTGTTGATGCGGATCGCCGACCTCTCGGTGATTCAGGCCAAGGTGAAGGTCGATGAAACCGATGTGGTCCGACTCGCGAATGGTGATTCGGTTTCGGTCTCCATCGACGCCTTCCCGGACACCACGTTCATCGGGCGCGTCACCAAAATCGGCAACAGCGCATCGGCCACCAGCAGCACCGGCCAGTCAAGCGATCGCGCAGTGGATTTCGAGGTGGAAGTGACCCTCACCAATCCGCCGAAGGACATTCGGCCGGACTTGAGCATGACGGCACGCATCATCACCGATGTGCGCAAGGGCGCGCTGAGCATCCCGATCATCGCGCTCACCGCACGCGCAGACAGCGCGGCGATGGGTGACAACCAGCCGGGGATGACCCTCCCAGCCTCGGGGATGACGCCGGGCGACACCGGCATGACCAAGAAGCCCAAGGAACGCGAAGGGGTGTTCGTGGTACACCACGGCGTCGCGACGTTCGTGCCCGTGAAGGTCGGCATCGCGGGGGACGAATTCTTCGAGGTCCTCACCGGGCTCAAGGAAGGCGACACGATCGTGGCTGGCAGCTATCAGGCCATTCGCGACATGAAGGATTCCACCAAGGTCAAGGAAGCCCCCAAGGTGACCTCGGGAGCGAAGAAGCCGTGAGTGATCCAATCATCCGCCTGACCGGGATCACCCGCGAGTACCAGATGGGCACCGAGCGCGTCCTGGCGCTCCGCGGGGTGGACCTCGAGATCGATCGCAACGAATACGTGGCGATCATGGGGCCCTCGGGCTCCGGCAAGTCGACGATGATGAACATGCTCGGCTGCCTCGACACGCCGACCGCCGGCGATTACTGGCTCAATGGCCACGAGGTCTCGAGCATGACGGACGACGCCTTGGCCCGGGTTCGGAACCGCGAAATCGGCTTCGTCTTCCAAACCTTCAACCTGTTGCCGCGCGCCTCGGCGCTCGCCAACGTCGAGCTGCCGCTGGTCTATGCCGGCATCTCGGGGAAGGAGCGGCACCGGCGGGCTGCGGCGGCGCTCACCCGCGTCGGCTTGGGCGAGCGGATGCACCACAAGCCCAACGAACTCTCCGGCGGCCAGCGGCAGCGCGTTGCCATCGCCCGCGCACTGGTGAATGAACCGTCAATCCTGCTGGCCGACGAACCCACCGGCAACCTCGACTCGGCCACCAGTGAAGACATCATGCGCGTCTTCGGGTCGCTGCACGCCCAGGGCCAGACGGTGGTGCTCGTGACGCATGAGCCCGACATCGCGGCGCACGCGCACCGGGTGGTGGTACTGCGCGACGGCAAGGTCGACACCGATCGCTTGAATCCCCGCGGCCCCGACTCCGTGGCCGCCTGAATGCCACTTTATGAGGCAGTGCGATTGGCGTGGGACTCCATTCGAGCGCAGAAGCTGAAGAGCTTCTTCTCGCTCGTCGGCGTGTTGATCGGCGTCACGTTCCTGATCGCGGTCGTCTCGATCGTCCAGGGCATGAACGTCTACATGACCGACAAGTTCGCTGGCGCGCTGATTGGCGTGAACACTTTCCAGCTCCGCCAGCGGCCCAATTTCACCATGGGCAATGTCACCGAGGAACAGCGGCGTCAGTGGAACCGCAACCCGCGGATCACCACTGAAGACGCTGCTTATATCGAAGACCACATGAAGACCCCGGCCCGCTTCGCACGGGTCGGCAACGACCGGCTGAACGTTGAGTGGCGCGGCAAGACGGCGAAGGACATTGACGTCAGCTGTGCCGACGCGGCCTTTTTCACCATCAAGCACTGGGACATCGCCGAAGGGCGCGCCTTCTCGCAGCAGGAGGCAAATGCCGGCGCCCAGGTGGTGGTGCTCGGGAGCGACCTGGCCAAGAAGCTCTTCGACGGCCGTGACCCGCTTGGCCAGACCGTCACGCTCGGCGGCCTGCCGCATCGGGTGATCGGCGTCGTTGCCCCGCAGGGGACGTTGTTCGGGATTTCGCTCGACAAGTTCGCCGTGACCACGATGACCTCTCCGGTGCGCAACCTGGTGAACCGCCCGCATGTGATCGACGAGCTGCACATCCAGGCGAACAATCCCGACCAGATGCGCGCTGCGATGGAGGAGGTCACCGTACTGATGCGCAGTCATCGCGGACTCCGCCCCACCCAGCTCGACAACTTCCATCTCGAAAGCGCCGAAGGGGCGCTGTCGCAGTGGGACAAGATCTCCAAGATTCTCTTTCTGGCGCTCCCCGGCTTGGTGGCAATTTCACTGGTGGTGGGCGGCATCGTGATCATGAACATCATGTTGATGGCCGTGAGTGAGCGCACCCGCGAGATCGGCATCCGGAAGGCCCTCGGTGCCAAGCGTCGCGACATCATGGCGCAATTCGTGGTGGAATCCGCCACCCTCTCGGTGACCGGAGCCGTCATCGGCATCGCGACCGGCATCGCCCTGGCATTCGCGATGCGAGCCTTTACGCCGCTCCCGGCAGCGGTGGCGCCGTGGTCGATCGCGGTGGGTGTCGGGCTCGGTGTCTTCGTCGGTATGGTGGCTGGCATCTATCCCGCACGGCAGGCGGCGCGCATGGACCCGGTCGTCGCCCTGGGGCACGAATGAGCAAGGAACGACTCCTCCGCGGCAACATCTTCGCCCGGGCCTTCGAAGGTGTCGCCTTGGCCGTAGGCGCCATGCGCGCCAGCAAGACCCGCGCGGCCCTCACCATCCTCGGCGTCGCCATCGGCGTGATGGTCGTCATTGCCATGGCGTCGATGATTACCGGCATCAAGGATTCGGTGAGCAATATCATCATGCAGTCGGGGCCAAACACTTTCTATGTCATGCGCTACTTCCGCGCCGGCATCCAGATCTCCGACGGCTCCGATGAGATGTCGCCCTGGCGGCGGCGGCCCAAGATGACCAGCGCGGAGGCCGAGGTGATCCGCCACCTCCCGGCCATTGAGGATGTAAACATCCGTGAGAGCGGTTCTTCCCGCGTGGCGTATCGCGACACCGACCTCGGCACGGTGGGAGTCGACGGCGTCGACCCCAGCTGGATGCGGGTCGAAGGGGGCGAACTGATCGAGGGGCGCAACTTCACCCAGATCGAGGCCGCTGCCGGGAACTACGTCGTCGTCATCAACGACAAGGCCGCCGAGAGCCTCTTCCGCCAGAACGAGGATCCGCTCGGCAAGGTCATCAAGATCTTCGGCCTCCCCTTCACCGTCGTGGGACTCTACCGCGATCCGGCCGGTCTCTTCCAGGACGGCGGCGGCTCGCCCAAGATCATGGTGCCGCACAGCACCTTCACCAAGGTGGCGAATTTTGATCGCGGCTGGATCAATATCGCCGTCTTCCCGCAACCCGGCGTCTCCCAGGCCGAGGCAATGGACCAGGTGACGGTGGCACTGCGCACGAGGCGTGGCCTCAAGCCGGCGCAGGAGAACAATTTCGACATCGTCACCGGTGACAAGTTCCTGGAGACGTTCAACAGCATCACCGCCGGCTTCTTCCTGGTGATGCTGGTGCTCTCCAGTGTCGGCCTTATGGTAGGTGGTGTCGGCGTGGTGGCAATCATGATGATCTCCGTCACCGAGCGGACCCGCGAGATTGGGGTCCGCAAGGCGCTTGGTGCCACCCGCGGCGAGATCCTCTTCCAGTTCTTGGTCGAGGCCGCCACGCTCACCGTCATCGGGGGCATGGTCGGCATGGCGATGGGCGCCGTGATCGCCTGGGGGATCAACGCCTTCACCCCGATCCCGGCCACCATCCCGCTCTGGTCGATCGCCGCCGCCCTCATCGCCTCGGCCGTCACGGGAATCTTCTTCGGGATCTACCCGGCGAACCGGGCGGCGCGGATGGATCCGGTGGAGGCGCTGAGGTACGAGTAAGAGGAGATTGGAGAACGGAGAACGGAGAACGGAGGCCCGAGAGCGGAGATTTGCCCTTTCCCCGATCTCCCTACCCCAATCTCGGTTCTCCGTTCTCCGTTCTCCGTGTAGCTTTCCCGCATGCCCTACTCCGAGGCACTCTGGCTCGCCATTGCCACCATTCGTGGCGCCAAACTGCGCGCCTTCTTCACCCTGCTCGGGATCATCGTGTCGGTGGGTTTCCTGGTGACGGTGGTGGCCGTCATTCAGGGGATGAACTTCTACGTCAAGGACAACCTGACCGGCGCGATGATTGGCACCAACGCCTTCCAGGTGCGGCGGAGCCCAATTTCCATCGGGTTGATGGACGACTCCACCATGCGTCGGGTGGCGATGCGTCCGAAGATCTCCAAAGACGATGCCGAGGCGGTGGCGAAGGCCATTCCCGATGCGGAAGCAGTCGCGATCCAGTCGGGGTGGCCGACGCCGGTCGAGCGCGTGCAGTACCGCAACAAGGATCTCAATGGCGTGCAGGTCTTTGGCGTGACACCGGGCTACCAGCTGGTGCAGGACTACACCTTCATCGCGGGGCAGCCGCTCGCCGAACCCGACATGCGGGGCCAGCGCGATGTCGCGGTGGTCGGCTTCGACATCGCCGACAAGCTCTTTGCCTCACCCGAGACGGCGGTCGGCGCGACAATTCGGATCGGTTCAGGCAGCTATACCATCAAGGGCGTCATCAAGCCCAAGGGGAAGCAGCTGGGACAGTCGTTCGATTCGTTCGTGCTGATCCCGCTCCCCGCCTTCGAGGCGAAGTACGGCCGACGCAACACCACCGTCGTCTCGGTCAAGATGCGCGACGCTTCCGAAATCGACGGCGCGATGCAGCGGGCCGAGGAGGCGATGCGCGTCGCGCACCGACTTCGCCCGAGGCAGGATGATGACTTCACCGTCGACAAGGCCGATGCGCTGATTGCCTTCTGGAAGTCGCTCACCTCCCTCCTCTTCGCGGTGATTCCCGCGGTGGTCGGCATCGGTATTGTGGTGGGTGGTATCGTCATCATGAACATCATGCTGATGTCGGTGAGTGAGCGGACGCGCGAGATCGGCATCCGGAAAGCGGTTGGCGCCAACGAGCAGGACATCCGGCGCCAGTTTCTGGTGGAGACCGTCATTCTCTCGGCGTTGGGCGGAGTGATCGGTGTGTCGGCCGGATGGGGACTGGCCCAGGCAGTGAGGGCGTGGACGCCGCTGCCCGCGACAGTGACCCTTTGGTCAGTGGGTGTCGCGCTCGCACTGGGGGCCGGCACCGGCATCATCTTCGGCGTCTATCCGGCGGCCCGAGCTGCCAAGCTCGACCCGATCGACGCGTTGCGGAAGGAATAGATGGCCATCCGGATCGCCAATCTCGGCGAAGGCGTGCTCCTGGCGCTCGAGGCGATGCGCGGCAACAAGCTGCGCTCAGGGCTGACGGTGCTCGGCGTGGTGATCGGTGTCACGACCGTGATGCTGATGGCCTCACTCGTGGAAGGCATTCGCGGGCAGATCTTTGCCTCGATCGCCAATTCCTCACCGCAGACTTTTTATGTCATGCGCTACTTCTCCTCCACCGGTGTCAATCCCAACAACCTCCCGGCGGAAGTGCGCATCCGTCCCGTAGTGAGTCAGAGCGACGTCGATGCGCTGCGTCGAGTGGATGTGATCCGCCATGCCGGGCTCTGGGTGCAGGTCAGCCAGAGGATGGAATACCAGTCGGTCCGCTCGCAGGGGCTGATGATCTACGGCGCGGATAATTCCTATCTCGACATCCAGGGCGGGACGCTCCTGGCCGGGCGTTGGTTCTCCACGGCTGAAATGGCGGGCGGCGGGCAGGTGGTAGTAATCGAGGCCGAGGTCGCCAACCATCTCTTCGGGCGTGAGGAAGCGATCGGCCATGTGGTGCGAATCGGCGGGACATCGTTCACCGTCATTGGCATCTTCGCCAAGCCAGACAATGTCTTCCAGCCTCCTGGTGCGACCGATGGTGGAGTGGTGCCGTTTCGGGCAGCGCAGCACAACTTTCATTACGACGAAACCAATTCGCTCTTCATCGCGGTGACGGCGATGCATGGAGTGTCCATCGATGTCGCCAAGGATGCGGCGACCACGGCGCTCCGCCGGGCTCGTGGGCTCCGTCCAGCGAACCCCAACTCCTTCGACATCCTGACACAGGACCAGATCCTCGAGACGATCGACAAGCTCACATCGGCCTTCTTCATGGTGATGATCGCGCTCTCGAGCGTGGCGCTGCTGGTGGGCGGCATTGGGGTGATGGCGATCATGATGGTGTCGGTGACCGATCGCACCCGGGAGATCGGCATCCGGAAGGCCTTGGGCGCCACCCACAACGAGATCCTCTGGCAATTTCTGGTCGAGGCCGCCACCCTCACCGCCGTCGGCGGCCTGCTCGGCATTTTGGTTGGTATCGCCGGCGGCGAGGTGCTAAAGCGGGTCCTCGGCATCGCTGCCGGTCCACCGCTCTGGAGTGCGATGGTGGCGACGGGAGCGTCGGTCGCGATTGGATTGGTGTTCGGCGTGATTCCGGCGAACCGGGCGGCGAGGATGGATCCGGTCGAGGCGCTTAGGTACGAATAAGAGGAGAACGGAGATTGGAGAACGGGGGATCCCCCTAGGTCTCCGCCCGCCGTTCTCCGTTCTCCGTTCTCTGTTCTCCGGAGTCACTCATGTCCACCGATCTCCTCGCCATCTTCGCCCACCCCGACGACGCCGAACTGTTGGCGGGCGGCACCATTGCGGTGACGGTCGACCAAGGGCATCGCGTCGGCATCGTCGACATGACGCGTGGCGAACTCGGCAGCAAGGGGACGCCGGAGATTCGTGCCGCCGAGGCGAAGGCGGCGGCGGAGATTCTGGGGGTGTCGACCCGTGAATCGCTCGGGCTCCCGGACGGGCACCTGGCGAGCACCGACGCGATGCGTCGGGTGGTGGTCGAGGCGATCCGGCGACACCGGCCCAAGGTGATCATCACCCACTACACGGTCGGGCGGCACCCCGATCACCGGATGACCAGCGAGCTGGTGCGCGATGCGGCGTTCTTGTCTGGGCTCAAGAACTATCCGGCCGACGGCGCGCCGTTCCGCCCAGAGAAGGTGGCGTTCGTGCTGAGCTATCGCGAAGACGAGGTGAAGCCAACGTTCATTGTCGACACCACCAAGGGCATCGAGCGGAAGATCCAGGCGATGGCAGCGTTCAAGTCACAGTGGGATGCGAGCACCACGCAAGGCTGCGAGTTGCATCCGACGGGGCAGCATCTCTTTGACCTCGTGCGGATGCAGGATGGGCATATGGGGTCGCGGATCCGGTGTGCATACGGGGAGCCG
>JBBRBZ010000086.1:0-11845 GCA_038205305.1 Gemmatimonadales bacterium
CCGGTGATGGCGTAGTCCCACTCACCGTTCAGGTTGGTCCACGCGAGCCGAACCATCTGTGGCCTGGGGTATTCGGGGAGCACGTGGGCGGGGGTGACCGATGCCGCCCAACGAGTGCGCAGGGTGTGACCGTCCTGACCGCTGAGGGGCGATGCGATCGCGCAGCACGTTGCGCCGAGAAGGAGCCAGGGTTTCATGGTGTCGCCTCCAGGATACGAATTTCAGTCACGCCGCTGGCGGCGGGAAGGTCGTGCTCGAATCGGATGCGCACGCGGGACGTGCGGAACGGTACCACATTCACGGTGTTGACTGACGAGACGAGCGGTATCGCCGGGACCTGCGAGCGTACGGTTGCGTCGGTCCACCCGCTGCCATTCCAGAATTGAATGACATAGCGCTTCGGTGCCTTCACCCCGCCACCGTCGCCCCAGAGATACAGCTCCACTCGGCCCACGCGGTAAGGCTCGTGCAGATCGAGTTCCACCCAGTCGCTCGCGTTGGGAGTGCCGAACGCCGTCCAGCGGTTTCGAGAGTAGTGGGAGAAGGCCACCTTGGCATCGTTGATCTGCGTGACGCCGTCGAATTGGGAGGTGAATGACGCGCTGGGCTCCGCCTGGTTGGCAACGTTCCACGGGACCGAGAGGCATGCCTCGCACGACGTCGGCGGAGCCCCCCACGCTTCGACTTCGGTCAGTCCGACCGCGCTCCCCGGCAGCGGCCTCAGCACCACCCGCAGGCGGGTGGTCGTGACCCTCGTGAAGCTGACCGTGTTGGCGCGGTGTCCGGTGGGTTGGGCCGGCACACGCCGCGGATTGATCAGTGCCCGCCATGCTCCATTGTGCCACACGGCCAGGTCGTAGGTCGCGGGACGTCGCACGCCGAGCGAGTCGTCCAGAAAGTAAAGCCTCACCGAATCCAGACGTGCCGGCATCCGGAAGGCGATGGTGATGGTGTCACTCGCGTGCGGCGAACCGGCGGTGGTCCAGCGGTTCGGAGGAACGGCGGAGTACCAGTAGTTGCCGTCGTTCAGGAAGTGCGGCGAGGTCCCCGGCGCGCTGTACGAGGTCCAGACCTCCGCCCCCTCCGGGTCTCCGTTGTTCACTGCGAGATTCACCTGGCGTGACTCTCCGGGCCTGCTGCCCGCGGTGGTCGTACGGGGGCGTCCGACGGCCGTCGCGGTGTCGGCGGGAAGTAGCATGTCCGGTCGTCCCCGCACCGCTTCTCTGTCGAAGCCCCGCGCTTCCGGCGCGGGCAGCACCGCCATCAGCTGGCCGAGCCGCGGCGCTCGCCCGATCACGCGCCCATCGACAAGCAGGGTCAACCCCGCACCACGATGGTACCTCGCTCCAGTCCGATCCCAGACCACCGCGACGTCGTGGCCGTGATAGCGCACATTGTCGAGCGCGAAGTAGTCCCATGAGTCGGGCGCCAGCGGCTGCACCTCAAGGGAATCGTCCGCCCGGGGTCGCAGTCCCACGATGCCGGTGATCACCAGGTCGGTATATCCCGAATGGAAATAGTGCTCGCTGTGGTCGAAGGTGTCGTGTCCCTCCCACGAGCCGTTGTCGGGGTCCGCCGCCTCGGCGATGTAGGGTCGACCGTTCTTGCGTTGATCCAGGGTATACGTCTTGAACAGGCGGAAGTAGTCGTTCTTGTCCACGACCGACTGATGGTAGTTGTCGAGCAGGTTGGCCATCGCCACCAGGGTCTGCGTGGTGGCGTAGGGCCAGGCGTTGCCACTCCAGACACAGCAGCGCGGTGAGATCCGGAACTGCGGGTCGTGACGCTCGACGGTGGTGGGTCCGAACGGCGCCGCGAAGTACGCGGTATCCCTCAGGAACTTCCACGCCGCCTCGTAGCCAGAATCGGGGAGATTGAACTGCCACGGTACGTAGCCAATCTGCTCGCGACCATGCGGGTTGCCGGCGTACGGCCCGCTCTGGTAGGTGAGGGACCCCGCGGTGATACCGCCCTTCTCGTCGCTGCGGAACTGATGGAAGAAGAACTCGCGCGTGGGGTCCCAGAGCTGCTGCTGCACGCGCTGCTTGAGGTCGGCGGCGAGGGAGGCAAAGTGCCGGGACTTGTCGGGCTGGCCGAGAATCGCGGCAGCGCGCGAGATCGCCATCTCGTCGCCGTAGAGGTAGGCGTTGATGGTCGGCCGGTAGCCGTCGGCACCGGAGAACTCATCGACGGTCAGCCGCGAGTTGATGTTGGTTTCCATCCCGTCGTGCATGCCGTCCCAGTGGAACATTCCCGCCGTGGAGTCCCAGTGCTCGGCCATCCAGCCGGCGTACTGCGCCTCCATGTGCGGCAGCATGTCCCCGAGGAAGCTGCGGTCGCCATTCACCATGAAGGCGGCATAGACGGCATCGCCATACCAGTTGCTGTAGCTGCGCGGCTCGGCTCCGGGCGTCTCGAACCAGTAGCGGGCGAAGTCGCCCACGATGCGCTGGTCATGCAGCCAGCGGGCTTCGTAGAGCTGGTGCCCCAGCGGGCAGGAGATGGCGCCGTACGCCCCCGACCAGAAGGGCCGATCAATGAACTCGGTGAAGGTGTAGCCGGTCGCGGTAGAGCCGTAGGTCAGGTGCTTGGTGAGGAGTTGCCAGCGATAGTAATAGGTGGCGTTGATGTCGGCGTCGGGCGAGTCGAAGAAGGGGATGTTCGCCTCGTACCAGCTCCAGTCACGGTTGTCCCACCATTGCTGCCGGGTGAGGAGCGTCCGGTGGTTGAGCAGCGACGCCCCGCTGGCCTTCGGCCGTGCCTGCGCCCCGAGTGTCATCGCGGAGCAGAGCAGGACCGCTGCCGGCAGCAGCGCACGTCGCATCCTCAATGGTCTACGCCCACCACGCCGGCGATCGCGCAGGAGACCACGCCACGCCACCACGTCAGGCCAGTCATTCGCCACTCCAGATCAAGATGGGGATCAGTCATCAACAGTACGACGTCGCGGCACCACGTGCCAACTGGCCCGCGAGCGCAGCCCGCTGGTATGTTTTCGGGATGCCCCTCGAAACAGCCTCCGCACCATCCGCCGCGCCGCAGCTCCCCTTTGAGGAGGCGGTCTCGCTCGCCCGACGGCTCGACGACGAGGTCGGCCGGGTCATCATCGGCCAGCACCAGGTCCGTCAGGACATCCTGACCTGCCTCTTCGCCGGTGGGCACTGCCTTCTTCGCGGCGTCCCGGGGCTCGCGAAGACGTTGCTGATCAAGACGCTCGCCGATGCGGTCGACCTGACCTTCTCGCGCATCCAGTTCACCCCCGACCTGATGCCCTCCGACATCCTCGGCACCGAGGTGATCGAAGATGACGCGGCCAGCGGCAAACGCCATGTGCGGTTCATTCCTGGACCGGTCTTCGCCAACATCATTCTGGCCGACGAGATCAACCGCACGCCGCCGCGTACCCAATCGGCGCTGCTCGAGGCGATGCAGGAGTATCAGGTCACGGTTGGTGGGGTGCGTCACGACCTGAAGCGTCCGCTCTTCGTCCTCGCCACCGAGAACCCGATCGAGCAGGAGGGGACCTACCCCCTGCCCGAGGCGCAGCTCGATCGCTTCCTCTTCAACGTGGTGATCGAGTACCCCGATACTGAGGACGAACGGCGCATTCTCGCCGAGACCACGACCGGCCACTCCCACGCGGCGCGACCGGTCACCACAGGCGCGGACCTGGAAGCGGCGCGCATGCTGGTCCGCGAGCTGCCTGCCGCCGCCAATGTGGTGGACTACGCCCTGCGGCTGATCCGGGCCACGCGGCCCGCCGACGCCGCAGCACCGGCGGCCGTAAAGGATTGGGTGCGCTGGGGGGTCGGGCCGCGCGCCGGTCAGGCGCTGGTACTCGGGGCGAAGGCGGCCGCGCTGATCGATGGGCGCACCGTCCCCTCACCCGAGGATGTCACCCGCGTCGCGCTGCCAGTGCTCCGCCACCGGGTGCTGGTGAACTTCCAGGCCGAGGCCGATGGCATCAGTTCCGATGAGGTGATCCGCCGCCTGCTCGATGTCGTTCGGCCTTGAGTTGATGGGCGCCCGCGGGCCTGCATGATGGCCAACACCGCGCACGGCTCCTCTTCCGCCCTCAGCCCCTCGGTGCTCGCGGCGATCGACGATCTCGAACTCAGCGCCCGCATCGTCATTGAAGGGCTGCGCACCGGCGGCAATCGCTCCCCCTTCCATGGCTTCACCACGGAATTTCGCCAGCACCGTCCCTACCGTGCCGGTGACGATCTCAAATATCTCGACTGGAAGCTCTTCGCTCGCAGCGATCGGCTCTACACGCGTCAGTTCCGGGAGACGACCAACCTCTCGGTGATGCTGGTGCTCGACACCAGTGCATCGATGGCCTTCCCTGAGATTGGGCTGTCGAAGTTTCGCTACGCCTCGATTCTCGCCGCATCGCTCGCCTACTTGGTGTCCGAGCAGGGCAACGCAGTGGGATTGATGACGATGCGCGACGGCAAGCTCGCCTATGTCCCCGCGCGCGGCGGACGGCAACACCTCCTGTCGTTGATCGCGACCATCGATCGGCTGAAACCCGACGGGACCTTCGATGCGGCCCGGGTGATCTCGCGCGGCGCGCAGCTGCTGCAGCGGCGCGGGGTGGTCGTCGTCCTTTCCGATTTCTACGATGCCGAAGAGGATACTCAGCGCGAGTTGCGCCACATCGTCCAGCATGGACACGACGTGGCGATGCTGCAGGTGGTCGCCCCCGAAGAACTGGCGCTGTCGACGAGCGGTCAGGTCGAGCTCGAGGATCTCGAGTCGGGCGAGCGACGGCTCACCGATACGACCGCGATCGCCGCCGAGTATGCTCAGGCGATCGCCGCCTTCCTCGGCCGGTGCCGCACGCGGGCGCTTCGGGCCGGCATCGACTACGCGCTGATGTCCACTGGAATCCCGCCAGAGCACGCGCTCCGCGACTATCTGCGCCAGCGTGAAGCTCGCGCGCTTCGTGGGCACGCGCCGCAGGCCACGAAATGATCTGGCAGAGCCCGTGGAGTGCGCTCGGGCTCGCGACCCTGCTGCTGCCCATCCTGATTCACCTGCTTGGCCGCGGTCGTGCCCGGGTCCACCGTTTTCCGACCCTGCGATTCATCGACGCCTCGCGCCTGCTCCCCACGCGACGCACCCGCCTGCACGACTTGGTGTTGCTGGCGGTGCGCCTCGCGATCCTGCTCGCGACGGTGGCCGCACTCGCGCAGCCGCTCTGGCGTGCCACGGCGCGCACACGCACGCGCGCTCAGTCGCTCGCCCGAGTGATTGTGGTGGACACGTCGGCGAGCATGAATCGGCTATCCCGTGATGGTCTGTCGGCTCGAACGGCCGCGCGCACGGAGGCCACCCGACTCGCGGCTGACACGCCGGTGAACGTGATCATCGAAACGGCCGACCCTGGAGCCGTCCTCTCCGGGGCGACCGCGTGGCTCGCGCGACAGAACGTCCGCGAAGAGCTGGTGCTGATCTCGGACTTTCAACGCGGCACGATCGATAGTGCGGCACTCGCAGCGCTGCCAGTCGATGTCGGTGTTCGCTTGGTGCGCATCGATGTGGCCGACGCTGCGCCAATCGTGCTGCACTCGCGAGTCGGCGATGCGAACGTGGCAACCCAGGTGGCCACGGAGGATGATCGCACCGACGTGACCTGGTCCTCGCAGCCGGTTGCGCCTGCTTTCGGCGGGCTCTTGCTGTTCAGTGCCCGCGCCGATTCCACCAAGCTGCGTGCTGCCAGTGACGCGGCGCTCGCGATCGGTGCGCCACTCGCAATCGACTCCGCGCGCCCGACTCTATTGCTCTATCCGCACGCCGCAGAGTGGCAAGCATCACTTGTCCGCGCGACCGCGTTGCCACAACCATGGATGACCACGCTGGCTCTCGGTCTGCATGATGATCCACTGCTCCGTGACGCCGCGATGCTTGGCTCCGCCACCGACGACATCGTGCCGACCGCAGGGCTCACGTTGGTTCGCGATGTGAGTGGTGCGGCGCTGGTTGTCGCAGCCGCGGAGAGTGGGGCGACGGGATCGCGGCTGCTGCTCTTTGTTCGTGCCGACGCGGGTTCGCCCCTCTCCGCCGCACTCATCGCGGCAACCCGACGCATGCTGGGCACCGGCATCGCGGCGGGGGAGCTCGATTCGGCCACGCTCTCCGACGCACGCCTCGCGGCATGGCAGCGTCCCGCAACGGAGCGCACGCGGGCGGAAGCCCGAAGCGTCGATACCATCGAAGACTCCGACGGCCGCTGGTTCTGGTTGCTCGCGCTGGTGCTGATCGGCGTGGAAAGTTGGCTGCGCAGGGTGACGCCGGTCACCGAAGCGGTGCCTGATGCGATCGCCTGAGGCAGTACCGATCCGCGAGTTCCTGCGGCGCGCCGGACAGCGTCTCTTCTGGCGGTCGATGGCCGAAGGCGCGGCGATTGGCCTGATCGTGGCGCTCATGGTCGCGCTGATCGGCTGGCCGGCGCGTGGGATGCCCTTCGCAACAGCACTGGTGGCCGTCGCACTCACAGCAGCCGGCGTGGTGCTCCGGCTCGCCACCACCGCCGACCAGCGCCACAGCGCGGCCCACGAGGTCGAACGCGCTGCGCCGGGTGCACGCAATCTCCTGATCACGGCCGCCGAACTGGTGGCCGTCGAGCCGGGGCAGCATCCAGCGACTTCAACCCAAGCGGCCGGCTACGCCGAGCGACTGGTGCTCGACCAGGCCGCACAGTTCGTGGCTACCCTTGACCTTGCGTCGCTGCTGCCGCTGCGGCGCGCGATACTCCTGCTGCTGGCGGCAATCGGACTCTGGAGCGCTGCGGTTCTGCGCATCAACGCCCCCGCCGCACGACGCGCCGCCGTGGTTGCCGCGGCGGCGCAGATGGCGGTGGTCGACCGGATCGACGTGACGGTCACTCCGCCGGCGTATGCCAAGCAGCAGTCCCGCTCACTTCACGATCCCTCGCGCATCGAGGCGCTTGAAGGAAGTCGGCTGCATCTCGTGGTGCATGCACGTGCAGGGACGGTGACTGTCGAGACGCTGCACGGCAGCCAGCGGTTGGCCACCGACGGTAGCGGCGTCTTCACCGCCGACATCTCGCTCGACGTCGATGGCTATCTCGCCATCGAACCTTCGCGCAGCGATGGCGCCACGGGAACGCGTCGCCTGGTGGGGCTCAGCGCCACGCCCGATCAGGCGCCACGCGTCCATGTCACGGCGCCCGGTCGCGACCTCCAGTTCCCCAACGGCACGCGCAGCCTCGATCTCACCGTCGCGGCGGACGACGATATCGGACTCGCGGCACTCACGCTCCGCTACACCAAGGTCGCCGGCTCCGGAGAACGCTTCACCTTCGTCGATGGCGATCTGCCGCTCACCATCACCAGGGCCGATGCCAAGCGTTGGACGGCGCGCGCCACTTGGCGACTGGCGAGCGTGGGCCTCGAGCCGGGCGACATGGTGGTCTACCGCGCCGTGGCGCGTGACGGTCGGCCGGGTGCTCCGCCGGTAGAGTCTGATTCCTGGATCGTGGCGATCACGGCGCCGGGCGGGATTGCCGCTGCCGGCTTTGCAATTGATCCCGAGCAGGAGCGCTATGCCGTCTCGCAGCAGATGGTGATCCTGAAAACGGAACGGTTGCTCGCCGCGAAATTGGCATTGTCACCGGAAGCGTTTGCCGATTCGGCCGCGCTCATTGGGGCCGAACAGCGGCGTGTGCGCGCGGAGTTCGTCTTCATGATGGGCGGCGAAGTCGCTGATGATCAGGGCGAAGGCGCCAGCATGACCCAGCTCAACGAGCAGGCCGAGGCCGATGGCGAGAGCGACCTGGCGGCGGGACGGATGGTCAATGCCGGGAGACTCGCACTGCTGCGCGGCATTCGCCACATGAGTCGCGCCTCGACCAAGCTCACCACTCGCGACGTCACCACGGCGCTCGGCGAAGAACGACAGGCACTCGCCGAGGTGGAAAAGGCGTTCTCGCATTCGCGCATTCTGTTGCGTGCGCTGACCCAGCATGAACGGCTTGATCTCTCGCGGCGGCTCACTGGCGTGCTTACCGAGGCGGCGAGTGCCACCCGCCCGCGTGCGGAGGCCGTCCCCAATCAGGCGGTGCTGGCCCTCCGTCCGCTTCTCGCCGATGTCGCGGCGCTCGCCGCTCCTGCCGCGCTCCCTCCCGACGCCGCAATTCAGGCAAATCGTCTCGCCGAGCAGGCGCTGCGCATCAACCCCTCGGCGCCGGCACAACAGCAGATCGCGGCATTGCTCGCCAGCGCCAGCCTCAGCAGCAGTCGCGGGGAGGAAGCTGCCGCGCGACGCGCGCTCGACCGGGCGGCGACCGCGATCGCCACGGCGCTGCGGAGCAACCTGCAAGCGGCGCCTGGTGTGGCCGCCGGCGCCGAACTGCAACGACTCATGGGCGAGCTGACCGACAGGTTGCGCCACGTGCCGGTGCGGCCATGAGCGTGACGCGGAACCGGCTCCTGCTGTTGCGCGGGATGGCGGTCGCCATCGCTGCGCTGGGTGTCTTCGATCCCACCATCAGCAGCGAGCGTTTCGCTCGCACCGCGGTGGCCGTCGTTGCCGCCGACGGTGCGCGCGACTCGGCGCTGGTGAGCGACGTGCACGCGGCGCTTGCGAAGAACTTCACGGTGATTCCAGGCGTGTGGCCCACGGCGAGTGCGACGGTGATCGTGGGAGACCGCCTACCACCGCAGGTGACGTCGCTCGGTGGTACCCTGGTGGCGGTCGAGCCTGTGCACTCTGGCGCGTCGGTTGCGCTCGACGCGCCGCAACTGCCGGCCACCGTACCGCTCGACGGCCGCGCCGCAGTGCGAGTGGTCGCGCGAACACGCGGGGCGAACGGCCAGTTGCTCAAACTCACCCTACGCGAAGGGAACCTCGTCGTCGATCAGGTGACGATTCCCATCACCAGCGATAGCGCCCGCATTCCGGCCATGCTCTCGTTCGTGCCGACATTGCCGGGAAGCAGTGTGCTGCAGCTGGCTGCGGCGGTCGCAGGCGCTCCGGCGGCGAAAGCGGCCAGCGTTACCGCGATGGTGGATGTGACCGATGACCGCTGGGCCGTGCTCTTCTTCGATCCGCGTCCATCCTGGAACTCGACCTTTCTCCGCCGCGCCGTCGAACGCGATGGTCGCTTCGTGGTCACCAGTCGCGTCACCACGTCGCGGAGCATCAGCAGCATGGTGGGAACACCGCCGGCGTCCCTCGCCGAACTTGCGGCGCTGCAGCTTTTCGATGTGGTGGTGGTCGGCAGTCCCCAGTTGCTGAGTGATCAGGACGTCGTCGGCCTCGAGAACTATCTCCGACGTCGTGGCGGGCGCGTGGTGCTGCTGGACGACGCCACCGACGGCCCGTACCGTCGCCTGCTGGGCACCACCACCTGGCGCAGCGACAGCGGCAGCCGAATCGTCACCCTGGCCGATAGCGACTCGTCGCGTGGCGTGCTGCGCGCCTCGGAACTCGTCTGGCCGGCACGACTGCCCGCGGGGGCAACGGTGGTGGCAAGCGGCACCGCGGCCAAGGCCGGCGATCCGCCATGGCCCGTGGTCTGGCGCTCGCCCGTGGGCTCGGGGTCGCTGATTGTGAGTGGGGCGCTCGATGCCTGGCGCTTCCGCGACCAAGCCGTCTCGGGCTTCGACACCTTCTGGCGCTCGCTGCTCGCCGAAGCCGCAGCAACCAGTCCGCCGGCCATCGACCTGCGGCTCTCCGCATCGGCGATCGCCCCCGGCGACTCGGTGCTCGTCACGGTCGCACTTCGTGAGGTGATGTTGCAGGCCGGTACGCGGCCGACTCAGACCACTGTGCGTGCGACCCTGGTGTCGTCTGCCAATCAGGCGACCGTCGTGCGACTCTGGCCCGCCGGTGCACCGGGATTCTTCCGCGGCGTGATCCACCCGTGGGAGCCGGGCACCTTCCGTCTCGCGGTGTCGAGCGGCGGAGATCGGGTGGAGGCACCTCTCCTCGTGGCGCCCGACGTGATGCCGGTGGCGCGCGACGCAAGCGACCTGCTGCGCAGCTGGGTCGGGGCGCGGGGTGGCGTCGTGACGACCGCGGCCCAACTCCCCGGGCTGGTGGCGCAACTCCACCGCGTGATTGGCGCGGTTCCACATCGGGAGCCGTGGCACCCCATGCGTTCACCATGGTGGATCGTCCCCTTCGCCGGGCTGCTCGCCGTCGAGTGGTGGCTCCGTCGTCGACAGGGTCTGGCATGACAACTATACTTCGCGGCCGAGGCTCCTGGCCCCACTTCCCAACCAACGATCTCCCATGATGACTCGTGAAGAAGTCAAAATCGTTGTCGACAAGGTCATGAACATGGCCAAAGCCGACGCGGTCGAGGTGAACCTGAGTGCCAGTGAACGATCCGGCACGCGATGGGCCAACTCCACCATTACCACCAACCTCGTTCAGTACGACCGGAACCTGACGGTCACGGTCCGCGTCGGCGAGAAGCAGGGCAGCGCCTCGACGCGCGACTGGAGCGACGAGGGGTTGAAGGCGATGATCGACGAGGCCGCCGGCAACGCCGACGAAGCGAAGGAATCGGCCAACCTCCCCGAGCTGCTCGGTGCCCAGGACTACTTGCCGATGGACGGGGCGCCTGAGGAAATCATCAAGCTCGGCCCTGCCGAACGGGCCCGGATGGTGAAGGATTCCCTCGACGTCGCCGCCAAGAAGGGTGTACTCGGTGCGGGCTACATCCCCAAGACCGACTCGGCCACCTGCAGTGCCAACTCCAAGGGGCTCTTCGCCTACTTTCGCAACGCCGAGACCAGCTTCGCGCTGACCTGCCGCATGCCCGACGGCAGCGGCTCGGGGTGGGCTGGGGCAATGGGCATCAAGGACCTTCGCATGCTTGACGCCAGGGCACTCACCGAGGTCGCGTCCACCAAGGCCCTCAAGAGCCGCAATCCGAAGGCGCTCGAGCCTGGCCGCTACACCGTGATCCTCGAACCGCGGGCCAACGCGCGCTTCCTCTCGCTGGTCACTGGCGTCTTCAACGCTGGTGGCGGCGGACGCGGCGGTGGCGGCGGTGGCGGCGGTGACTTCATGCGCGACAAGAAGCCGGGCGACAAGATCTTCAGCGACCTGTTCGGACTGAAGAGCGACGTCGGCAACCAGGTGCTGCGGCAGTCCACCATCCTCGGCAGTTACAAACCGGCGGCCCCGGTGGTCTGGTGTGAGAACGGTCTGCTGCGCAACACCACCAACGGTCAGCCCGCCGGGCTCAACAACAGCCTGACGCAGCCGGGCAGCGAGATGACGCTGGAGGAGATGATTCGGCAGACCCGTCGCGGCCTGCTCGTCACCCAGCTCTGGTACATCCGCGGGGTGCCGTCGGTTGAGCAGCCGCTGCTCAACACTGGCATGACCCGCGACGGGCTCTTCCTGATCGAAAACGGCGAGATCGTCGGTCCGGTGCAGAACTTCCGCTGGAACATGTCGCCGCTGGTGGGGTACAACAATCTCACCCTCGTCGGCAAGCCGGTGCCGATGGGCATGGGTGAAGCGTCGGATGGCGGCAGTGCCGCACTCGTTCCGCCGGTGCGGATCGAGGAGTTCTACATGACCTCGGTCTCTCCGGCCGTCTAACCAGGGCAACTCCATGCGTCCCACTCGTCGTGATTTCGTGAAGGGTGTTGGTGTGGCGGCCGCCATGTCGTTCGTGGCGCATGATCTCATGGCCGAGATCCTGGCCCAGTCACCACGAGGCAACGCCCTCGAGTCCAAGTTCAAGGCACTCGCGGATGTGGTGCTGAGCGAGGCGAAGCTCGCTGGCTGCAGCTACGCCGACGTGCGCTTCACCATGACCTCGAACATTCCTGGTGGATCGGCCAACTTCCGCACG
>JBBRBZ010000087.1:0-11777 GCA_038205305.1 Gemmatimonadales bacterium
GCCGCCGCGATCCTGAACCCATTCGAAGTAGGAAACGGTCACGCCACCGGCGTTCGCCAGGATGTCGGGGATGACGTAGACTCCCTTGGCATCGAGGATGGCATCGGCCTTGGCGGTCGTGGGACCGTTGGCACCTTCACAGATGATCTTGGCACGAACGGCCGCGGCGTTCTTGCTGGTGATCACGTTCTCGAGCGCGGCCGGCACCAGCACGTCGACCTGAAGCGCGAGCAACTCCTCGTTGGTGATCGGCTTCGCCTTGGGGTAACCCTCCAGGAAGCGATGCTCCTTCACGTACTCGAGGCACTTGCCGATGTCGAGGCCCTTGGGATTGTAGATGGCGCCACTCTTGTCGCTCACGGCGACAATCTTCATCCCCTGCTCCGCCATCAAGCGAGCCGCCGTCGAGCCGACATTGCCGAAGCCCTGCACCGCCACCGTGGCGCCGGCGATCTTCATTCGCTTCCGCTGCAATGCACGCATGGTCACCACCAGGCACCCGCGTCCTGTCGCATCCCGTCGCCCGAGGGAGCCGCCCATCTCGACGGGTTTGCCGGTGACGACGCCGGTGACGGTGTGGCGCTTGTGCATGGAGTAGGTGTCCATGATCCACGCCATGACCCGTTCATTGGTGTTCACGTCGGGAGCCGGGACGTCCTGATCGGGGCCGAGGATGTCGATGATGGCGGAGGTATAGCGGCGAGTGAGTCGCTCGAGTTCGCCCATCGACATGTTGGTCGGATCACAGATGACGCCGCCCTTGGCGCCACCGAAGGGAAGATTCACCACGGCACACTTCCAGGTCATCCATGCCGCGAGCGCCTTCACTTCGTCGATGGAGACCGCCATGTCGAAGCGGATGCCGCCCTTGGCGGGACCACGGGAGGTGTTGTGCTGCACCCGGAGGCCGGTGAACACCTCGATCTCGCCATTGTCCCGCACGATCGGGATCGAGACGATCAACTGCTTTTCTGGCGCGCGGAGCACCTTGTAGAGACCGGGTTCAAGCTTGAGTCGTCGCGCCGCGTCGTCGAAACGCGACATCATCGCCTCGAACGGGTTGTCCTCGGAGGAGAAACGATTGTCCTTCTCTGGACGGATCGCTTGTTGCAGCTTTCGCACCTTCGGCGTGGTCATCTGGTTCGGCTCCGATCCCTATGGGAACGACGGTTCATGTGGAGCGGGTCGCCGGCGTCATCAGACGCATCAGCGCCTCCCGCAGTGCACTCTCGCCGGCCTCGAACGTGAGCCGGAGTGTCGCAACGGACGGCTCAGGCACGCTCGGTGGCCAGCGGTCCCGCAACTTCACGGCATCCTTGGCCGTCACGACCACCTGATCCGCACGGCGGGCCGCATGGGCGAGCCAAGCGATATCCTCATCGCGGAACTGGTGATGGTCCTTCCAGGTTGCCACCTGCACCTGCGCTCCTGTGAGCTTGATCTGTGCCACGAACGCTGCCGGATCGGCGATGGCGCTGGCGGCAACCACCCGCCGGCCGGCCAGCCAGGAGACGTCGCGCTCCGTGCCGCTCACCAAACCTCGCAGCATGGCCAGCTCCAGCGCCACAATCGCCACCGGTCCCCGGACCCGCGGGGCCAGCTGGTCGGCGAGGTGACGGGCGGTCTGGGCGTCGGCCCGTTTCCGGGTCACGATCAGGAAATCTGCGCGGTCCAGCGCAGAAAGTCCCTCGCGCCACGGACCGGCGGGCAGCGGCCAGTTGACGGCGAGGGCAGACTCGGCGCTGACGACGCAGATATTCAGGTCGCGGCGAACGTCGAGCCGCTGGTAGGCATCGTCGAGCACCAGCACGTCAGCGCCAGCGCTGACCGCTCGAAGGGCGGCGGCGTAGCGGTCCGGATCCGGCTCCACGATGGCACGCGGCTCCATTTCCCGGTGCAGCACGGTTTCATCGCCGCCCACGCCCCGCAGGAGGATCGCCGGATGGTGGCCCTGATCAGCGAGGAAACTCGCCACCCAGCCGGCGATCGGCGTCTTGCCCGACCCGCCGACCGACAGATTGCCGACCGCCACACTCGGCAAGGGGAGTTGCTGCGCCGCGAGCCAACCGTGCCGGTAGGCCGTGCGACGAACGCGCATCCCCAGGCTCCAGAGTCCGCTGGCCGGCACGAGCAATGCCCGTGCGGCGCGCGCACTCGTGCGCCGACTGGTCCACAGCCAGCGAATGAACCGGTGCCCGTCACCGCGTCGCGCCATTCCCACTCATCTCCGCTTCGAGGGTCATCAGGGCCTCGGCACCGTGCGCCACGCCTTCGGCAAGCCCCCGGTCACCCGGACCGACGGTAAAACTCTCACCGTAGCCGACTTCGACCAAGCCCAGCGGGCGAGGTACCATCATCCGGTCCCACGAATTGAAGCGCCACGCCGACGGAGCGACTGCGTGCAACGGGAGGATCGCGGTCCCGGCGCGTTGCGCGGCATGGACCACGCCGGGCTTCATCTGGCGACGCGGCCCGCGCGGACCATCCGGCGTGAAAGCCACCGGCCGCCCTTCGCCGAGCGCACGGACAGCAGCCAGCAACGCACGCGCGCCACCGCGCGACGACGACCCGGGAATGACCCGGTACTCCAATCGGGCGGCATACTCCGACAGGTAGCGCCCCTCCTTCCCTTCACTCACGACGATGGCCACTCCCTGTCCGCGATGCAGCCAGAGCAACGGCAGCAGTGCCTCGTGCCAGAGGAGATACACGAACGGCACCTGGCTGGCGTGCAGCGCCTGCCACCGTTCGGCGTGGTGGACGCGGTAGCGCCATGAACTGGAGAATGCGCGGAGCATCGGAACGGCAACACGGCGAAGCACGCCGTCGGACAGAGACAGTTTCACACGCCAAGGAGTTCCGCCGCGAGGCCGGCCACCCGTTCGCTGGCGCCGGGACCACCGAGCCGTTGCCGCACTTCCGCCAGTCCTTCGCGTTGATCACGCGAGGCCTGGGACTCATGATCGAGCAGTGGACGCAGGCGTGAGGCCAAGGCAGGCGGGGTCATGTCCCACTGGAGGAGCTCCGGTACCACCTCGCGATCGGCGATCAGGTTGACCAGGGAGACCCAACGTGAGGTGAGCATCCGACGCATCAGGTGGGCCGTCAGCGCATTCATGGAATACGCCACCACCATCGGGACGCCGGCCAGTGCCGTCTCCAGCGTCGTGGTGCCGGACTTGGCGAGTGCGGCGTCCGCCGCCGCCAGTACGACACGCGGCTGGTCCCGGATCACCTGGAACTGGTCGGTACCGGGATACTCCCCCCACTGGGTACCGGCCACCAGCACGATGTCGCAAGCCTGTTCGGCGAGCAGCGCGGCGGCGGCGTCACGGAACACCGGCCAGAGACGCTTGATCTCGCCGCGGCGGGATCCGGGGAACACCGCGAGCACGCGCGCGTCATTCGGCACTCCCAGTAATGCCCGTGCAGCGGCTCGATCGGGCCGCAGGATGCCATCCACCAGCGGGTGCCCGACGTAGTGCGCCTCGATGCCCGCCGCCCCGAAGAAGGCCGGTTCGAACGGGAGAATCACGGCGAGGCGGTCCACCGCCTTGGCGAAGCGCTTGGCTCGGCCCGGACGCCAGCCCCAGAGCTGCGGCGCGATGTACCAGAGCACCGGTATGCCGGAAGCGCGCGCTGATTCCGCCACGTACTGATGGAAGCCGGGGTAGTCGATCGGGATGACCAGGTCATAGCGATGGCTGCGGAAGTCACGGCGCAAGGATCGCAGCAAGCGATAGTGCGCGGGCAGTGCGTCGAGAATTTCCACCAACCCCATCGCGCCAAGACCGTCGATCGGGGAACGAATGGTCGCCCCGGCACTGCGAAGATGCGCCCCGCCCACGGCCTCGATTTCGGCGTCCGGCAGGCGGCGCCGTAGCGCGGCATAGACATGTGCTCCGTGGAGATCGCCGGAAGGTTCACCGGTCGCCAGGAGAATCCGCACGCTCACCGCCCGAGTGCTGGGACTGGTGCGCGCTGGACGGCGGTGGCAACATCGATCGCGAGTGCCAGGGCCGTGCGCCCCTCGACGGCCGTGACGACGGCGGCCGGCTCCCCGCGCACTGCCGCGACGAAGGCGGCCAGTTCCAGGCCTAGCGCGTCGGCTTCGGGAGCCACCAGCGAGGTGGATTCCACAATCTCTTCGATGCTGCTCCCGGTTCCTGGCCGCCACCCTTCCCGGAGCCGCATGAAGGTCGCCGCGCCGGTCGCAAGGTCGAGCGAGAGGTACCCCGAGGGCTGGAAGATGCGAAGCCGGCGGACGCGCTCCCGTGCCACGCGAGAACTGGTCATCGACGCCACGGCACCGCCGGCGAACTCGACCCGCGCATTCACCATGTCGAGGTGCGACGAGAGAATCGAGACCCCGCTGGCCCGCACGTCGATGGCCGGCGCACCACCGACCAGGTGGTTCGCGAGGTCCAGATCGTGGATCATGAGGTCCAGCACCACCGCCACATCGGTTCCGCGGGGCTGGAACGGTGCCAGGCGAATCCCCTCGAGAAAGAGCGGGCGATCAAGGACGGTCTGGGCCGCACGAACCGCTGCGTTGAACCGCTCCACATGGCCCACCGCGAACAGCACGCCCTGGCGATCCGCTTCGGCGATCAGCTCGTCGGCCTCCACGAGACTCGTCGCGAGTGGCTTCTCCATCAGGACCGCCACGCCGCGTCCGAGGCATTCGAGGCCCACTTCGTGGTGATAGGGAGTCGGCACCGCGATGGAGACGGCGCGAACGGCCGACAGAAGTTCGGGCAGCGAGGCGAAGGCACGGCAGCCACACGCCGCGGCCACCTCGGTCGCCCGGGCGACATTCGGGTCGAAGACGCCCACCAGTTCGGCGCCGTGCATGCTGGCGAGGTGGCGCGCGTGGTGGCGCCCCAGAGCACCCACACCAACGACACCGACCGGCAGCCGCTGGTTCACACCGGCACGCCGCGATGGGCGGAATTGACGAAGGCGACGAATCGCTCGACTTCCGGCGTGTGCGGCAGATCCAACCGGGCGCGTTCGGCGGCCTGGCCAAGGTTCAGGTCGGAATTGAAGAAGAGCCGATAGGCGCGCTTGAGCGAGTTGATGGTCTCGGGAGTGAAACCGTTCCGCTGCAAACCCACCGTGTTGAGGCCGTAGAGCTCCACCGGATTGCCCACCGCCTTGACGTAGGGCGGGATGTCCTGATTGCAGCGTGTCATCCCGCCGACAAACGCATAGGTACCGATGGTACCGAACTGGTGCACGGCCACCAGCCCGGAGATTACGGCGTGATCATGGACCGTGACATGCCCGGCGAACTGGGTGCCGTTGGCGATGATGACGGAATCGCCCAGGTGGCAATCGTGCGCGATGTGGACATAGGTCATGATGAAGCTGTCCTTGCCGATCGACGTCTTGCCCGACGCGGACGTGCCGCGATTGATGGTGGTGTACTCGCGCACCATCGTGCGATCGCCGATCTCGACCCAGGTTTCCTCGTCCCGGTACTTGAGGTCCTGGGGCGCCCCGCCGATCACGGAGCCGCTGCCGATCTGCACCTTGGTGCCGAGTCGCACGTTGCGCTCCAGGGTGGCGCGCGCGGCCACGCAGCAGCCATCGCCGAGGATCGTGTTGGGTCCGATGATGGCGAAGGGCCCGATTTCCACGTCGTCGCCGAGGATGGCGCTCGGATCGATCAGGGCCGAGGGATGAATGCGTTGGCTCATCGATCCACCACGGTTGCGGTCATGTTCGCCTCACAGACCAGCTTGCCATCGACATACGCCTCGCCCCGAATCTTGCACGTGGCGCCCCGCAATTGCACCATTTCGATCTCGCAGCGGAGCTGGTCACCCGGAAGCACCGGCTTGCGGAATTTCACCCCGTCGATGGCGACGAAATAGACGACCTTCGTACTCGGGTCGTCGAAACTGCCCATCAGCATCATTCCGCCGACCTGGGCCATCGATTCGATGATCAGCACGCCCGGCATGATCGGGTGCCCGGGAAAGTGTCCCTGGAAGAACGGCTCATTGATGGTGACGTTCTTGATCCCGACGATCCGCTTCCCCTGTTCGATCTCGATGACGCGATCGACCAGCACGAAGGGATAACGGTGCGGCAGGGCATCGAGAATCTGCCCGATGTCCATTCCGGTGGGATCGGTGCGCGAGGCGTGGCGCGCCAAGGCGCGGGCCAAGGCCAGGTTGCCCTGATGACTCGGCCGTTCCGCCAGGATCCTGGCGTCGATCCGCGCGCCGAGGAGCGCAAGATCACCGACCACGTCGCCCAGCTTGTGGCGCACGAATTCATCGGGCCAGCGCAATTCGCCGCTCACCACCTCGCTCTCGGAGAGGACCACTGCCATCTCGGGCGAGGCGCCCTGCAACAGGCCGCGCTGCTTCAGGAGCTCCACTTCATGGACAAAACCGAACGTCCGCGCCCGACCGATCTCCCGGGCAAAGGTCTCCGCGCCGATGTCGAAGGAAACGGACTGGCGTCCAATGACCGGATGATTCCACTCGATGGTCGCGGTGAGCTGCAGCCCCTTGGCCGGCGAGACCACGTAGGTGGCGTCACCCTCCTGCACGGTGAAGGGTCGGGTCACTTTGAGCACCGCCGGCTCCCCCGCCGTTTCCACGATGCCCGCCCCGGCGATCGCATCGAGCCAGGGCTGGAAGGAGCCGTCCAGAATCGGAGGCTCCGGCCCGTCGATCGCGATCAACAGATCATCGAGGTGCAGGGAGTGGGCGGCGGCCAACAGATGCTCGACCGTTTCGACCCGAGCCTCACCCTCTGCCAGCCCGGTGCGTCGTTCGGTGGCCTGGACCTGTCCGATTCGCGCGGGAATCATCGGCTGATCGCGCAGGTCAATCCGCTTGAAATTGATCCCGGACCCGGGGGCTCCTGCCGAAAGGTGAACCGTCGTCCGTGCGCCGGTATGCAGCCCGGTGCCGGAAACCTCTGCGGTGCCGGCGAGCGTCCGCCTAGCCATTGCTGCGCTCCTTGATCAGGGCTTCGAGGGCCTTCAGATGCGGGGCGAGTCGATACATCACCGCCGAGGCACGGAGATACTCGCGATGCGGTCGTGCCGGGAACCCGGACAGCGTAACGCCCTCAGGGAAGGAGGTGATCACGCCGGCCTGGGCCGCCACCCGGACATCGTTGCCCAAGGACAGATGGCCGCCCACGCCGGACTGCCCCGCGAGAATGACCCGGTCGCCGATCCTGGTGCTGCCAGCAATGCCCACCTGGCCCATGATGAGGCAGTCTTCCCCGATCCGCACGTTGTGGGCAATATGGACCAGATTGTCGAATTTGGTTCCGCGACCGACCACCGTGTCGTCGAGCGTGCCGCGGTCGATGCAACACCCCGATCCGATCTCGACATCGTCCCCGATGATGCAGCCACCGGGGTGTGGCAGCCGGGTATGACCGGAGCTATCCGAGGTATACCCGAATCCCACGCCGCCGATCACCACGCCCGCCTGGCACCAGACCCGCGATCCGATGCGCGCGTCGTCATAGACCGTGACATGGGCATCGAGGCGCACATCGTCACCGAGCGTGACCCCATCGCCGATCACCACATGGGGACCCAAACGGACTCGCGCTCCGATGTGACAATTCCGGCCGATGACGACATACGGACCCATGGCGGCCGACTCGCCCACGCTGCTGCCGTGGCCGACTCGCGCCGTGGCGTCAACGCCGGTTGCACTGGTCTGATCGTTGCGGAGCGCGCGGGACGCCATCGCCATCGCCGCCATCGGATCGGCGACGACGATGCGAGTCTTGGGTCCCGGGGCATCGGCGAGCACCTCGGGAACGATCACCGCGGAGGCCTGACAGGCAGGCAGTGCGGTCGCGTATCTGGACCCCGTGCACAGGGAGAGATCGCCCTCGACGGCGAGCGCCAGCGAGCGCACTCGGCGAAGGATCACCGCCCCGGGACCAGACAGGCGGCCACCGACCAGATCGGCGACCGCCTGTGCGGTCAAGGAAGGTCCAGCCACTCGCTTCAGTTCCCGGGCTTCGAGGCTTTCAGCTGGTCGATCGCCTTCTGCGTGAGGTCGAGCGACTTGTCGGCACTCAGGATGGCGTTGTACTGCGCGCTGACGTCGAAGATGTAGCAGTAATTGCCGGCGGCGCGCAGGCCGTCGAGCACCGCCGTGACGCGATCCTCGTAGGGCTTGAGCAGGTCATCCCGACGCTGGGCTGCCTTCTGCTGGATGGAGTTCGTCTCCATGTCCATCGAGTCCTTCATCGCCTGGAGCTTCTTGGTTTCAGTCTGCTTGGCCGCAGCCGACAGGAGGACCGACTTCTGTTCGAGCGCGGCCGCCGAGGAATCGAGTCGGGCGTTCAGTCGCTCGACCTGAGCGCGGAAGCCATCGATTTCCTTTTGCAGCGAGGCGTTGGCTTCGGCGTACCCCGGAGTCTGCTCCAGGACGGCTCGGCCAACCACGTAGGCGATCCGGTTGCAGCCGCCGGTGCCCTGGGCAACGAGCGCTGCAGGAAGCAGTGCCACGACGCCCGCCATCGAGATGGTACGCACAAACGATCCAATACGCTTCATTGCCTTGTCCTTGTTGTACTGCAGGTGAATGGTCAGTACCCCGGTCACTGCGAGAGATTTCCGAGGCGGAAGTGCAGTTGGAAGCCAGGGGCGGGATGCCCGAGGAGATCGGTCTTGTCAAAGCCGTAGCCCAGATCCAGGCCAAGCGGGCCAAGCGGTGAAACGAGTGACACGCCCACACCCGCGCTCCGGAAGAGGCGAGTGGGATCATAGGCGCGAACATTCCGGTAGACGTTGCCCGCATCCCCGAAGATGTTCACGTAGAGCGACTGCGAGATCCGGGCTCCGGCTTCGACGGTGAATGCCGCGTACGCCTTGCCGAAGGCGTCCGGTGAGGCCAGCGAGCCTGAGGCCTTGGCATCGTAGCCATGCGGGGTGATCGAGAATTCCGAATAGCCGCGGAGCGGGATGCCGTACTGCACCCCGCCCAGAGAATAGAGTTCCGTGAAGAACGAGGCCGGATCGCCGAAAATGAAGCCGGATTTCGCGGTGAGTCCAAGCGTGAACTGGACCCCACCGCCGAAGCCCTGCTTGGTCGACCCGAGTGAACCGAGCGGGGCGAACCATTTGGTATCGAGGTCGATCTTCTGGTAGTTGCCGTCGCCGCCCAAGATGCCGCCGTTCTGTTCTGCGCCCACCGAGACCATTGAGCCGGCGATCGGGAATGGCAGCCCCACCCGCGTGTCGCGCATGAAGGAGAGCCCGAACGTCGATCGACTGCACGGGGAGCAGTTGAATCGCGACTGGATGTCCGATGACCCTTGATCGTAACGGATCTTCTGGAAGCCGTAGGTGGCAAACAGCCGGGAGTAGCGCGAGCCGAGGAACGGCAAGCCGAACTGCATCGACGCGCCCTGCTGACGCCGTCGCCCCAGGTCGCCGATGATGTACTTCAGCCGGGAATCGTAGACCGAGAAGGTGCCGCTGACACGGCTCTCCATGATCGCCGGGTCGGTATAGCTGAGTGTGAAGTCATTGATATTCTGCCCGAACTGCCACTGGAGACGACCCCGCTTGCCGCGGCCGAAGAGATTGGGCTCCTCGAGACCGAGGAATCCGCCGAGGCCGGTGCCCTGCCCCACCGATGCGCCGAAGTTGATGTTGCCGGTGTGTTTCTCTTCGACCGTGAAGGTGATGTTCACCGTCGCGCCCTCATCGACGAAGTCCATCTGGGGGATGGGCATCGGCTGCTGGAAGAAGCCGAGGTTCGAGATGTTCTGGTACGAGCGGAGGAGCCGGTCGCGACTGAAGAGCTCGCCTGGCACCATCACTACCGCTTCGCGAATCACCCGGTCGTGCGTCGTCTCATTGCCGCGAAACTCGATCATCCCCACCACCGCCGGCAGCCCCTCCTGGACCCGCCAGCGCAGGTCGAGCACGGGCGTGCTGTCGGGGAGCATCCGGCGGGTCTGTTCGGCGACCACCTGGGCGTTGATGTAGCCATTGTTGGAATAGGTGTTCTGGATCTTCTCCGTCGCCTTTTCCCAGGCGGTGCGATCGAAGGTGCCACCCAGGACCACGCCGGTCGCGGCCTGTCCCGGGGCACCGAACGGGAAGCCTTGGGTCAATTCCTCGGCGGAGAATCGCTTGTTACCGATGATCTCGAAGCGGCCGACCCTGTACTGCTTCCCCTCTTCCACCTGAATCTTCAGGGTGGCCTTGCCGGTCGCGGAATCGGCGATGAGCGTGTCCTTGATCACCTGGAAATCGATGTAGCCCTGGTGGCCATACCACTCGGGCAACCGCTCACGGACATCGCGCTCGAGTGTCTGGTCGTCGAAGGCGCCCTTGCGGAACCACCAGAAGCCTTCCGGCTTGGAGTCCATCGCCGAGACGAGATCGGTCGCGGGGAAATGGCTGTTGCCCTCGATGTCGATGCGCGCAATGGCGACGCGATTGCCTTCGGTGACATCGAAGAACACCTTCACGCCGCTGTCCGCGGTGGCTTCCTGTCGGACGGCCACCTTGGCCCCGTAGTAGCCAGCCTCCTTGTACACCGAATCGATGGCGTAGCGCGAATGGGCCAGCGCGGCGCGGTCGAGTGGCAGGCCGACGGCGAGCTTGACATGCTCGCGCAGGGTACGCGCGGGAATTTTGTCCGGTCCGACCAGTTCCCAACCGCGCAGCACCGGACGTTCCTTCACGACGATCGCCAGCACTACCTTGTTGAGTGCGGTGCGGTCGATGACCTGAACATCCTCGAACAGCCCCGTGCTGAACAGCGCGATGATCGCGCGCTGGATGTCACGCGGACTGATCTTGGTGTGCGCGACCAAGCCGGAGGCGGCGAGCACCTGCTCGCCTCCAATCCGATGCCACCCTTCGACCGCGATGCTGTCGACCGTGGGGATCTCCGGTGGCGCACCACCGCCACCCTGCGCGACGGCGGGGTGGGCGGTCAGGGCGAGCAGCAGGACGAAGACCCCGACGACACCGGCAGCGCGGGACCAGCGCATCGCCCGGCTCAGGCGTTCGTCCCGGTGAGGACGCGGAACGTCAGCTTGTCGCCTTCCGGGGCCAGGTCCGCCTCGATCTCATCGCCCGACGTGAACTCCCCTGCCAGGATCCGTTCACTGAGCGGATCCTCGATGTAACGTTGGATGGCGCGGCGCAGCGGGCGCGCTCCGTAGCTCTGGTCGTAGCCGTGATTCACCAGGAACTCGATCGCCGGCTCGGTGAGCCGCACTTCGTCACCCACCCGACGCGTGACATCCTTCAGCAGGATGCGGACGATCTTGGCGATGTGCTCCTTGTCGAGCGGGTGGAAGACGATGACGTCATCCAGCCGGTTGAGGAATTCCGGGTTGAAGACCTTGCCGATCTCTTCTTTCACCGTTTCGGCCATCTTCTCGAAGTTCCCCTTGACTTCACTCGAGTGGAACCCAAGCGACTTGCCACTCATGATGTCCCGGGCGCCGACATTGGAGGTCATGATGACGACCGTGTTCTTGAAGTCGATCACGCGACCATAGTTGTCGGTGAGATGCCCTTCATCCAGCACCTGCAGCAGGATGTTGAACACGTCAGGGTGGGCCTTCTCGATCTCGTCGAGCAGGACGACCGAGTACGGGCGACGCCGCACCGCCTTGGTCAGTGTTTTGAAAGCAAGGTTAAAGAAAGCGTTTTCAACTCTGAAACCTAAGTACAGAAGAATTGCAATACTGTACTTTCTGAATGACAGGGATTATTCAAAAATTGCTGAAATGTGCAATGTGCCAATGGGAAC
>JBBRBZ010000088.1:0-11519 GCA_038205305.1 Gemmatimonadales bacterium
GCCTGCGAGGAGCACCAGCGAACCCCCGATCGTCGCCGGCACCACGCTGCTGGCTGGCGTCAGCAACACCACCAGCAGTGGCAGCGCCGCGCCGGCGGCGAATGATCCGGCGGAGGCGAGTGCGGCCTGGAGTGGCCGGGCCAGGGTCAGTTCGTACAACCCGAGTTCATCCCGCGCGTGCGCCCCGATCGCATCATGCGCCATCAGCTGGGTTGCGACATCGGCAGCCAGCCCCGGCTCCAGTCCGCGGCGCACATAGATCGCGGCGAGTTCCGCGTGCTCGGCGTCCGGTTCGGCGGTCAGCTCGCGTTGCTCCCGGGCAAGATCCGCCTGTTCGGTGTCCGCCTGGGAACTCACCGACACATACTCACCAGCCGCCATCGAGAGCGCGCCAGCGACCAGGCCCGCGAGGGCGGTGAGCAGGAGCGCGCCCGGCGCGACCTGGGCCGAGGCGACGCCGACAACCAGACTACTGGTGGAGATCAGTCCGTCGTTGGCCCCCAGGACGGCGGCGCGCAGCCAACCGATATGCGCGGTGCGATGCTTTTCAGGCTGATGCGCCATCTACTCGACCCGGCCGAGATACTTGTCGAGCCAGGCAAGCACCACGCGCACCAAGGCTGTCCGCTCACCGGTCACATCGTGGGATGTCTCCAGTAGCTCCAGGTGCTTGTCGCCGGCAGGCGTGCCCAGCATCCGGAACATCGGCAACTGCGCTTCCTCATGGCTGAAGGTGGCATCGTAGCGACCATTGACCATCAGCACCGGCTTCTTCAGTCGCGGCACGAAGTCCGCCTGGTCGCCACCCGGGGTCGGCTTGTCGAGGAAGAAGCCGCCATCAAGGAAGATCGCCGTCTTCAGCCGGTCCTGCGACACCGTGGCATAAATCGCCCCCTCCGCCGCCCCCATACTCACGCCCAGGTAGGCAAGGTCGTCGTGAAGAATGTCGGGACGGCTCTGCAGATAATCGAGTGAGCGCGCGACATCCTTGGAGCGCTGCGTCGTGAGTTCAATGGCGGTCGACCCCCCAGGGAGCACGCCACGGTGCCGGCGCTCGTAGGTGTCCTGATAGATCGGATAGAGCACAGCACGACCGCTCTGCACGATGTAATCGAAGAACTCCAGGTCCCCCAAGCTCCGGCTGTCCGGGTAGAAGAGCACGCGCGCACTCGGGAAGAAGAGCACCGTCTGGTACGGTGGCTTCACATGCGTCGGCAGGTAGAGAAACGCCGTGATCCGTTCATGCCCGTAGGCGGCGTCATAGCTCACTTTTTCAAGGCGCCAATCGGCGGTCTGCTCCACCACCCCTTCGACACGGGCATTGAGCGGCGTCTTGTCGTAGCTGTACATCACCTGGTAGGCGCGGTAGACCGCGTCGGACGCGGGCACATAATGCTCGAAGTCGCGTTTGAGCATGCGCACCGGCTGGAGCGTACCCGGGGGCATCGGCGCGCTGTTGCGGACACAGCGAATGCCGTTCTTCTCCGAGCGGTCGAAGCCCGGCAGCGTCTCCGATTCATCGTAGAGATAGCCCGGCGAGCCCCACGCCCCACCAAGAATGAAATAGTCTCCGGTCGTGTTGGCGTTGATCACCCACTCGCGAACGTTGCCGTCCATGTCGTAGGTGCCGAACGGTCCGAGCCCTCGGTACTTCCCCACCGCCGCCACACTGGTGTGCGCAATGTTGCTCATCAGCCCGATGAAGCGTGTCACCTCGGACGGAGCGGCGTCGTGCCACTGCGCCATCGTCGGCAGCTGCTTGCCCCGGAACGTCGCATAGGCCGAGGCCTCGTACCAGCTGACCCCCGACACGGGATAGTCGGCCTTCCCCTCGGGGTAGTGGCCTCCCGACCAGGTCGATGGCCCCGGCCGTCCGGACTGATCGCGGAAGCGCGGCATCGCCTCGCCCCAGGTGAGTCGCTTCTCCTGGTCGACGAATGGCTCGCGCCAATACTCCTGCTTCCGATACCCCCCGCTGTCGACGAACTGCTGATACTCGGCGTTGGTCACCTCGAACTTGTCGATATCAAATGTCGGCAAATCGAACGGCCCCACCCAGCCGATGAAGCTGATCATGTCGCCGTATTTGTTGGCCGGAACTCGGACCATTCCCGGTGGGGCGCCGCTGGCCGAGTCGAGCGCAAACGACATTCGGGCGTGACTCTCCGGCGCCAGGACAGTGGTCGTACCGGAGGGCTCGGTGAGTCGCCAGCGGAAGTAGCCTTTGGGAATCATCACACCAGCCAGCGGCGTGGTGCCGAGCGGCTGCCAGGCGCTGTCGGGGGAGACGTAGTCCTGGATCGCGACCGCGACTCCTGTGGGCGTCGATGTCACCGCTGTCCTCCGCAGGTGTGTGGCGGCGAAGCCGGTCAACGCGGAGTCCCCCGGCAGATAGCCAAGCGCCTTCTGCAGGAGATGCGAGCCGGCGAGGGGCAGGTCGGCATCGAACAGCCTGGTGATCTCTGTCAGCGCCTGGCGATGCGCCCAGCTACGATGGGAAGTCTGGAGTGCATACCATCCAATCACGAGGCCGAGCAGCACGACGATCGCCGCGCCTGTGATTGCCAGGCGCCGCGGCAGCCGCACCACGGCGGGGGACGCAGGGATGGTCGGAGCACTGAGCGAAGCCAGCACGGTGGCCGCCTCCTCCCCCATTGCGGTCGCGGTTTGGAAGCGGGCGTTCGGATCCTTGGTCATGGCGCGCGCAATTAGCGCCTCGACCGGAGCCGGCACTTCGGCGCGGAGTGATCGTAGCGACGGCGGTGCCTGCTGACTCACGGCATGCAACAGCGCCAAGTCGGTAGTTCCTGCAAACGGCGCGCGACCGGCGAGCGACTCGTACAGCACCACGCCGAGGCTCCAGAGATCGGTGCGGGTATCGACCGCCTCGCCGAAGGCCTGCTCGGGCGACATATACAGCGGCGTGCCGGCCAGACTCCCCACCTCGCTGCGTGACATGCTGACCGACGCGCCGTCGCTGGGAGTGAGCAGCTTCGCCAAGCCGAAGTCGAGCACCTTCACCCGACCCCGTGGCGTGATCATCAGGTTGGCGGGCTTGAGGTCGCGGTGGACGATGCCTTGATCATGGGCTTCGGCCAGCGCCTCCGCGACCTGGACGCCGTAGCGCAGGGCTTCGGTGACCGGAAGCGGGCCGGTTCGCAGTCGGCTGGCAAGGGATTCCCCCGGGACGCACTCCATCACGAGGTAGGTGATCTCTCCCTCGTCACCGGCGTCATAGACGGCCGCGATGTTGGGATGATTCAACCGGGCGAGCGCCAGCGCCTCCTTGCGGAAGCGATGCCGCGAGTGGTCATCGGCGAGGAAGCTGGCAGGCAGCACCTTGATGGCGACGTCGCGCTGGAGCGTCTCGTCGCGGGCGCGGTAGACCACGCCCATGCCGCCGGCGCCAAGGGTCTCGATGATCCGGTATCGCCCGAGCTGTGCCCCCGCCGCCAGTGCCATGGGGAAAAGCTGGTGGCGCGGGGGAGGGTCCGCAAGCCGGTAGCCGTCATGAGAGAATGGCGCGGCACGTCGCTGCGGCGCTTATCCTTTGCTACCTATCCACCATCCATCGCCAGAGGCCCCATGTTTCGTCGCGCCCAGCGCACCCTTCGTCACCTCGCCCTCGCCACCACGGCTGTCCTCACCCTGCATGCCTGCAGCGCCAAGGACCCCGAGGCGGACCCGGGCACCACCTGCGACACCGAGGTGACCTCCACCTCGAGCCCGACCACCGGCGTCCTCACGATGAACGGCAGCTTCTTCTCCAACGAGACCGTGATCCTGCGATACCAGGATGGCACCGAGTCGCGGAGCGCGCTGGGCACGCCAGCCACCGATCGCAGCTCCTTCTCGCTCAGCGGTATCGTCTCCGGCACGCGCGAGTTCAAGCTGGTCATCTCCTGCGATGCCGGCCAGGACGACCGGGGCTTCTTCACCTATACCGTCAAATAGTGGCCAGGCCCGGGGCGCATCAGGGCCCGGTCAGGTAGGGCGACGTCGCGAAGTTCCACAGCCCTCCGGCCAGCCCCGCCGGATTGAAGTAGTTGGTCTTGGTGACGTCGAGGATCGAGGGGTTCCACGGCAGCGCCCCGGCATACATCAGGTCGCGCGGATCGTTGCCGACATGCCCGGGGTCGACGTAGTTGGGTGCACCCGTCCCCACGCCGCCGAACATGTGCACCAGCTCGTGCATCATCGTGAATTCCATGTAGCCGGGCGCGGCGGCGGCCGTGGCCGCGAGCGGGTTGGTGTCGCAGGCGGGAAAACCGCTGATCGTGCCGTGGAGGTAAAGCGCCGTGACAATGCCGGCAAGCGCCGGTGGATGCGGCCCACTGCCGCAGGTGGTGGTGTTCACCCCGTCGTAGTACACCGCATACAACTTGGCATTCGCACCGGTCCATCCCAGGCCTTTCAGGTTTTTCTCCAGCGTATCCCGGAGGAAGGTGCCGTAGGAGGCCATGGTCGCACCGCTGCGTGGCAGCCGGACAAAGGCAATGTCCACCATCCCCTGCCAAGTGTCGAGACGGATGTACTTCCCGCCCGTCTGCCCCGCCAACCACCGCTGCCATGCGCCTATGGTATGCAGCAGGGCGCGGTTGTTGTCGAGCGATGCATCGGTGCCATCCGACGGCGTGACATAGAGGATCTTCACCTGCGCCGTCGCCACGTCATCGGTGCGATCGGTGGTACTGCGACCGGCCACCAGCAGGTCGAAGGTCAGTGACTGTGCCGCGGTGCTTCCCGCGCTGACGGTCAACGCGGCGGGGATGGTGGTGGGCCCCCAGCCCATGCCGAATTCACTGATCGGGGCCACAGCCAGCGTGTACTGCCCCGGCGCGAGCCGGTTCAGTGTGGTCGTGGCGCTCACGTGGCTGACGAATCCCGCCGGCCCGTTCACCGTGACGTCGGCACTCTTGCCGCTCGGCACGCCGGCAATCGACAGTGTCAACGCTCCGCTGGTCGCGGCATAGGTCACGGTCGCCGTTGTCGTGTTGCCGGCAGTGACCTGAACGGTCTGCGCCGGAACCGCAGCGTGGTAGTCGTAACTCGTGGAGGACGCGGCTGGCGCGGTCACGGTATAGCTGCCGGGAGCCGCCGAGGTGATGTTTTCCGACGAGCCCAACGTGCGGGAGAAGCCGTCGGGACCGCTCACCAGGATGCTGGCCGTTGCTCCGGCCAAGCCGCTGACCTGCACCGAGAGGGTGCCCGTGGTCGGCGTGGTGTTGGTGGCCGTCGGGGAGCTGCCGCAGGCGACGAGCAGCAGGGTGACGCCGAGGGCGGCACTGGGGAAGCGAGGCATGGCGCACTCCGGGAATCAGGGGGAGGACACCCTCCCCATCTCTATCAGAGCGCGAGGGGAGCGCCAATTGGCTCATGGTGCAGGCGGTAGCTTCCAAGGCAGGACCACCTCCGATGACTATCTTGCGCTTTCTCAACTTGTCACGAAAATTCCGAGCCAGTAGTGTGCCCAGCATTCCGACCAACGGGGATACGCGGTGATGAAGAGACACCTCTTGGGGCCGTTCGCCCTCCTTCTGGTGGTGGCTGCCACACCCCTTCAGGCCCAGTCTCCCAGCCCAACGACGAAGCGCGCGCTCACCGTCGAGGACTATACCAAGTGGCGCACCATCAACGGTGCCCAGCTCTCGCCTGATGGCAAGTGGGTGGCGTATGGCCTCGCCCTCACCAATGTGCCAACGACCGACACCAAGCCGGTGCTCCATCTCCTCAATCTCGACAGCAACCAGGAGATCACCGTCGCCGACGCCTCGGGTGCCAGCTTCTCGCCCGATTCGCGCTGGCTGACCTATCAGGTCGAACCACCGACCCCGAAGGGCGGTCGCGCTGGTCGAGGCGGCGCAGGAGGGAATGCGCCGCCAGCCGATAGCGGCGCCCTCGGTGGTCGCGGCGCCGCACCTGCCACTCCCGCTCCGCAGCGTCACCTGGAGTTGCGCGAGCTCGCCACGGGCAAGGTGCAGTCTTGGCTCGATGTCCAGTCGGCCAGCTTCTCACCGACTGGGTCGCACCTGCTGATCCGTCGCCGACCGGTGAGTGCCCCGACCGGGGCCGGAGCGGCCGGTGGTGCACCCGGCAGTGGCGCACCCGGCGGCGGTGGTGGGCGTGGTGGCGGTGGCGGCGGCACCGCCGATGGCAAGGGCACCGATGCGCTGCTGCACGACCTCGTCACCGGTCGTTCGCTCTTCTTGGGATCAGTCGACGATGCCGCCTTCAATCGGCAGGGTGACCTGCTGGCCTTCACCGTGGGTGCGCCGGTGAGGGATGGCAACGGCCTCTTCGTGATCGACCTGGCCCACGGCATAACCCATGTGCTCGATAACGATTCCGCCATGTACAGCCGGATGGTCTTCAGCGATGACGGCAACGGCATCGCCGTGCTCAAGGGGAAGGATGTCCCCAAGATGCGCGAGCACGAGACGGTGCTGCTCGCCTTTCCGGATCTGCGTGCCGCCATCAGCGGTGGGCCTCTGACGGCGCCGGTACTGTTCGACCCGGCCAAGGCGGAGGGGTTCCCCAAGGACTTCATGCTGAGCGATCGCGCTGCGGTGAGCTGGAGTGATGACAAGCAGCGGATCTTCTTTGGGATGATTCCGCAGACGGCCGCGCCAGACACCGCCAAGCGCAAGAGCGCTGACTCCGTAGCGAATGTCGATGTCTGGGGCGCACTCGATGAGCGGGTGCAATCCGACCAGATGGCGCGCGCCGACGCCGACCGGAACTTCTCCTTCCGCGAGGCGCTGGTGGTCCCCACGGGGAGATTCGTGCGGCTGGCCGACTCCACCATGAAGGAACTGGACGTGGCCCCCGACGGGAAATGGGCGATTGGTCGCGACATCCGCGGCTACATCTCCGACTACGTCCCCGCGCGGGCCGACATCTATCGGGTCAACACCACTACCGGTGAACGCACGCTGATTCTCAAGGCGGCCCTGATCGGCCAGCATGTGGTGGGCGTCACGCCCAACAGCAAGCACTTCCTCTATTGGAAGGACGCCAAGTATCAGGACTACGATCTTGAGGCCAGCACCACCAAGACCCTGGGCGACGCCAAGACGCCGAGCTTCAACGACACCGAGTTCGACCATCCCGGCACGGTGCCACCGTTCGGCGTGGTGGGCTATCCCAAGGATGGCAATGGGGTAATTGTCGAACACCGCTACGATCTCTGGTTGCTCCCGTTCGACGGCTCCGCGCCCAAGGCAATCACACTCGGCGTGGGCGCCAAGCAGGAGATCAAGTTCATGCCGGTACGGACTGCGCCGGTCGACCCGATGCTCCCACGGGCGGAGCGCGAGGCGCGGGTGTATGACCTCTCCAAGCCACTCCTGCTGAGCGCCTATGGCGAGTGGACCAAGAAGGCCGGCTTCTACACGTTGGCCGACGGCCAAATGAAGCCGATCCTCTATGAAGACGCGGCCTTCAGCAATCCGCAACAGGCCGCCAAGGCCGACCGCTTTCTCTGGACAAGGCAAACGTTCGTGGAATTCCCCGACCTGCGGGTTTCCACCGCGGTGCTCACCGATGCGCGCAAGATCACGAATGCCAATCCGCAGCAGGGTGACTATCTCTGGGGCCATCGGTTGCTGTTCGACTACAAGATCAAGGATGGCACGCGCCTGCAGGGCATTCTGGCCATCCCCAATGATTACCAGCCAGGCACCAAGCTGCCGATGATCGTGAGCTTCTACGAGAAGAACTCGCAGAACATGCATCGCTATGTGGCGCCATCCTTCCTCACCGGGATGGGTGCCCTGCCGATGGAGGCCGTGAGTCGCGGCTACCTCACCATGTTCGCCGACATCCACTACCACACCGGCAAGTCCCACAGCGACCAGCTCGAAGGGGTGGAAGCGGCGACCAAGAAGGTGATTGAGTTGGGCTACGCCGACCCCAAGCACATCGGCTTGAATGGCCACAGCTACGGCGGCGAGGGAGCGGGCTTCATTGCCACGCGCTCGCGCATGTTCGCGGCGGTCGGGGTGGGCGCCGGCGTCAGCGACCTCTACACCGATTTCGACCAGAGCTGGGGCTGGAGCTACCAGAACACCTCCGGCTCCTCCGGGCAGAATGGCCTCGACTACTACATCTACGGTCAGGGACGTTGGGGCTTCTCACCCTGGGACAAGCCCGATGTCTACCATTTCGAATCGTCACTGACCCACGCCCCAGAAGCGACCGCCGCCATCCTGATCATGCACGGTACCGCCGATCCGACCGTATCGTTCAACGAGGGGCTCAAGTTCTACACCGCCCTGCGCTACAACAAGAAGAATGCGACGCTGCTGGCCTACCTGAACGAACCGCATGGCTTGCGCGGGTTGGCGAACCGGAAGGATCTCACCATCCGCTACTTCCAATTCTTTGATCATTATCTCAGAGGGGCGCCGGCGCCGAAGTGGCTGACGGCCGGAGTACCGTATTTGGTGAAGGATGACGTGAAGACACCCAACTGAGGAATCGGCATGACACCGACCCATTGCCGCCATGCGATGCTTGTCGCGACCATCACCCTGGTCGCGACCACTGCGCTTCGTGCCCAGACCGGAACATTGCCAAGCGAGACGCCGGCGAAGTTCACCCCAGTCACCAAATCGTTTGATTACACCCGCCGCGAGGTGCTGATCACCATGCGTGACGGCGCCAAACTGCATACAGTGATCTTGGTGCCCAAGGGCGCCTCGCGGGCGCCGATCCTGCTCACCCGCACCCCATATGATGCCAGCGCGACGACGACCTACGCCCAGAGCGCCCACCTGGCGCCGAACCTCAACGGCTATGACAATGCGCAGGATGTGATCATTCCCGGCGGCTACATTCGCGTGGTGCAGGACATCCGCGGCAAGTATGGCTCCGAGGGCGACTACGTGATGAACCGGCCGCTGATCGGGCCGCTCAATCCCACCACCGTCGACGAATCGACGGACACCTACGACACGATCGATTGGCTCGTCAAGAATATTCCCGAGACCAACGGCCGAGTCGGCGAACTGGGCATTTCCTACGACGGCTTCGAACCGCTGATGGGGCTGGTGCATCCGCATCCCGCGCTCAAGGTGTCGGTCCCCATGAATCCGATGGTCGACGGCTGGATGGGTGACGACTGGTTCCACAACGGCGCCTTTCGCCAGCAGAACATTCCCTACATCCTCGAGCAGACCGCCACCCGCGACAACTCCGCCAAATGGTGGACCGATCACTTCGACGACTATGACGCCTACCTTTCCGCCGGCTCGGCGGGCGACATCGCCAAGAATCATGGCGTTGAACAGGTGGGGTTCTGGAACAAGATCCTGGCGCATCCGACCTACGACAGTTGGTGGCAGGAACAGGCGCTGGACAAGATCCTCGCCAAGCAGCCGATCACCATTCCGGTGATGTTGGTCTACTCCCTCTGGGACGCCGAGGACATCTACGGCGCCATGGCCGTGTACAACGCGGTCAAGAGCAATCCCAACATCTATCTCACTGTTGGCCCATGGCACCATGGCGGGGAAATTGACGACGGCAGCAAGATTGGCGCGCTCCGGTTCCCGACCAACACGTCCTATGACTTCCAGACGAAGATCCTCGCGCCATTTCTCGCGCACTACCTCAAGGATGACGCACCCGCCGCCGACATCGCTCACGTCAACGCCTACGCAACCGGCACCAATCGCTGGGAACGGCTCGCCAGTTGGCCCGCCGGATGCGAGGCACACTGCGTCATTGCGCCAAAGCCGTTGTACCTCAACGCCGGCTTTCACGCGAGCTTCAGCCCACCGGCAAGCACCGGCTTCGACGCCTATGTCTCGGATCCAGCCAAGCCGGTGCCGTTCCGCAAGCGACCGATTGCGCAGACGGGTTACAGCGATCCATCGGTCTGGGCCGACTGGCTCGTGGACGACCAACGGGAGGCGAGCGGTCGCACCGATGTGCTCACCTACGTCTCCGAGCCATTGACGTCGCAGGTGAAAGTCGCCGGCATGCCGGTGGCGGACATTGTGGCATCGACCACCGGTACCGACGCCGATTGGGTCGTGAAGGTGATCGACGTCTATCCCGACGAGGTCGGCGGCGACCCGCACATGGGAGGCTACCAGCTCGCGATCTCGATGGACATCTTCCGCGGTCGCTATCGCGAGAGCTTCGAGACCGCCAAGCCGATCACGCCCAACACGCCGCTGCACTATCGTTTTCCGCTCCCGACGGTCAACCACGTCTTCCTGCCTGGGCACCGCATCATGGTGCAGATCCAGTCGAGTTGGTTCCCACTGTACGATCGCAATCCGCAGACGTTCGTGCCCAGCATCTTCTGGGCCAAGCCGGCTGACTACCAGAAGGCCGAGCAGCGGATCTATCGCGAGCCGGGGCACGCGAGCCTCGTGGAACTGCCGGTTGTGACCGGCGGGGGATGAGCAGCAGGTGTCGGCGAGTTGGGCCTGATGCAGGTTGGCCCACTCGACGATGCGTCGACATGATCGTGAAGGGAAGCCAGCCGAAGCAGTAATTGCCCGGGGACCCCGATACCTTTGGGCGGATCCATTCGCCCGGCATCGTAGCGCCCGGGCTCTGCCCCAGCCGACGGAACCGCACGTGGCCCAGACCGCGACCATCTACAACCTCGACATTCAACTCGCCGACGTGGACCGTGGGGTCTACGAGGAGTTGTCGCTCCGAGTCGCCTGCCATCCTTCGGAATCACCGGAGTACATGATCGCCCGCGTGCTGGCCTATTGCCTGGAATACACTGAGGGGATCGCCTTTGGCCGTGGCATCTCTGAGCCGGATGATCCGCCGATTGCCGTCCGCGACCTCACCGGCACCATCCAAGCGTGGATCGAGATCGGCTTCCCCGACGCCGCCCGCCTCCACAAGGCGAGCAAGGCGGCACCGCGGGTGGCGGTGTACACGCACAAGGAACCGCGCACGTTGCTGCGGCAACTCGAGGGGGAGAAGATCCACCGTGCCGAGGCCCTGGAGATCTACTCCTTCGATCGCGGACTGATCGATGGCCTCGTGGAGTTGCTCGATCGGCGCATCAAGCTGGCGCTCTCGATCTCCGACCGGGAGATCTACGCCACGATCGGTGAGGTGACGGTCTCGGGAGCGGTGGAGCGGCACACGCTGGGGGCGTAGGGGGATCGCGGCGCGAATCGGAGGCGCTCGTCGCTGAAGCGATCTCACTTGCCGAGTCATCCCCCGCGCTGCGGGGGATCTCCAGTGCCGGTGCATTCGGGGAGCCAGGAGATCCCCGCCTCCGACGGGGATGACGAGCTGGGAGGATTGCGTCGCTTTAGCGACATCAGCCGAGCCGCGGCTTTCAGCCGCGCGCTCCCCTACCTCCCCGACCTCCTATATCTCCGCTCCAGCACCATCTCACGTCCCCGGCGCCTTCACGAACCGCACCCCGACCACCGGATGCACCTCCCAACAGGTGGAGGCGCCGGGCGTGGTCCCCCGCGAATCGCAATTGGGCGAATGCCAGCCGTCGAAGAAGAGCGCGCCGCGGAAGGCCATGG
>JBBRBZ010000089.1:0-11405 GCA_038205305.1 Gemmatimonadales bacterium
GCCGGAACTGTTCGGTGAGTTCGACCGGATTCAGGGGCATCGCCGCCGCTACCTGCCCGACTCGCTCCGCACCACCTTCGACGGGGCAGGCCTCACCGTCGAGCGAATTTTCTGGTGGGGCGCGTGGATGGTGCCGCTGATGCGCCGACGTGGCGCGCGCGTCCTGGCCCGGCCCGGAGATACTCCCTCGCAAGTCTATCGCAAGCACCTCGCCCTGCCACCCTGGCCGGCCACTTGGCTCTTGGCGGGCCGCTTCGCGCTCGAACAGGCGCGCGCACTGCGCGGCGACCTGCGCACCGGTACCTCGCTCTTCTGCGTGGCGCGTCGGAGCTGATCGCGCCAGTATCCCTCGATTCCCGCAACGCCATTCTTCCGGAGTGCATCATGCAGCGTTCATTGCGAGGCTGGCCGCTGCTGGTGGTCGCGGTCGTGCTCGGTCCCCTGACGCTCACCGCCCAACGGGGCGCCGCCCCTCCCGCCATCGCCACCGGCGACTGGCTGCTCGGCCGTGCCATCGCTCCGGCACGGCTCCAGGTCACCCGCCCCGACACCGACCTGGTGCTCACCAACGGCCTGGTCGCGCGGCGCTTTCGTCTCACACCCAATGCCGCCACGGTGGGGCTCGACCAGCTGCAAACCGGTGAGACCTTTCTTCGCGCCGTCTCCCCCGAGGCGGAAGTGACCCTCGATGACTCAACCTATGCCGTCGGCGGACTCACCGGACAACCCGACGGTGCCTTCCTTCGCAAAGAGTGGATTCCCACGCTTCGCAGCATTCCCGGTGCATTCCGCTTCACCAGTTACCAACGTGGCAAGCCCGCGCCAATGCTCGAGTGGCGGAGAATTCGCACCGCGCCCGCCGCGAACTGGCCACCCAAGGGCACGGCGCTCATTCTGAATTTCGCCGCGTCAGCCGGTCCGCACGTTGGAGTCGACATCGCGGTACACTACGAGCTCTATGATGGCGCACCACTCTTCGCCAAGTGGTTGGTGATCCACAACAAGACCGGCCGAGCGGTGCGAGTGCGTCGCGTCACCACCGAGCTGCTGCGCGCCACCGAGGGTGAATCGCAGGTCGACGGCGTGCAGAGTTGGCTGCTGCCCAACATCACCGTGGCGAGCGACTACGCCTTTGGTGGTGGTTCACTCGACGCGGCGAATCGGGTGGCGAACTGGTTGCCAGATTCCACCTTCACGACCCAGGTTAATTACAACTTGAAGACGCCGAGCCTGTTGGCGGTGCGACCACCGAAAGGGCCGGATGTGATGCTGGCGCCAGGCGATTCGTTGGTCACCTTCCGCGCCTTCGAACTGGTGCATGACACGCGCGAACGCGAGCGACGCGACCTTGCCATCCGGAAGATGTACCGGCTACTGGCCCCCTGGGTCACCGAAAACCCGATCATGATGCATGTGGTGTCCACCAACATCGATACCGTGCATCAGGCCATCGACCAAGCGGCGGCCACCGGCTTCGAGATGGTTATCCTCTCCTTCGGCAGTGGACTCAACATGGAGGACACCTCCGCCGCCAACCTCGCCAAGTTCCGTGCACTGCACGACTATGCCGCGAGTCGGCACATCGAACTCGGCGGCTACTCGCTGCTGGCCAGTCGCTCGATCTCGCCCGAGATGGATGTCATCAATCCCGCCACTGGCAAGACCGGCGGTGCCATCTTCGGCAATTCGCCCTGTCTCGGCAGCGCGTGGGGGATCAGCTACTTCAACCGGATGAAGCGCTTCCTTGAGGGCACTGGCTTCACCATCCTCGAACACGATGGCAGCTACCCCGGTGACTTCTGCGCCTCGACCACCCATCCGGGACACCGTGGTCTCGACGATTCGCAGTGGATGCAGTGGCGCGAGATCACCGAGTTCTATCAGTGGTGTCGAGCCCACGGCATCTATCTCAACGTACCGGATCACTACTACTTCGCCGGGTCGAACAAGTCGGGGATGGGTTACCGCGAGACCAACTGGTCGCTGCCGCGCGCATTGCAGCTCATCCATGCGCGGCAGAACCTCTACGATGGCACTTGGCAGAAGACGCCGTCGATGGGATGGATGTTTGTGCCGTTGGTGCAGTATCAGGGCGGCGGTGCCGCGGCCACCATCGAACCGCTCAAGGATCACCTCGATGATTACCGTGCGCACCTTACCAACAACTTCGGCTTCGGTGCCCAGGCAGCCTATCGCGGCAAGCGACTCTTCGATGCGCCCACAACGGAAGCAGTCGTCAAGGAGACTGTCGATTGGTTCCGCCACTATCGCGCCATTCTCGAGTCGGACGTGATTCACGTCCGCCGTGCCGACGGCCAGATGCCCGATGTCATTGTGCACGTCAACCCTGCGCTGCCCATCAAGGGGATGGCGCTGGTCTGGAACCCCTCCGCCCAACCGGTCGAAGAAGAACTGGTCCTGCCGCTCTACTTCACCGGGCTATCGACCATGGCGCACGTCGCCATCGGCGACCGGAATCCGACCGCCGTGACCCTCGACCGCGGCTACCACGTCAAGGTGCGGGTGAAGATTCCGGCTGGTGGGATGACTTGGCTGGTGATTCGGTGATTCCGGTGAGCACTCACAATGATATGTGTAACTCGTTGTCAGGGCTTGACATATGATAGTTAGCCGACTATCTTTCAGGTGTCGGGGCCAAGGCAACAACCGGTCCCCGATGGCCGCTCCGTGATTGATCCTTGTCTTGCGGGGGAGAGGCCAGATCTGACGAGGTGCAGGAGAACCCACTAAATGACTACCGCAACCAACAAGAACCCAATGAACACCAATGCCGCGACCTCCAACCACACGCACGCCCGTACGGCGCGGAGTGTCCGGTTCGACCTTGTGAAGGGGAAGAAGGCTGATTTCACCAAGCTGTTCAACACCGAGGTGCTGCCGACGCTTCGCAAGCAGGATGGCTTCTCCGACGAACTCCTGATGGTCCAGGATGATCACGTTGTCGGGGTGTCGCTTTGGAACAACGCCGAGTCCCTGAAGAAGTATGAGGCTTCGGTCTACCCCAAGATCGAGCAGCTGCTCTCGCCGATGTTCTCGGGGAAGGCGATCATCGAGACCTACGAGCTCGCGACCGCCTAAGCCCGATCGGGAGACGAATTCGTCGGACCAAGCAGCGCGGGGACCCATGCGGGTCCCCGTTCTGCTATTTGGGCAGGTGGAGTCGCATCACCCGGAAGGTGACCACGCCATCGCCGTCTTCGGCCTTGAGCACCACCCGGTCATCGCCAAACGCGAGCGGTGACATGCCGTACCAGCTGAGGCGGCCCAGGATGCGGCCATCCTGGGCCACGGCAGTGTACGTCCGAGTGGAGTCGTAGTAGAGCCCCGCATCCTTTACCCAGGCGATGCCACCGGCACTGATGGTCACGTCGCTGAAGGAGGGCAGCGAATCGGCGTAGGGTGCGTCACGGAACTGATTCCAGATCGCCGCGGTATCCGGCGGCGCCCCCGGCTGACCTTGCATGAAGGCCAGCGCGAGCTTGAGGTCACGCTCCCGCAGTGCCGCGGTGATTGGAAGATGCCCCCGCAACACACGCACGCTGCCAACGAGCTTCCCACTGAGGTCGTAGCGATCGAGCGCCCAATGGCTGGACCGCGACGCCATGACCTGCCCGCCCCAGCGGGCGACGTAGCCGAATGGCGAGTAGCGAATCGTGGTGCTCGTCGTCCCTCCGCTGGGGCGATCGCGCATCCGACCGATGTCAGGGCCCAGCAATGGAATGATCCGGGTGATGCTGTCTGCATCCACGGTCATCCGACCCACCGGCAACATGATCGGGCCCGCGGGGGCACTGGAGCTCATACCATAGCCATCAGCCCTGAATAGCAACGTGTCGCCTGCGAACTGCCCCGCCACACCGAAACTGGTGCCCACGCCGAAAAACTTGACCGGGCGCGCACGGACCACCCCAATACGGGGCACCACCCAGGAGACTCTGGAGTTGGAGGGATCACCTACCAGAAGGGTGTCACCCAGTCCCCGCGCAAGCCGCCCGTCGCGGAACTCGCCCGGACCACTGCCTGACCGCCCGATCGTTGCCTCGGCCGCACCAGCAGGGGAGAAGAGGTGAACCCCTCCGGAGAGGTAGGCTGCCACCCGACCATCGGCGAGTACCAGCGGCGCATAAACTCGTGAGAGGTCCAGTAGTGTATCGCCCTGCCCGATGACGGCAATCGGCACGCTGTCCATGGTGATCACCGGGGCGCGTTCGATGGCGTCGGCGGGATGCTCGAGGATCTGCACGCCGGCGCTGTCGCGCGAGCTGGGGGTCAGTGGGTGGACGGCCGCAACGACGGCACCGCCTCGGGATGCGCCTTCGCCACAGGCGAGGCACCACCCCATGGCGGTGAGGGTTACCAAGGCTCGCAACCGCATGGAGAACTCCAGGGAGCGGGATTTCTCGAACATATCGCCCAAATCACGGCCTGACGAGCCCCATGCGCCGGCCGGGTCGCCGCACGCTCCGACATCCGTCGGGCTGGCGACCGGTAACCAACGGCCCTATGCTCAAGCCATGACAGATCATACCAGTTTCCTCGCGCAGGTCGACGCCGCGTTCAATCACGCCGCCGCCTTCACCAAGCACGATCCCACGCTGCTGGCCCAGATCCGTGTCTGCAACGCCGTCTATCGCATGGCGTTCCCGCTCCGACGCGACGACGGAACCATCGAGGTCATCCACGCCTGGCGGGCCGAGCACAGCCATCATCGCATGCCGACCAAGGGCGGCATCCGTTATTCGATGGGGGTCAGTGCCGATGAGGTGATGGCCCTTGCCTCGCTGATGACCTATAAATGCGCCCTGCTCGACGTGCCGTTCGGCGGCGCCAAGGGCGGCATCCGCATCGACCGGAACAAATATTCGGCGGCGGAACTCGAGCGCATCACCCGGCGCTACACCTTCGAACTCTGGAAGAAGAATTTCATCGGACCCGGCCTCGATGTACCGGCACCCGACTACGGCACCGGCCCGCAGGAGATGGCCTGGATCGCTGACACCTACCAGAGTCTTGCCAGCGGTGATCTCAACGCCATGGCCTGCGTCACCGCCAAGCCGGTGAGCCAAGGCGGCATCCGTGGTCGCAAGGAAGCGACCGGGCGCGGCGTGATGTTTGGCTTGCGCGAGGCGTGCAGCGTCGCTGAGGACATGAAGAAGCTCGGCCTCACCCCCGGCCTGAATGGCAAGCGCGTCGTGGTCCAGGGGCTCGGCAATGTCGGCTATCACGCCGCCAAGTTCCTGCAAGAAGAAGGGGCGGTACTGGTCGGACTGTCGGAGCGGGAAGGCACCATCAGCAATCCCAAGGGGCTCGATCTCGAGAAGGTAATGGCCCACCGCGCCGGCACCGGTTCGCTACTCGGCTTTGCCGGCGCCACCGATGATCCGAACCCCGGGGCCGCGCTCGAACTCGAATGCGACATCCTGGTCCCGGCCGCACTCGAGAATGTCATTACGGCGGAGAATGCGCCGCGGGTCAAGGCGAAAATCGTTGGCGAAGGCGCCAACGGCCCCACCACCAACGAGGCCGACGCCATCCTGACGGCGAAGGGGGTCTACATCGTCCCCGACTTCTACCTCAATGCCGGCGGCGTGACCGTCTCGTATTTCGAGTGGCTGAAGAATCTCTCACATGTGCGCTTCGGCCGGATGCAGCGGCGCTTCGAGGAGCAATCCAATCGCGGCATCCTGAAGATGCTGGGTCAGGCGACCGGTCAGGAGCTCAGCGAGGCCGACCTCAGCAAGATTGCTCACGGTGCGAGTGAAGAAGAGTTGGTCAATTCCGGACTCGAGGACGCCATGATCGAGGCGTACCACCAGGTGCGCGATGTCCGTCTGCGTCACGGCGGGACAATGGACCTGCGCACCGCGGCGTTCATCTCCGCGATCGACAAGGTGGCCTCGAGCTACGTGGAGCTGGGCATCTTCCCTTGAGCTCGGGCGACTGGGCGGACCGTTAGGCGGAACCGGACAGGGTCCGCCAGATACCGGGCCGCTTGCGCAGCAGGTAGCTGGCGGAGAGCAGGACGGCCAGCACATTGGCCACCACAATGGACCACCACGGCAGCACCTGACGAATCGGCGTCGAGAGGACGCCGATCGCCGTGACGGTGACGACAAATCCCGCGACCAACACGAACAGCACCATCCGCGCTCGCGCAGGATAGCGTTCCGCCATATCGACCAGCCCAACCACCGTGACCCCGATGATCAGCGAGATCACCAAGTGCAGGCCGTTGTACCAGAAGATCGGGCCCGCTTCGATCGCCAGTGGAGTCTCCAGCACCGACGGGTCACGCAGCCCTTGAAACAGCGTCATGCCGAGCACGTTCACGGTGAAGAGCATTCCCCGTGCCGCCAGCTGATCAAAGAGTGCGTAGAAAACGGCGACGGCGAGGTAGGCAATGAGCCCAACCACCAGACCGTCCCGGAACGTTCGATTGTCACCTGACATATGGACCTCCCATTGAAGCGATCACCATCGACCCGATCCGTTGCCGTGTCAGCTGTCGCGCCGAGCGTCAGGAGAGAGCGCGAATCGCCGCGGCAATGGTCCCGGCGTCACCCTCGAGCACGAAACGGATCCGCCCGTCACGCCCAATGACATAGACCACATTCGGATGGGTAATATCGCCTGTCGCCGCGTTCCGCGCCCGCGGAATCCGCCACGCCGTGAGCACCTGCTCGACCGAATCGATCGCCCCGCTCAAAACGTGGGCGTCGCCAGCCATCCCCCATTGCGAGGCGATGGTCGCCAGCCGGTCCGGGGTGTCGCGCCACGGGTCGAGCGTCACCACCAGTACTGCCGGTTTCATCTCCGCTGCCCGGGTTTGGGCATGCAGGACATCCAGCACCAGGGTCGGACAAACCGTCTCACAATGCGCGTAGGCAAAGGTCACCAGGACCGGCCGACCCCGATACGACGCCAGATCGATGGTGGTACCGCGTTGGTCCGTCAACTGCAGCGCTGGTGCTGCATCGTTCACCGGCGTCAGCTGGGCAGCCAGCGCCTGATCTGGATTGGCAAAGAACGCCTCACCCTGCGGCCCCGCTACCCGCCATGCCACGCCACCCGCCCCCAACACCAGCAGGGCCGCGACGCCCCCGAGCGCCAGCTGGCCGGACATCCGCATGGCCAGCGTGCGCACCCCATCAACCACCGCACCACCCCACACCGCGAACAACACCAACAGCATCCCCATCGGCTGACCAATCAGCAGCAGCCAGCCACCAGCTGTCGGCAACCCGGTGGCGGACGACCCGAAGCACACCAGTCGGGTGCGTGCCACCCAGTCGGGGGAGGACGTTGGCAAGGGCCACAGTGCCAACGCCCACCACGAGACCGTGATCGCGGTGATCAGCCCGAAGGCCGTCAATGCGTTCCGTGAACCAGACTTCACCGGCTCACCCGATCTTCCACACGAAGGAGAGCATCTTCCAGTTCACAAAGAAGTAGACGATGAACGCCAGCAGGAAGACGAAGACCAGCACCATCGTGCCCGGTGCGGGCCCGAGGTATTTCGGTGCCTCGGCGTGCATCTTGTCGTTCAGTTCATCGACATTGGCCGCATGCTTGGGCGGATGGGTGATCCCCTGCGGCACCCCCACCATCGCCACACCTGGCGTGATCTCACCCAGTGGCTCGCCGAAGAACACCGACCAGACGGCGATCAGCACGAACGCGAAGGCGCCGACGACCGCGGTGAGACCGCCCAGCGCCATGACGGCAAGGATCGGGTCCACGGCCGGATTGAATTGCACGTCGAAAGGCGCCTGACTGAAGCTGATGTCCCAGTGACGCCGCGGAACGCCGAAGGTGCCGGCGAAGGTCATGAAGATGGTGAAGATGAACATCCCGCCGGCAAAGAGGTACGGCTGGATCTTGGCGAGCGGCCAGAAGGCGACCCGCTTGCGGAAGACCAGCGGGATGAGATAGTACGTCAGACCCATGAACGCCATCGCCGTGCCGCTGGCGACGGTCGAGTGGAAGTGACCCGGCACCCTCAGGGTGTTGTGCACGATGATGTTGATCTGTTCGGTGCCGATGGTCACGCCAGTGATGCCGCCCACGAAGCCGAAGACGACGATGGAGAAGATCATCGCGCTGAACCCGGGATCACCCCACGGCGCCTTGCTGAGCCAGGTGAAGAGGCCGCGATTGAAGCCGCGCAACCGCATTCCCAGCTCAATGCCGGCCGGCACCGTGAAACCGTGGACCATCGAGGCGAGCACCGCCATGTACATGAAGTAGGAGGTGTTCACCACCTTCCACGCCGACGACATGCCGGGGTCGACCAGCAGGTGGTGGGCCGATGCCATCGAGATGAACAGAATGTACAGCACGAACGCTGAACGGCTGATCTTCTCGTTGAGGACCACTGATCCGACCGTCAGGCCACCGAGCAGGTACCAGATCGCCACCATCGCGGCGACGTTGATCTGTTGTGAGGAGTGCCCCAGGCCCCACCAGATCAGGCGGTAGACTTCGGGGTCGACCTTCATCAGGCCGAGCGACCAGAGGAAGGTGGGGATGTAGATGGCGGCGCCATGGAGCAGCGTGATCACCGCGATGATGGCGGCGGTCACGGCACCATAGACCACCAGCGGCAACGATCCCTCGTAGCGCTTCTCGCGCTTGGCCATGACCAGATTTGCGAAGAACGTCCCGGTCATCACCAGCGCACCCACCGCGAAGAGAATGACGCCGAGGTAGAACAGCGGGTGCGCCTTCAGTGGCACATAGCTGGTGAACAGCACGTCGGCGCGCCCCGACCACTGCATTGCCTCCACCATCAGTGCGCCAAAGACCATGAGCCCGAAGGCGAACCATCCCGTCTTCGGCGCCACGCATCGCGCACTCAGCAGGGCCGTGCTGGTGAAGTGCAACACGGCCATCTCGAAGAAGATGACGAAGAAGATCAGCATGTTCATGCCGTGCACGCCCAGCAACCGGTAGAACCAGACCGCCGAGAGCAGGTGCACCGCCTGCCAGCGAGTCAGTACGATCAACGCCGCGGCCGTCGCTCCAATCAGCAGCGCCACCACCGAGGCCACAGCGTTGACCTTGACCAGCATCTCGCCCTTCAGGTCAATCTGCCGACCAAGGACCGGGCAGGTGCGGAACTCCACCGCGGCGCTCACGGCATCCCTCCTGCCACGCCAGGACCAGTGGGCGTGTTCGGTGCAGTGGACGGGACCCCTGGATCTTCCACGATCACGCGACCGACCATCGTGTGATGCCCAATGCCACAGAACTCATTGCAGATGATCCGGAAATCCCCGCTCGCGTTCGGTGTCACCTTCAGCCCGTAGTCATAACCGGGCACCACCTGAAAATTGACATTGATGGGGTAGAGCGAGAAGCCGTGATTGACGTCGAGCGACGAGAGGTGCAGCGTGTACGTCACGCCCTTGGTCAGCTTCAGGATCGGCATCCATTGGAAGGTCATCGCCGTCAGGTAGACATCGGCTCCTGGCGGTGGCGCGACAATCGCCATGCCCCGATCGTCACCCACCCGATACTGCTTGATGAACTCCTCGGTACGCTTGAGATAGGCCGCCGGCGTGGTCCGCCGACGAATGCCTGAGGGGTTTTGCCCGCCCTTGAGATGCCACAGCGGCATCATCGCGAACAGCACCATGCACCAACCGAAAGCGATTCCTACCCAGAGCCGTTCGGCAGGATGTGCTGGTTTCCACCAGATTCCGCGCGGTGAGTCCAAACCGGTGTGAGTCTCTGTCTGCACAACCCCTCCTCAGGGCAGCGTGGCGGGCGGCAGTGTGAGAATCTCCCACATGCCCCAACCGGTGAACAGCGTGAACACGATGACGATCCCCAGCACGAGCAGCAGGAAAATGTTGTCGAAGAAGCGCTGACCGAGTGGGATGGGCACACCATCCACGTTGGGAACCTCTGGCGGACCTGCCATTGGACGCTCCATGCGCACTGAATGTGGACGCTGAATTGGATGGGGTAACGAGGAGGGCAATGCTGGCTTCCTCTCGCCATATGTTATTGTATTCTTCGCTTCTCGCAAGTCTTAACGGGAACCGTTTTTGTCGCCATTCCATGACCCAGCTCACCGCCGCGAGGTTCGATGGGACTGCTGTTTCAGTCGATCACCTCCCTCCTGCGCCGCCTCTTCTCACGCGTCGACGCGGTGACGAATCGGTGGTATGGGTCGCGCTACAATCCACTCTACCAGAGTGGCACCATCGTCGGGGCGTTGTTCCTGGTCCTCATCGGCAGCGGGCTCTGGCTGCTCTTCTTTTATCACGTCAGCGCCCCGTGGGCATCCGTCGCCGCCATCACGGCCGCGCCGTGGACCGGCAACTGGGTGCGCGGCCTGCACCGCTACGCCTCCGATGCGGCGGTAGTCGCCACCTTGGTGCACGCCATCCGGATGTTTGGGCAGGGTCGCAGCTGGGGGCCACGCGCCCTCGCCTGGGTCTCTGGCGTCGTCATGCTGGGACTGGTGCTGATTCTTGGGTGGACCGGCTACGTCATGGTGTGGGACACCTTTGGTCAGGCCCTCGCGCGACAAGGCGCCAGATTGCTCGACGTACTGCCGATCCTCTCGGAGCCGATCGGGAGAGCCTTCGTCGGTGAACGCCCCATTCCCGGGGCCTTCTTCTTCCTCAATCTCTTCGTCCACGTCGCCCTGCCGCTCTCACTCGGCCTGGTGCTCTGGTTGCACGTCTCGCGGATGGCCCGGCCGACGCTGCTCCCGCCCAAGCGGCTCACCTGGGGCATGATTGGACTGCTACTGTTGTACGCCGTGGTGCGTCCCATCGCGATCGCTCCGGAGGCGTCGCCGTTCACTATCCCCGCAACGATTCCTCTGGATGGCATCTACGCCTTCTGGTTGCCCTGGAGCAGTCATGTCAGCCCGGGCATGACCTGGTTGGCGTTGGGCATCGTGATGCTCCTCCTCGTGCTGGTGCCCCGTTTCACCCGGCCGCCCGCGGCGGAGATCCTGCCGCCATCGTTCATCGACCCTGAGGTTTGCACCGGCTGCACCCAGTGTTCGCTCGACTGTCCCTGGGAAGCGATCACCATGGTGCGGCGCGCCGAAGGTGACACCCGCTCGGAATTGGTGGGATTGGTCGACCCAGCACTCTGCGTCAGCTGCGGCATCTGCGCCGGGTCCTGCGCGCCGATGGGAGTGGGTCCACCGGGTCGCACTGGACGCGACCAGATCAGTGACGTGCGCGCCTTCATCGCGGCGCCGGAGCGACGCGCCGGTGAGATCGTCGCCATCACCTGCAACGCCGGTGCCGGGCAGCTCTCCGATGTGCTGCAGTCGGCCGGCGCCGTGACCTACCCGATCCACTGTGCCGGTGACTTGCACTCCTCCGTGGTTGAGTTCCTGCTGCGCGCAGGTGCTG
>JBBRBZ010000090.1:0-11363 GCA_038205305.1 Gemmatimonadales bacterium
AGGAAGTGCATCTCGATCTTGACCAGTCCGTCGCCCTGACACGCCTCGCACCGGCCACCCTTCACGTTGAAGGAGAAGCGTCCCGGTCCGTAGCCACGCATCTTCGCTTCGGGGAGCTGGGTGAACAGCTCGCGAATCGGCGTGAAGAGGCCGGTGTAGGTGGCCGGGTTGGAGCGTGGCGTGCGGCCGATGGGCGATTGATCGATCTCGATCACCTTGTCGAGTCGGTCGAGTCCCTCGACGCGCGTGTGCTGGCCAGGCACCACCTTGGCGCGGTAGAACTGGCGCGCGAGCGCGCGGTAGAGAATGTCGGTGATCAGCGTGGACTTCCCCGAGCCCGACACGCCTGTCACCGCCACGAACAACCCGAGCGGCACCGTCACGTCGAGGTTGCGGAGATTGTTCTCGCGCGCACCGATCACCCTGATCACCTTCTTCGGGTCAGCGGGTCGACGGCGCGTCGGGATGGGGATGCGCAGTTCGCCCCGCAGGTAACGCGCGGTGAGCGAGTCGGCGCTCTCCATGATCTCCGTAAGCGTCCCCTCGGCCACCACTTCGCCGCCGAATCGACCCGCGCGCGGCCCCAGGTCGATGACATGATCGGCCGCACGCATGGTGTCCTCGTCATGCTCGACGACGATCACCGTGTTGCCGAGGTCGCGGAGTCCCTTGAGCGTATCGAGGAGTCGGTCGTTGTCGCGCTGGTGCAGCCCGATGCTGGGCTCGTCGAGGATGTAGAGCACGCCCACCAGCCGCGAGCCGATCTGGGTGGCGAGCCGGATGCGCTGCGCCTCGCCGCCCGAGAGGGTGCCGGCGGACCGACCGAGGGTGAGGTACTCGAGTCCCACATCGCTCAGGAAGGAAAGACGCTCGACCACCTCCTTGAGGATCGGTCCGGCGATGTCGGGATCGACCGCGCCTGCCTCGGCCCGCCCCACCGGAATCGACTGGAAGTAGGCGACCGCATCGTCCACCGGCAGATCGACGATGTCACCGATACTCTTGCCCGCAAGCAACACCGACAACGACTCCGGCTTCAGGCGCTTGCCATGACAGACCGGGCACGGCATCTCGACCATGTAGCTCTCGAGATCCTGCCGCACCGAATCGCTCGACGACTCCCGCCAGCGGCGGCCGACATTCGCGAGGATCCCTTCCCAGTCCGCCTCGACCTCGCGCCCCTTGCCACCCTCGGCGGTGAACTTGAGCTTCCGCCCGGAGACGCCCTCGAGCAGCGCGGTTTGCGCCGCGACGGGAATGTCTGCCCACGGGGAATTGAGATCGAACTTGAAGGTGCGGGCGAGGGTCGGGAGCACGACCTTGCGCAGATAGCCGGTCGGCTCGCCCCAGGGAAGCACCACCCCCTCGAGGATCGAGATACTGTGATCACCCAGCACCAGCTCGGCGTTCGGGACGCGCGATGTCCCGACCCCATGACAGCTCGGACAGGCGCCGAAAGGCGAGTTGAATGAAAACTGGCGCGGCTCGAGTTCCGGCAGCGACAGCCCGCAGGTCGGACAGGCGAACCGTTCGGAGAAGAGCCGCGACTCCGTCGACTTCTTCTTCGTGTCATGTCGCACGACTTCGACCACGCCATCCGCCACGCGCAGCGCCGTCTCAATGGAGTCGGTGAGCCGGGTGCGGTCGGACTCGCGCACCACCAGACGATCCACCACCACCGCGATGTCGTGATTCTGGCGACGATTGAGTGTCGGCACCGCATCGAGATCATAGGTGGTACCGTCCACGCGCGCGCGCACGAAGCCCTGCTTGCGCAGGTCCTCGAACAGTTCGCGGAATTCTCCCTTGCGGCCGCGCACCATCGGCCCGAGCAATTCGATGCGCGTTCCCTCGGGCCAGCCGAGCAGCGTCACGGCAATTTGCGACGCACTGGAGCGGGTGATGGGCGTACCGTCGTTGGGACAGTGTGGCACGCCGGCACGCGCCCAGAGGAGGCGCATGTAGTCGTACACCTCGGTCACGGTGCCGACGGTCGAGCGCGGATTCTGACCGGTGCTCTTTTGCTGGATGGAGATCGCGGGGGAGAGCCCCTCGATCGCATCTACGTCGGGCTTCTCCATCAGCCCCAGGAACTGGCGAGCGTACGCCGAGAGCGACTCGACGTAGCGCCGCTGTCCCTCGGCGTAGATGGTATCGAAGGCGAGCGAGGACTTCCCCGACCCCGAGAGGCCGGTGATCACGGTCAGGGCATTCCGGGGAATGCGAACCGAGATGTTCTTGAGATTATGCTCCCGCGCCCCGCGAACAACCAGAAACTCTTCAGCCATAGCCCTCAACACTAAGGAGGGGGCGGGATGCCGAGCAACGCACGGCACCCTCTGGCCGGGGTCCAGTCCTTGCTAGGTGTGGGGGAATGATGGGAATCAACCTCTACCCACCCTCCCTCCGGGCCTGGGGCGCGATCGGGGTCCTGACCGCCTGGGTCGGCAGCCTGGCGTGGCTGGCCGTCCGGATTCTGGGCCAGTCCGAGAGCTCGCTGATGACCAGTGAAGCCTCGCTCCGGCTGGGGCCGGGGGCCGCCTGGTTCAGCGTCTATGCGGGTCAGACCCAGGTGGGAAGCGCCGAGATTACCCTGGACACCCTCTCGCCGGGATACCGGATCCTGCAGACGGTGACCCTTGAAACGCCGTCCGGCAGCGGCATCATCCGGGCGACCCGCCGAACCGAGACGCGCCTTGCGGGTACCCTCGAGCTGCTCAGCGTCAATTCGCAATACAGCAGGGCCGGACGCCGGGCCGAATGGGCCCTCAGCCAGGTGGTCGACACACTGACCGCCAAGTACTCGGCCGACGGCCTGACGACTGAGGGAGTTGTCCAATTCGCGGGACCAGTCGCCCCGGAGAACGCCTTTCCCTACCGGATAGCCCTCTCTGGCGCGCTCACCGACGGCAACGACCGCTCTCAGACCATCATGACAGCCTGGCCCCCCGCGGGCCGCACCACCCACGCCACGGTGGGGCACGATTCGACCATCCGCTACGCCGACAGCGCGGTGGTGGACCCCGTCAGCGGGACGATGCTGGTGGCCCACTACGACTCGGCCAAGGCGTTCCCGGTGATTCTCGACGGCCCCACTGGTCCGGAGCGGCTCTGGATCGACCGCCGCGGAACCGTCCTCGGGCGGGAGACGGTCTTTGGCATGCGCTGGGTGCGGAATGACTTCGACCTGGCCGTGCGCGAGTTCCGACGCACCCTCCCGACCACCGGGAGCACGATTCTCGGCGCGCTCCCGACGCTGACCGCGCTCGTCTCGCACCGCGACCCCGACACGCTGATCAGCCAGCGACGCTACGCCGTGAGCCATCGCGACGGTCGCCCGATCGATCGGGCCCTGTTGGCCCTGCTGGCCGGAGGGCGGCAGGTGGTGCGCGGTGACACGCTCATCCTCGGGGCCGAGGTCGTCCCGTCCCGGGGCGGCGGACTCGACGATGTGGCCTACGATCCAATGATCCAGGACGATGCCCGGGAGATCGTGGCGCTTGGCGCCGAATTCCGGCTGCGTGGCCCAACTCGGGAATCGCTGGCCCAACTCTCCGCCATGCTGCATCGCCGTGTTCGGGTCGACACTTCCATCACGGCCCCGCTCGATGCGCTCGGTGCGCTGCGCACGGGGCGCGCTCAGCCCGACGGTTTCGTGCGGCTCTTCGTGGCGGTGCTGCGGGCCTCGGGTGTGCCCTCGCGGATGGTGACGGGCGTGTCACCCGCGGGTGATGAGCTGTTCACGCATGTGTGGGCCGAGGTCAGCGAAACACGGGGAACCGGCTGGTTCGCCGTGGACCCGCTGCTGGGGCGCGTGCCCGCGAGCACCGCGCTCATTCGCCTCGGCATCGGCGGGTCGAGTCATCCCGAGGAAATGCTGCCGTTGCTGGCCGACGTGAAGTTCACCGTTCTTGTTCGTCCGGAGATGCTCCCGTGATCCGTCTGCGTGGTGTCGTCAAGCAGTATGGCAAGTTCGTGGCGGTGCGAGGCATCGACCTCGACATCGCTCGCGGTGAACTCTTCGGCTTCCTTGGCCCCAACGGTGCCGGCAAGACCACCACCATGCGGATGATCGCCGGGATCCTGCCGCCCACCTCGGGCGAGATCGAGATCGGCGGCGTCAACATCCTGAAGCGACCGATGCAGGCGAAGGCCAAGATGGGCTTCATCCCGGATCGACCGTTCGTCTATGACAAACTTACCGGCGTCGAGTTCCTGCGCTTCACCGCCGCGCTGTACGGCCAGGACGGCAAGGCAATCGAGTCCCGCATCGACGAGCTGCTGGAGATCTTCGAGCTCGCCCCATGGAAGCACGAGCTCACCGAGTCCTACAGCCACGGGATGCGACAGAAGCTGATCATCGCGAGCGCCCTGGTGCATCGTCCGGAGGCGATCGTGGTGGACGAGCCGATGGTCGGACTCGACCCGAAGAGCACCCGGCTGCTCAAGACCATCTTCCGGCGCTTCGTCGAGAAGGGTGGCACCGTGCTGATGAGCACGCATACACTGGAGATCATCGAAGGGTTCTGTGATCGGGTGGGCATCATCAGCCACGGCGAGCTGGTGGCCTGTGGCACCATCGAGGAGCTCCGCACCAACGCCTCATCGAGCAGCGCCGGGATGGAGGAACTCTTTCTCCGGCTTACTGGGGACCATGTGGAGCACAATCTGGACGCCGTCCTTGGCTGACCTGCCGATCCCGCCGCAACCCGCCTTCCTCACGCTCACGTCACCCAAGTGGCGGAGCGCCTGGAATCGCTTCCGTCGCGCGCCCGCGAACGCCACGCCCGGACGTGCGGCGCTGCTCAGTGTCGCGGCGCTGCTCTTCTTCGGCATCGCCTTCTGGTTCTCGTGGCGGGTGGTCACCTACTTCCGCAACGTGCCGGAGATCGGCCAGCTGCTCGCGGCGAAACTGCTGAGCGTCGCGCTCCTGGCGTTCACCTCGATCCTGCTCCTCTCCAACCTGGTCAGCGCGCTGTCGACCTTCTTCCTCGCGAAGGATCTCGACATGCTGGTGGCCTCGCCGGTGGATTGGGGCCGATTCTATCTGGCGAAGCTGGCCGAGACCGTGATCCATTCGTCGTGGATGGTGGGATTGCTGTCGGTGCCCCTGCTGGCGGCCTACGGCATCGCGTGGCATGGCGGACCGCTCTTCCCGCTGATCGCGATTGCCGCGCTCATCCCGCTGGCGATTGTCCCGGCGGTGATCGGGGCGGCGGTGACCCTGCTGCTGGTGAACATCTTCCCCGCACGGCGTGCCCGCGATGTGCTGGGACTCCTCACCGTCGCCGCGGTGGGCGTGGTCTTCATCCTGATTCGACTGGCGCAGCCCGAGCAGCTCGCCCAGCCAGATGGATTCCACAGCTTGGTGGACTTCATCGCCGTGTTGCGGACGCCCTCGCATCCGCTGTTCCCGAGCGAATGGGCGAGCGCGATGATCATGAATTGGCTGATTCGCACACCCGACCCGTTGCCCATCCTGCTGCTCTGGACCACCGCGGGGGCGTTCATCGTGATGGGGGCAGCGATGCATCTGCGGCTCTACTCCACCGGCTTGGGTCGGGCGCGCGAAGGCGCCGAGCAGTTCGTCCGCGGCACCGGGTGGAGCAAAGTGGTGCGTCGCCTCCTGGGTCGGGTCGATCCGATGCGGCGGGAGTTCATCCTCAAGGACCTGAAGATCTTTTTCCGGGACAGCACCCAATGGAGCCAGCTGATTCTGGTCGGGGTGCTGGTGATGGTGATCCTCTTCAACATCCAGGCGCTGCCGCTCTACAGTGGCGAGAAGGTGCCGGTGTACCTGATCACCCTGATCGCCTTCCTCAACCAGGGGCTCACCGGCTTCGTCATCGCCGCCGTGGCGGCGAGGTTCATCTTCCCGTCGATCTCGCTGGAGGGACGGCTGCTCTGGCTGCTGCGCTCCTCGCCACTCGACCCGCGCGCCATGCTGCGCAGCAAATATCTGGTGGGCGTGGTGCCGCTGGTGGTACTGGCCTTCGCGCTCACGGTGACGACCAACCTGCTGCTCAAGGCCTCGTTCTTCATGATCGTGATGGGCGGGGCGACGGTAGTGGGGTACACCCTCAGCGTCGGTGGTCTCGCCCTCGGCATCGGCACGCTCTTCCCGCAGTACGACAGTGAGAACGCCGCCCAGATCCCCACCTCCTTCGGCGGGCTGGTGTTCATGCTGCTCGCAGTCGCGCTCCTTGGGGTGGTGATCGTGCTCGAGGCAGTGCCAGTAACCCAATATCTCCGGTCGAGCCAGTTGGGTGGCCACGGCAGCATCGACGCCGTAGGGTTCGCTGCACTCACTGGCGCCACCCTGATCGCCATTGCGGTGGGGGTGATTCCGCTGCGCATGGCGGTGCGTCGCCTGGAGGCGCTCGAGGCCTGATGCGCGAAGGGGCGCCGATGCGCACCGCCGTGCTCCGCACCCCGCGCCGATTCTCCCGCAACGTGACACCGCGATCCGGCACCCTGCCAGGTCGCGGTTTGCGTTTCACACTCCGGGAGGTCCGCATGTCACGTCTCTGCTTCGTTGCCCTCGTCTCCACGCTCGCCATCGCCGCATGCGGCGAGCGCGATCCGTCTCCCATCTCCACCGCGCCCATTCCTGCCGCGCCCACCCGCGTGAGCGCGCAGGAGCAGCTCACCGCCGCCCTGGCCCGGGCCCTCGCCGATCCCGCCGTCCGCGCCAACTTCAAGAAGCACCTCGACGCCTCGCACGCCCCCGAGGGAAAGCTGCAGTTCCAGGCGCTGCTCCGGGCCGACCAAGGCATTCTCCTCCCGGCGATTGCCCGGGCAGACGCCGGCAGCGTGGCCCAGCTCCTCGCCGAGCTCGATGCCGCGCGGCCACTCGAGGTGTACCTGCCGGTGGAGGCGCAGCGCGCCGCATGGACCGGCGACGATCACTTCCTGGTCGCGACGCTCGAGCACGATGGCGACGCGCCGGTCGCCTATGATCCGCGCGGCAATCGCCTGATCCTCAGCGCCACCACGCCACCGAACATCCCGGTGATCGCCCTGGTGCCACAGGAGACCGACTTCACCGGCGGCCATCCGGAGCTGGCCGCCAGTTGTTTCGATGTCTGCGGTGATGTCTCGACGCCCGCTGGTGGTGGCGGTGGGTCGACCGGCTCCTCGGCCGGCGCTGGGCTGAAGCTGACCCAAAGCCATTTCGACAGCGATTATGAGTCATGGCTGAAGGGCAAGCCCGAATTCGAATACCATGTCTACGGCATCGACGATGCGGGGCAGTCGGTACAGCTGGCCTGCACCGGTGAAAAAGCGGGCGGTCTCTACACCTGGGACCAGAATGAGCTCGACTGGACTGGCAGCGCCATGCTCCTCTCCGACGCCGACCTGAAGGCCTATCAGACTCAGCATCCGGGCGCGCCAGTGCGCGTGGTCGCCTGGGAGGACGATGACCAGGCATGTGTCGACCGAGCCGACGCCGGCGGCGTTACCGCCACACTCGCCGCCATCGATGCGGCCTACAAAGCATGGACCAGCGGCAAGATCGATCCGTGGTATGTGCGCGGGATCAAGGCCGCCCCCTCCACCTTCTCGCTCCTCAAGTCGCTGCGCAACATCATCGTCACCAACGACGATCTGATCGGCAACGCCGTGGAGGCGACCATCGCCGGCGGCGCACCGGGTGGTGCCAACTGGACGGTGAAGACGGATGGAACGAAGACGGTAGGGTGGTTTACGACGATGTACGCGCATTGAAGAGGTGAACGGTGAACGGTGAACGGTGAGTCGGAATGTGGTGGCTCTCTGTTCTCCGTTCTCCGTTCTCTGTTCCTGCTACCGCCTTACACTCGCGCCACATCCCGGGCAAAAGCCCGCATCCGCCGGCACCGTCGTGCCGCACTGGAGGCAGCTGCCGACCGTGGATAGGAGTCCCACGCCGCAGGTGGGGCAGAAGAGGGCGTCGGATTCGGCGGCGGTGCCGTGCACCAGACAACGAGGGCCTGAAACGGTGCCCGCAGCATGACCGGGTGCCGAGATTTCGGCGACCCGGGCGCTGATGAGTGCCTCGACATCGTCGCTGCTGCCGGACGGTGCGGCGGTCGCCGGCTCGGCGTCGAGCACGGCGATCGCCGCTGCCGAATAGCGATTGTGGAGCTGAGTGAAGTCCTCTTCGGAGAGCTTGCCTGTGGCGCGGTCGAACTCGATTTCCTTGAGCGCCAGCAGCGCCTGCCCGCGGGGCGTTTCTTCCGCGTCGGGTGGCTCGATCGGGTCGAGCGTAATCGTCGAGGGAAAGAGCATCGGCTGGCCAACCAGCCAGAGCAGCGTGAGCCCGACGACCCCGGCGGCAATCTCTTCCATCATGAATCGACCTCGTCGAGGGCCTTCTGCAGCCGTTCCCGCTGCGCTGCATCTGGCGCCATCGGCATCGCTCCACCGGGGAGATCGGGTCCGCCCGCCGCAATGGTCACGGCCCGACGGCGCGAGAGATAGGCGGCCAGCACCAGCCCGACGATGGTCACGGCCAGTCCCGGCACGATGTAGCCCGCGATGTTGAAGCCCGACGCCACCGGCGACATCAGCACCTTCTCGCCGTCGGCCTTGATGAACTCCTGAATCACCTGTTCCGGCGTGCGCTTCGCCTCGATCATTGCGATCACTTCGCGATGCATCTCAGGCGAGTAGGTGCAGGTGAAATCCGTGGTGCGACAGGTATAGACGTCGAGCATGCAGCCGCAGCGGCAGCGGAGCCGCCGCTCGAGAGCGATGATCCCGGCATCGTTGTCCCACTTGCCGGTGGAATCCACCTGTCGGCCGGTCAGCCACGGCTCGCTGAGGGCGTCGGGGGGCACCCCTTCGCCCATCTTCTTCTTGGTGGTGTCCTGCGTGCCCACCTGCCCGAGGAGCGGCAGCGCGGCGAATCCCGCGTACCGGAGGAACCCCCTGCGACTGGTGTTCACTCCGCCACCTCGGCCAGTGGCACGCTGTAGCCGGCCTGCGCCACTGAGCGCCGACGCTGCGTCTTCACCTGCGGTCCACCGGGCCACATCGCCATGAGGCCGCCGAGCGCAAGGATGGTCCCACCGATCCAGAACCAAGGGACCAGCGGATTGACCAGGAAGGTGAAGTGCGAGCGCTCGGTGCCGTCGATCGTGCCGGCGTAGACCACATAGAGGTCCTCGCGCAGGTCGCTGATGATGCCCACTTCGGTGCTCGGCTCGAAGGTCTTGTTGCCGAACGAGTCCATATGCTGGCGCTTCTCGCTCTTGATGTCGCCGATGCGCTTGCCATTGCGGGTCACGGCGAGCGTCGCGGCGGTCACCCGGCGGTTGAGCATGGTGTACTGCGAGACGCCGCGTGCGGTGAGCTCGTAGTCGTAGCCGAACGGCGAATGGATCTTCGCCGTTTCGCCTGGACTCAGGTCGACTTCTTTTTTGACCTGGAAGGCAAGGCCAGTAAAGGCCACGAAGTAGACCACAATGCCGACGTGGACGATATAGCCGCCGTACCGCCGCCGATTGCGCTCCACCAGGTGCACCAGGGCGATGAAAACATTCTCCTTGTACATCGACATCCGCGCCCGCACGCCGCGCTGGAATTCCTGCGTCACGGTGACCAGCACGAAGGCGGCCAGCGCGATCGACATGATCGGATAGAGGTCACGCATGCCGGCGAGCAGCATCGCGACCGTGGCCACCACCAGTCCGGTCACCGGCAAGATGAACTGCCGCTGCAGATTGGCGATCGACGCCTTGCGCCACGCGATCAGCGGACCCACCCCGGTGAGAAAGAGCAGGAAGAGGCCAAGCGGCACGTTGACCCGATTGAAGAACGGCGGACCGACCGAGATCTTGGTGCCGCGCACCGCCTCCGACAGGATCGGGAAGAGCGTGCCCCACAGCACTGAGAATGCCAGACCCACCAGCGCAAGGTTATTGAACAGGAAGGCCGATTCTCGGCTCACCAGCGACTCGAGCTGCACCTCCGCCTCGAGCGAGGGCCAGCGGGTATAGAGCAGCGTGAAGGAGAGAATGCCGCTCACCAGCAGGAAGCCGAGGAAGTAGTAGCCAATATCAGACTGGGTGAATGAGTGCACGGACGAGATCACGCCCGACCGGGTGATGAAGGTCCCGAAGATCGCCAGCAGGAACGCGCCGATGACCAGCGCCATGTTCCAGCGCTTGAGCATGCCGCGCTTTTCCTGGATCATCACCGAGTGCAGGAAGGCGGTGAGCACCAGCCACGGGTGGAGCGACGCGTTCTCCACCGGATCCCACGCCCAGACGCCGCCCCAGCCGAGTTCCACGTAGGCCCACCACATCCCGAGCGTGATGCCGATGGAGAGGAAGAGCCAGGAGGCGAGCGCCCACTTCCGCATCGCGATGATCCAGCCGGCGTCAAGCTTGCCGGCCAGCATCGCCGCGATCCCGAAGGCGAACGGAATGGTGATGCTGATGTAGCCGAGGTAGAGCATCGGCGGGTGCATCACCATGCCGGGGTTCTGCAGCTGCGGATTGAGGCCGTTGCCATCGGGCGGCGTCACGGCCATCCGCTCGAACGGATTGCTGTGGTGCGCGAACAGCATCACGCCCACGAAGAAGATGATCACCAGATTGACGACACCCGCCACGTAGGGGAGCAGGTCCTTCTGCCGTTGCGAAGTGAGTGCCTGCGCCAGTGCCGCGAAGATCGAGAGCACCACCGCCCAGAAGAGCATCGAACCCTTCTGCCCGGCCCAGAACGCGGAGACGAGGTAGTACCCCGGCAGGTTGCGGGAGGTATAGGCCCAGACGTACTCGATGTTGAAGTCGTGGGTGAAGATTCCCTTCCACAACGACAGCGACGCCACCAGCAACGCGGCGCACACCGCATACACCCCTCGTCGGACCGCGAGCGCGGTGGCGGGGTTGCGCTGCCAGTCACCGAAGAACGACAAGCCGGCACCCCAGCAGGCCAGCAGGAAGGCTGCCCAGAGTGCAAACGATCCGAGAAATGTCATCGAGGCTCAGGCCTTCTTGGTGGGCTCTTTGAGGACGGCCTCGTAGCGCGACCCGCACTTGGCGATCACGTCCGTGGCATGGAAGACTTGGTCAGTGCCCCACTTCCCTTCCACCACGACGTCGATCTCGGTGTCGTCGGTGAAGGTGTCGGGCACGAGCCCGACGTACGTGACCGGGAAGGTGTTCTTCCCATCACTGATCTTGAAATCGACCTGCTGCGTGGTCTTGCTTCGCACGATGGTGCCGCGCACCACCTTGGCGCTCACCTTCAGGCCGACGTTGTGCAGGCTCGGATCGAGCTGAGTCCGCTCGACGAGTTGTGTGGGCGTGAAGAAATACGTCCCCGTTGTCTTGATGCCCTCGGCGATCATCAGCGAGACCGTCCCGACGATC
>JBBRBZ010000091.1:0-11342 GCA_038205305.1 Gemmatimonadales bacterium
GAGCTGTCGGAATGGTCTTGAGGGGCTGACGACAGCGCTCGCTGCCGTCTCCGGGGTTCGGCAGCTGCTCGCCACGCCCGTGCTCGAACTGCTGCCCACGGCAACCGGGTGCACCGTGCGCAGCAGCAGCGGCAGCGAGGCGTTCGATGGAGTGGTGGTCGCATTGCCGGCGCCGGCGATCGGGCGACTCGCCGCACCGCCCTCCTGCGCCGACCTGCTCCAGCGGGTCGGCTCCGTTCCCTATGCGCCGGTCGCGTCGGTCTCGCTCGGTTTTCCGCGTGCGTGCGTCGCCCATCCACTCGATGGTCTCAGCATTCGCGTCCCATCAAGTGAGGGGTCGCCGCTGCTGACGATCCTTGCGCCACTGACGGCGTTTCCGGACCGGGCGCCAGAGGGGCAGCTGCTGGTGACGACACTGGTGGGCGGCGTCGCGCATTCACAGGTCGCGGCCGCGGGCAACGACGAACTGCTCGAGTTGGTGCACAGCCAATTGGCGCGAGTCATTGGCGCCGACGGTGCACCGACGTTCGCCCACGTGGCGCATTGGCCGGAGGCATTTCCCCAGGCGGTCGAGGGCCATGCGGAGCGACTGGCGGCTGCCGACGAATTGGAGGAAACCGTCCCGCGGGTCGCACTCGCCGGGTCGTGGCGTGATGGCGTCTCGGTGAGCGACGCGCTTCGGGGCGGGCTGCGCGCGGCGAACGCGCTCGCACGGCGGGTTGGACTGGGCCCTCCCGACCTCGAATAGCGGGACGAAATGCTTCCGCGTCCGGTGCCGGCGCCCCCGGAGCGATCCGGGGGCGCGCTTATATGGGCGTGAGCGTCTTGCCTTGTGAATCAGCCCCCCTCCGGGGCACTTTTGACCCCGCGCGACCAGGGAGGTTGTCCCCCTCGGCGCCTCGGGGCGGTAGCTCAGTCGGGAGAGCACCTGCTTTGCAAGCAGGGGGTCGTGGGTTCGATTCCCATCCGCTCCATCGTCCTTTTCGCCCCCGTCGGTCCCCTTCTTGCAAGGGGGAGCGGGGTCCGAGCGGTTCCCACTCACCACCGACCCACGACGACTCATGCGCGCACTTCATCGACGATTCTCCGCCCCCGCCCTCCTGGGCCTCGCCGTCCTCAGCGTCGGCTGCTCCGGCAAGTCGGGTACGGGCCAGACCAACTCTGCCGTCGTCGTCTCGGTCGGCAAGGCCGAACTGAAGGGCGAAACCCTCGCCGGCTGGCTTCGCGAAGCCCCGACACCACCGACCGCCGTCGCCGCCTCCCTGTTGATCAGCACCTGGATCGACCAGGCCGCGCTGGCATCCTCGGTCAGCGAGGGGCAGTCACTCAGCGATTCGAGCGTCGCGCTCCAGGTGATCGAGCCGGACGCAGCCCGCGGGGTGCTCAACAATTTCTGGCGCGCACGCGCGATCGCGCGACCCAAAGTGAGTGATCGATCGGTCGACTCGCTGGCCTCACGTGACGAGGTCCGAGTCTTCCAGCACCTCTTCCTCGACGGCTCTCACGCGACCGACAGCGCCGGTCGCATGGCCGTGGTCAACAAGATGAAGGCGCTGATGGCGAGCCTGAAGGGCGGGGAGTCGTTCACGAGTGTCGTGAAGCGAGCCTCCGACGATACCGCGACGGTTCGCAACGACGGCTTCCTCCCCGCAGTAACCAAGACCGACCTTCCCGAGCAGTTGCAGGCCACCGCATGGTCGCTCGAGTCGGGCGAGGTGTCGGGAGTCCTGCCCTCGAAGATCGGCCTCCACATGCTCCGCCGAGCCACGGCGGCCGAGGCGCGCGAAGGGTTGCGGGCCTGGCTGGTGCCGCGCTTCGGGCTGCGTGAAGACACCAAGTTCGTCGACTCGGTGGCTGCGGCGAAGAAGCTGACGATCGCCAAGGACGCCGTCGAGCGGACCCGGGCCATCGCTCCCGAGCCGATGACCGTTGGCGGCTCGGCGCCGATCGCGACCTGGGACGGCGGGTCGCTCTCTCCCATGCAAATGCGCACCTGGATCGCCATGCTCGGGCCGGTGGAGCGCGTGTCGCTCGCTGGTACCGCCGATTCCACCACCTTCCTGTTCGTGCGCGAGACGGCGCTCCGCCAGATGCTGCTCGGGATCGTGGCGCCGTCGGGGGCGAACACGCCAGACGCGCGGAAGGCGCTGCTGCCGCTCTACCAGACCATGCTCGACACCATTCTCGTCAACTTCAAGGGGATGTCCGGCAAGTCCCCAGGCGAGATGGCGACCGCGGTGACGGAGGGACTCATGAAGCGGGAGCTGCGCTATCGGCCGCTGCCGGGGGCGCTGCCGGCCGTGCTGCGGAGTCGCTTTGCGGTGAAGGTCGACACCGCGGCGGTCAAGGCGATCGTGGCCGCGGTCGGCCCCGAATACGCCAAGTTGCACGCCAACGATTCCATCCCGTCCAAGAATGGGAACCCGGTGATCCCGGCGGGCAAACCGCCAATCCCGCCGCAGCAGTGACCATCACCGCGACGGCGGACGGGGTGCGCCTGCGTCTCAGGGTGCAACCGTCCGCCTCGCGGAGCGAGGTCGCAGGACGCCACGGTGAGGCGATTCGCGTGCGCCTCGCCTCCCCACCCGTCGATGGCAAGGCCAATGAGGCGCTGATCGAGTTGCTGAGCGACCTCTTCGCAGTCCCGAAGCGGGCGGTCAGTCTCAAGGCTGGAGCAGGCGGGCGGTCGAAGGTGGTCGAAGTGTCTGGAGTGGATGTCCGAACGGCGGAGCGGATCCTGCTCGGCGAGGGCTAGTTGCTGGCTGCTCGCCGTTCGGCGGTCCGCCGCGCGGACACCGCCAGCAGTTGCCGCAGCCGGCGACGTTCGCCGGCAGGATACGCCCACTTGGGCGAGAGCCGACTCCAACCATCCGGGCCATGCCCGATCCAGATCACATCCAACACCAGCACCAGCTCGCGAGCGAGCGCCGTCAGGGCGCAGGCGATCTCGACCGAGCGTTCCTGGGACAACGTCATATCGGCACTGTGTGAACGGCGATCGGCCCAGCTGTGAATCCGGAGGTTTACGGAGCTGCCTTCCCGCTCGAATGTCCATTCATGGACCCCCGGATCGTCCTCAATCACGACGGATGCGTGATCGGCACCCTCGAGCAGGGTCACGGTGGCCCGAGTCAGGTCGCCGAGCGCGTCTGTCCCATCCGTGGCCTGCATGGCGACACGGAGATCATCGGCTTCCAGTGCAATCAGTGCGCGCCCCGGGACGGTGAGGGCGTAGCGCAGGGAAAGGGCCATCTTGTGCATCCTCGGGTTGTCCAGCCCTGAAGTATCGGCAACTGCCGGCGGTCGGGAAAGGACTCCCGCCATGGCGTCGTTGCCTCTCCCCATCACGCGGCCCATGTTTCCCGGGTCACAATTCTACCGGAGACTGTCATGACCTTTACACTGCCCTCCCTGCCGTACGCCTACAACGCCCTCGAACCCCACATCGACGAACAGACGATGCGGATTCACCACGACAAGCATCACGCCGGGTATGTCAACAACCTGAACGCCGCCCTCGAGGGGCAGGAGGCCCTGCTGGCGATGCCGGTGGAGGCGCTCCTCGCCGACCTCTCCAAGGTGCCGGAAGCGAAGCGCACGGCGGTCCGCAACAATGGCGGCGGTCACGCCAATCACACGATGTTCTGGGAGCTGATGGCGCCGGGTGGGGCCAGCACGCCCCAGGGCGCACTCGCTGATGCGATCACCAAGACCTTCGGCTCGTTCGACAAGTTCAAGGAGGAGTTCGCCAAGGCGTGTGGCACACGCTTCGGTTCGGGCTGGGGTTGGCTCTCGAAGGCTGGCGATGGTTCGCTTCGGGTGGAGAGCACGCCAAACCAGGACTCACCGATCATGGAAGGGCGGACCCCACTGCTCGGGTGCGATGTCTGGGAGCATGCCTACTACCTCAAGTACCAAAACCGCCGACCGGACTACGTCAGCGCTTGGTGGAGTGTCGTCAACTGGTCCGAGGTGGGACGTCGGTTCGCGGCGGCCCGTTGACCCTGTTCACTCAAGGTTGTTGATGTCGATCCCCCGGATGGGAGAAGCCGCACCAGACTTCACGCTGCCGTCAACCGACGGCAGCGTGGTGACGCTCTCCACCTTTCGAGACCAGCAGCCGGTCCTGCTCGCCTTCTTCCCGCTCGCGTTTACGAGCACCTGCACCGCTGAGATCTGCGCCTTCTCGGACGACTACGCGCAATTCGCCGACCGAGGCGTCGTGGTCTTCCCGGTGAGCGTCGATTCGGTGCCCTCCCTCAAGGCCTTCAAGCGGCAGGAGGGGAGCCGTGTCGAGATGCTGAGCGATTTCAAACGGGTCGTCTCCCGCCGCTACGGGGTGCTGGACGAAGAGAAGTTTCAGGCGAAGCGCTCCTATTTCCTGATCGACCGCGAAGGGATTCTCCGCTGGTCGTGGGTGGAGGAGCAGAACGGACTGCGGCGCGAGAACGCCGAGCTCATTGCCCGGATCGAGGCACTCCGCTGACCACTCCCCTTGCGCCAAGGAAGCGAGGCACCAGCTTCCATTCAATGTCCGGATTTCGTGTGTTGGCTCTCTCGATCCTGACGGTGCTGACTCTGGCGTCGTGCCACTTCGAGGACCGGACGCCCGGGGGCTCGAAACCGGAAGACGCGGCCTTGCGACGGCTGGTCGCTGGCTTCTACCAGTCGATCGGCGGCAAGGACGCGGCGGGACTGGACCAGCGGAGCCTTCCCGCCGCGACCGTCCTGCTCGCTCGAGCGGAGGGGGCACTGCTGGTTTCGGTGCGGACGATGATTGAAGTGCCCGAGCGCCGCAACGAGGGTGGTGGCGTGCGGATTGTTCGGATCGACCTCCGTCCCGATAGTACGGTGGCCACCGCGCGGGTCGTCGTGGCCTCCGTCGATGCGTCCGACGGCCACGAGGAAGAAGCCACCGATTTTCTCACGATCGCTCACCGCGAGGGTGCATGGCGCGTCGCCCAAGCAGTCTTCGGCCCGTGGCGGATCCGGTCAGCCCCGTAAGGGAAGCTGCCCGGATGCTGCCGCCGCCGTTGGCGGTCGTGGCCGGGGCAGCCCGCACACTGGCTGGAGACGCTCCACCCACTGAACGCCTCCGCACCCTCTGCGAGCATCTCCGGACCATGCTCCCGGCCAGCGAGGTGCGCTTGCGCGCCGGCCAGCGTCGGACCGACGAGGTGAGCGCCAGCGACGGTGGCCCGGGTGCGAACGCCACGTTCTCGGTCACCATCCCATGGGGGGGGGAACGCCAGGCCGTGCTCGAGGTCGTGGCGCCGTTGCGCCCACCGGCCGAGTTGCGCCCGATCCTCGACGCAGTCGCCGCGATGATCGCCGCCGTCCTTCCGGTGTATGTCGCGCATCAGGAATCGGAAACACCAGGCGTCGACCACCAACTCTCGCGGCTTACCATCGATGCCCTACCGGTCGGGCTGTATGTCGTCGATCGCGAGTTTCGCATCGTGCTCTGGAATCGGCGGCGGGAGATCGGGACCCAAGGGCTCCGACGCGAGGACGTCATCGGGCGTCCGGTCACCGAGGTGTTGCATCGCCAGGATCCCGACGTGCTCCGCGCGGAATTCGAGAGTGTCTTCACCAGCGGCGAGGCCTACCTGAGTGAGCAGGATGTGGAGATCGGCGGCGAGCGGCGCCGCTATCGCACGTCCCGCCTTCCGGTGAGCCTCGACGGCCGGACCATCTCACACGTCATGACCATCGGCGAGGATGTGACCGAGACCCACGCGCTGCAACGGGCGATGCACCAGACGGAGAAACTCGCCGCGGTGGGAACCCTCGCGGCCGGTGTCATGCACGAGATCAACAATCCGCTCGCCACCATCGGAGCGTGCGTTGCGGCCATCTCGGCCCGGATCGGGAAATCCGCGGAGCCGGTGGTCGGCGAGTATCTCGACATCATTGAGAGCGAGGTCACCCGCTGCACCAACATCATCGATGGCCTGCTGGATTTCTCCCGGGCGGGCCGGGATGGCGGCGCGATGGAACCGACCGACCTCAACGCCCTCCTCGAACGCACCCTCTACCTGCTGAAGCACCACCAGCGATTCCGCCGCCTGCAAGTGACGCGCGAGCTCCAGGTGGAACTGCCGCGCGTCAGGGGGAATGGGGAGCGCCTTATCCAGGCCGCGATGGCGATCCTGTTGAATGCGGCCGACGCCTCGAACGGGCGCGGTGGGGTCACGGTGCGTACCTTCGCGGATGGCGCGCACGTGGTCGTCGAATTCCACGATGACGGCCCCGGCATTCCAGCCGATATCCTGCCGAAGATTTTCGATCCTTTCTTCACCACCAAGGGGCCCTCCCGCGGCACCGGGCTTGGGCTCGCGATCTGTTACGGGATCGTGGCCGATCATCGGGGTCGGCTCGAGGTTCGCAGTGAACCAGGCAAGGGGACCACGTTCCGCATGTCGCTGCCACGTGCTGGAGGTCCGGAGTGAAACTGCTGGTGGTGGAGGATGACAAGACCGTCGGACATTACGTCAAGCGCGGTCTCGAGGAGCAGCAGTACATCGCCGATTGGGTCGAGGATGGTGCCGAGGCGTTGCGACTCGTCACAGCCGGACAGTATGACCTGGTGATCCTCGACCTGCGGCTCCCCGGCATGCCAGGGCTCGAGGTGCTCCGCACCATGCGGGATCGTGGTCTGACCATGCCGGTGCTGGTGCTCACGGCGCAGGACACGGTGGAATTCAAAGTGGATGCGCTCCGCGCCGGTGCCGACGACTATGTCACCAAGCCGTTCGCCTTCGAGGAACTGCTGGCCCGCATCGAGGCCCTCTCCCGGCGGCCGCGCCAGCTGACCGCTCGCTCGCTCCGCGTCGTCGACCTCGAGCTCGATCTCGAGTCGCGTGAGGTGCGCCGCGGAACCACGATCATCGATCTCACGCCGAAGGAATTCGCAGTCCTTGAATACCTCATGCGACACCCGGGGCGCGTCATGTCCCGGACGCTGATCACCGAGTATGCCTGGGACTACCACTTCGATCCGGGTACCAACATCGTGGACGTGGTGATCAACCGGTTGCGCAAGAAGGTCGATGCCGGCTTCGATCAGAAACTGGTCCACACCGTCCGCGGCGTGGGGTACGTGGTGAAGGGGTAGATGCAGTCGATCCGCTTCCGCCTCACCCTCTCCTACTCACTCGCCCTGACTGCGACGATGGTCGTGTTCGGGGCGGCCGTCTATTGGGAACGCACCGCGTCGGTGGCGCGCGAGACCGAGACGCAGCTCGACGGCAAGGTGCTCGCCGAGGCCGAGTGGTCGCGGAATGCCTTGGTGCAGGGAGCACGGCTCACCGGCAGCGTGGTGAGTGCTGTGCCGACCTACGGCGGGGCATCGGACACCTCGTGGGTGATCACCAACGAACTCCGCTCCTACCTCGAGGGATTGCGCGACTACCTCTGGATCGCCGACGAATCCGGCACTGCGATCTTCGTTTCGCAGGCGGCCAATGGCATCGAAGGGGACGCCCTCCGCGGTGTTCGCGACGTGCTGCTTCGCATGCCACTCGAGGAGGGTGTCGGGACGCTCGACCTGATTCCCGGCACGCCGCACTTCCGCTACTACCGCATGCCGATCAGCGAAGCCGGGCCCCACGTCCGCTCGCTCCTGCTCGCGGCCCAGGCGCAGCCGGACGATCGCGGCCCGCAGCAGCTGCTGATCTCGATGTTCTTCATGGCGCCGATCATCCTCATGGCCTCCGCGTTGCTCGGCAACTGGCTCGCCGGGCGGTCGCTGCAGCCCGTCGATGTGATGATCGAGGAGCTGGCGGCGGTGCAGGACGGCCGCTCGCTCCACCGCCGACTCGCGGTGCCCCCCGGCGAGGATGAGATCTCCCGGCTCGGTGCCCAACTCAATGCCATGCTCGGCCGTGTCGAGCAGAGCTTCGTGGCACTGCGGCGATTCACCGCGGACGCCTCGCACGAGCTCAAGACGCCGTTGATGGTGCTCCGCGCTGGAGTGGAGCGCTCGCTGACCCATCCCAAGGCGCCCCCGGAGATTGTGGGTGTGCTCGACGAGACCCTGCGGCAGATCAACCAGATGGGGGAACTGGTCACCAATCTCCTGACTTTGGCCAGAGCCGACGAGGGTCGAGCGGCCCTGCAGATCGCCGATACCGACCTGCGGGCACTGGTGGCCGACGTCAACGAAACGGCCGATATCCTCGGCGAGGATCAGCAGGTCTCGGTCACCTTCGAGCTGCCGACATCACGCGTGGTGGTGGCTGTCGATGCCGGGCGCATTCGACAACTGCTCTTGAACCTGATCACCAATGCCATCAAGTACACTCCGGCGGGCGGGTGGGTTGTGATCCGGTTGAGTGAGGACGCCGAGAACGTCTCGCTGCAGGTGCAAGACAGCGGCATCGGCATCGCGCCCGGCGACGCCCCGAACGTCTTCGAGCGCTTCTGGCGCGCCGACCCGGCCCGAACTCGTACCGGAGACCGCCCCGGGACCGGGCTGGGGCTCGCAATTTCCAAGTGGATCGTGGATGCCCATGGCGGCACTATCAACGTCCAGAGCCGTCCAGGGCGCGGAAGTACCTTCACGGCCACGCTCCCGAAGGTGGCCACCGACGCGCTCCTGCCCCCCGCGGGCGAGTCTTAATCCGGCTGTCATCGAATTGTCATCCGGCGGTGATTGCCCAGCGATCTCGCCGGGTGAGATTCCCTGCCACGAAACACCCCCCAGCAGCTGGATGAGGAGTGCCCTCCATGTTCGAGAACCTGATCGAGTCAAAACCCAAGAAGGACAAGACCCTCGGGCAGACGATCGCATCGATCATCGTGCACGTGATCTTGATCTTCCTTGCGGTCAAGGCGACCCAGGGCGCGGCGGAACAGGTCAAGAAGATCATCAACGCTCCCACGATGACGTTCATGACGCCCCCGCCCCCGCCACCGCCCCCGCCACCGCCCCCGCCACAGTCCAATGTCGTGGTGTCGGCCAACCCGCCACCGCAGGGCTTCCAGACCATCGTGCCGCCCAAGGAGATCCCGACCTCCATCCCACCGGTCAACCTGAGCCAGAAGTTCAACGCCAGTGACTTCTCCGGGAAGGGCGTCGAGGGTGGTATTTCCACGGGCGTCATCGGTGGCACTGGGCCGGTCATCACGGGCGAGTCGTTCACGGTCGATCAGGTGGATGACCCGGTCGCCTACATCGATGGTCCGGTCCCAACCTTCCCCCCGGCGCTTCGCTCGGCCGGCATCGAGGGCCGGGTGACCCTGCGGTTCATCGTGGGCGCCGATGGCAAAGTCGAGGCGGGTACCATCCAGGTGTTGAACAGTACCAACAAGGCGTTCGAGGCCCCGGCCGTCGAGGCCATCAAGAAGTCCAATTTCAAGCCGGCCAAGATCAAGGGCACGCCGGTGCGTCAGCTGGTCGAGCAGGTCGTGCGGTTCCAGATCGGGGGGTAACGACGGCGCCACCGCCGTACAATTCCGGGCCGCGCCGTCGCGGCCGCTAACCATTTAGCGACGAAGGGTATCAACGATGAATGTCAGTCTCTTGGGCCTTTGGGCCTCCGCCGGCACCTTTGCACGAGGCGTGGTCGTCGTCCTCGGCATCATGTCGATGTACGCGCTCACGATCGTGATCCAGAAACTCATCAAGGTGAAGAAGAGCGAAAGCGCCACCCGCAAGTTCGCGCCGCAGTTCTCCCGCGCCATTCAGGAAGAGAACCTCGACCAAGCGATCGCCTTGGCCGAAAAGAACAAGGACTCGCACGTCGCCCGGGTGCTCGGTGGCGCGCTCTCCGAGGTCAAGCCGTTGTTGCGTGATCGTGCCACCATCACCGCAGCCGACATCAACTCCGCCGAACGTGCTGTCGAGCGCCAGATGATGATCGTCCTGGCCGAGTTCAAGCGCGGCCTCGGCGTGCTGGGCACCGTCGGTTCGACGGCGCCGTTCGTCGGGCTGCTCGGCACCACGATGGGTATCGTCAACGCCTTCATGGGCATGTCGCAGGGCGGTGGGGCGTCTGGCGGTCTCGGCGCGATCGGTTCCGGCATCGCCGAGGCGCTGATCACGACGGCCTTCGGCCTGATGGTCGCCATCCCGGCCGTCTGGGCGTACAATTACTTCACCACCAAGGTCGAAAACCTCAGCGTGGAAATGACCTACACGTCGAAGGAACTGATCGACTACCTCATCAAGAGCGTGGGAAGCGAGTTCGGGCGCTCGATCTTCACGAAGGAGTTCCAGGCCCAGAAGGCGGTGACTGGCAGTGGCCATATCCACGGGTAGTGCCGGCAAGGGGCGGGTAAACGCGGATATCAACGTCACCCCCATGATCGACGTGATGCTTGTGCTGCTGATCATCTTCATGATCGTCACCCCGTTGCTGGCGGCCGGCTTCCAGGCCACCATGCCCAGCGGGAAGAATTTGGAGAAGCAAGAGGAGAAGGAGCACGAGATTACCCTCGGTCTCGATGTTGATGGGAACTACTTCATCAACAAGGCGCCGATCGCCGAGGGCATGGTGCAGGACTCGCTCCGCCGGATGTTCGACGCCTCGCCGCTCGACAAGAGGCTCTTCTTCAAGGCGGATGCGAACCTGCCGTACTCGAAGGTACAGGCCGCCATCGAGAAGGGTCGTCAGGCTGGAGCGCGCAATCTGATTGCCATCGCCGACAAGAAGGGCGGCCTGATGGGTGACGAGAAGGAGAAGAAATAGCCATGGCCATGTCCTCAGGAGGTGGCGCTGGCGTCAACTCCGATATCAATGTGACACCGATGATTGACGTGCTCCTGGTGCTGCTGATCATCTTCATGGTGGTCATCGCCCTCGGACGGACGGCGATTCAGATCCAGATTCCGCCGGTCGATACCGGTACGGCGCAGGCGAATGCCAAGAGCGACCAGATCGTCCTGGAACTGAAGGACAACGGATCGTACGCGATCAACGGGCAGGGAGATTTCCCGGTCGAGCAGCTCGATCAGCAGATTCATGCGGTGTTCGACAACCGCCCGACCAAGCTGCTGTTCGTGAAGCCGGGGCCGAATCGGAAGTACGGCGAGATCATAACCGCGCTGGATATTGCACGAGGTGCCGGTGTCGAAGTCCTTGGATGGACGCCAATCGAATCCAATTAGCACCGACCCGGCCGGATTGGAATCTGTGGACGCGGGCCCTTCCTCCGGGAGTGCCCACGTCCACGCTTCCTTTGCGCTCCCGGAGCGGCCCCGGCGCAGTGTCGCGGCCGTCGTCGTCTCCGCCCTGCTGCACCTCTTCGTGATCCTCCTGGCCATCCGCCTCACCCAAGCCGTGGCCGAGGTCAAGAACACGCCGGCCGGCAACGCGATCATGCAATTCATGGGTGGT
>JBBRBZ010000092.1:0-10000 GCA_038205305.1 Gemmatimonadales bacterium
TGTTGCGCCGGCCGCACCAGCGGCCACACCGGAAGACATCGTGCTCCTTCGCGAAATCCGCGACGCGGTACGTCGCTGACACGGAAGGAACTTTTAATGGGCGCCTGTAGCTCAGTTGGATAGAGCGGCAGCCTTCTAAGCTGCGGGTCAGAGGTTCGAATCCTCTCAGGCGCATTCATCGTACGAGGCCAGATGACCACCGACGAACTCTTCGCATCGCCCCGTTCGCGTACCACCGCCCTCATCCTCGCGATCGTGCTCGGCTTCGTCGGTGCCCATCGCTTCTATGTCGGCAAGAAGGGCACCGGCGTGCTCATGGCGCTCACGATCGGGGGCATGGGGCTCTGGTGGCTCTACGACATCATCCTCATCGCGTCACAGGCCTTCCGCGATCAGGAGGGGCGCGTCGTCGCCAATTGGGAACCGGAAAGCGAGCACCTGGTCGCGGCCGGATCGGCAGCCGGCATTCTCGATGAGCTCGACGCGCTCCGCGTCGAAATGGGTGACATGCAGGAACGCCTCGAATTCACCGAACGGATGCTGTCGAGCGGCGGTCGCCAGCCCTTGCCGCCGGCCTGAGCTGGGGCGGGGCTACTCGCCGAGGGGCCGCGGCGAGTCGCGGTACCGTGCCTCGGCACGATCCCTCCGGCGTGCATCGCCAAAGATCTTCTCGCCATCGAATCGCCCATTCTCGATGAACACCTCGCCGGTATTCCGTCCCGCACCGGCGCTGCCGGCGAGATGGACGCCGGGCACATTGGTCTCGAGCGTGTGCGGGTTGATCGTCGGCTTCCCGCTCACCTCATCGAGCTCGATGCCGATCGCCGCCATCAGGTCGAAGTCCGGATGGTATCCGGTGAGCGCGTAGACCCGGTCCGCCGGAAGCCTCTCGATGCTCCCATCATGCCGCCGGACCACCACGCTGGTCGCGGTGATCTCGGTCACCTCGCTGCCGAGCATCGCGCAGATCTCCCCGGCCTCGATGCGGTTCTCGATATCGGGACGCAGCCAGTACTTCACGCTGGGCTTGAACGCTTCCCGACGGTAGACCAGCGTCACGCGGGCGCCGGCGCGATAGCACTGCAGCGCGGTTTCCACGGCGGAGTTCTTGCCGCCGATGATCACCACGTCGCGCCCGTAGGTGAGATGGGGCTCATCGAACCAGTGGGACACATGCGGGAGTGTCTCGCCGGGAACGTTCAGGAGATTCGGATGATCGAAGTAGCCAGTCGCCAGCACCAGCCGATCGCAGGTCACCGACAGGGTCGAGCTGCTGGTTGCGAGGGTGCAATGGAGGACGCGATCCTGACGCCGTGCCATCACCAATCGCGTGAACGGCCGGACGGTCAGCCCTTCCGCGCGCGCCACCCCGCGATAGTACTTGAGAGCCTCTTCTCGGGTCGCCTTCGCTCCGGAGCAGACCAGGGGATGGTCGCCGATCTCGAGCTTTTCTGGCGTGGTGAAGAAGGTCATTCCCACGGGGTAGCGGACAATCGAATCGGCGATCGCGCCGGCATCGATCACCCAGGCGTCCAGACCGGCGCGCTTGGCCGAGATGGCACAGGCGAGTCCGATCGGGCCGGCGCCGACGATCAGGGCAGGGAGGTGTCGAGGGACGGGCATTCGGTCAATATCGCCCGGTCGAGCGGCAGGGCGAAGCAGCTTGGCCCGGACTGCAACGGATATGGTGCGTACGCCGTATCACCTTCATGTCCCCAGTCGTGACCTCCTCGCCCCAGTTGCCACCGTCCCAACATCCCGCCCGAGCCTTTGTTCTACTAATCTCCACCACGTGACGCCTCTCGAGCCGTTCGAAATCCACCGCCCCGTGCCGGCGGGAAAGCCCAACTGGGTCGCCACGGCGACCAGCGTGCTCATGCACCTTTCGCTGCTGGCGCTGTTGATCCTGCGGCCGCCCCAGGGCGAGGGTGCACCGGTTCCACCGCATCAGGCTGATGGCTCCGAACCGCAGCCGGTCGTCACCCCGCTGCCGGAGTACGTGAAGCCCAAGCCACAGGCCAAACCAGAACCCAGGGTTGAGACGCCACCCCCGGTTCACGAACAAATCCTGGGACCGGACACCAAGAAGCCGGCCGACATTCCGCACGAGGCGATCGCGCCCCACCCCCCGGCCGATCCGATGACCGATCCGACGGCGGCCCCCAAGGCGCCCGATCCGGTGCCAGTGCAACCAGACGCTGCCACGACGCCGCCCGAGTCGGCACCGACCGCGAAGCGCTCGCACTTTCCCACACTGGGCGAGATGCTCGCCACCACGAACCGGCTGTCTCCCCCCAGGGATGACAACGCGGTGGACAAGGCACTCGTCGATCCGGCCAAGGGTTCGGACGCTCCCGACGCCGCCGCGGCACGGGCGCTCGCGACCACCAGCGGGATGGGGCGGTCTGGGGTGAGCAACGAAGACTCGCGGGAGTGGCGGCCGTCTTTCCCGGAAGCACAGGGGACGTGTGTTGATATTCCCGAACTTGGCAAGAATCCCGACGGCTCCCCGGTGCTCGCCAACGTGATCGGCTACGTCTACGACGCCGATGGTCGCACGCCGCTGCCCGATGCCCACCTGCAGATTCTCGGCACGGCGTTCACGACCTTCACCGACAGCAAGGGGATGTATCGCCTGGAATTCGATCCGCATCTGCTGGCACGGTGTCGCATGCAGTACGTCCGAGTGGTTGCTCCAGGGCACGACGCACAGACCCTCACGCTGGCGATTGGCCGCAAGGTGCAGAGCGACGACGTGCACCTGCGACGCCACTGAACCCGACGGCATGAGCCTCGAGACGCCGCTCTGGGCCCCGGGCCCGGCATCGCTCACCGATTCACTGCTCGCGCAGTTCATCGCAACCCTACGTGACCAGGGTACACCTGTCGCGCCGGCCGATTCCCCCGAGGCCTTCGCCGTCCTCCACGCCTGGTCCATCGAGCATCCCGAGTTGTTCTGGGCGGCTGTCTGGCGTGATGGTGGCGTGATCGCCGAGCGACTGCCGAGCGGGGTGCATTGGAATCACGCGCTGGTCGGTCGCGATCGGATGGCGCCTCCCGATCCGGTGCTGGGGCCGGCGTGGTTCACCGATGCCCGACTCAACTTCGCCGAAAATCTTCTGCGCCATCAAGGCGATGCGCCGGCGCTGATTGCCTGGGATGAGCGGGGTGCCGGAGTGCGCATCTCCTGGGACACGCTCCGAGATCAGGTTGCGCGCGCCGCCGTCGCCTTCGCCTCACTCGGTATCCAGCCCGGCGATCGGATCGCGGCGTGGCTGCCGAACATTCCCGAAACGATCGTGATGATGCTCGCCACAGCAGCATTGGGCGCGGTGTGGACGTCGTGCTCGCCGGACTTCGGTGTCGACAGCGTCATGGATCGCTTCGGTCAGACAGCGCCCGCGCTCCTGCTCTTCTGCGACGGCTATCGCTATGGCGGAAAGGCGCACGACTGTGCCGGGCGCGCCGGCGAACTGTTGGCGCGCCTCCCGAGTGTGCGAACCGGCATCATGGTGCACTATCTCGGCGACGATGCGCTCCCGGACGATCCGCGAATGGCGCGCTGGACCGAACTCCTGGCGAAAGTGGAATCCGCCCCGCTCCAGTTCGCCCGGCTCCCGTTCGATCATCCACTCTACATCCTCTACTCGTCCGGTACGACAGGTCTGCCGAAGTGCATGGTGCACTCCGCCGGTGGAACGCTGCTCCAGCACCTGAAGGAGCACCGCCTGCACGGGGATCTCCGGCCGGGCGACCGACTCTTCTACTTCACCACCTGCGGCTGGATGATGTGGAACTGGCTCGCGAGCGGACTTGCCGCTGGCGCGACCCTGGTGCTCTACGACGGCTCGGCCCTTCCCGCGGACGAGCCAGCAATTCTCTGGCGGATGGCGGCCGAGGAGCGCGTCACCGCCTTCGGGACCAGCGCCAAGTATATCGCGCTGGCGGAAAAGCAGGGGCTGCACCCTGCCAGGGACTTCGACCTCTCTGCATTGCGGGTGCTCTTCTCCACCGGGAGCCCGCTGGTGGCCGAGAACTTCGATTGGATTCACCGCGAGGTGGGCCCGTCGGTGCAGGTTGCCAGCATCAGCGGCGGCACCGACATCGTCTCCTGTTTCGTGCTGGGCAACCCGATCTCTCCGGTCTGGCGCGGGGAGATTCAGTGTGCCGGGCTGGGCATGGCGGTCGAGGTCTGCGATGAGGCGGGCACGGCGGTGGCCCCGGGCATCCCTGGGGAACTCGCCTGTGTCCAGCCATTCCCCTCGATGCCGGTGGCGTTCTGGAACGACCCCGATGGGGCGAAGTATCGCGCCGCCTATTTCGACAGCTGGCCTGGAGTCTGGCGGCACGGCGACTGGATCACGCGCACGAAGCATGAAGGCTTCGTCATCAGCGGCCGGAGCGACGCGACCCTCAACCCTGGCGGCGTACGAATTGGCACGGCGGAGATCTATCGCCAGGTCGAGGCGATCCCAGGCGTGATCGAGAGCTTGGTGATCGGGCAGCGGCTCCCCGGCTCCGCCGACGGCGACGTCCGGGTGGTCCTGTTCGTCCGCCTCGCCGCTGGAACGGAACTGGATGCCAGACTCGCAGACGATCTCAGGCGCCGGATCCGGACCGGGGCGTCACCGCACCATGTGCCGAAGGTCATCCTGGCGGTGCCCGACCTGCCTCGGACGCGCAGCGGCAAGCTGAGCGAGCTGGCGGTCCGCGACGTCGTGGAGGGGCGCCCGGTCAAGAATGTCGGGGCGCTGGCAAACCCCGAGGCGCTCGAACACTTTCGAGGGCATCCGGAACTTGCGGTCTGAGGCCGACGGGAGCGGGCACCCGTTAAATTGGAGCCAGGTCTGCCTGAGCGGCCGGCCAGCCACGGGGAGGGCAGGGAATGAAGGCAACCATATCAGCCCCGACGGAGCCCCAAGCGGGCCTCACCACCACCCGGGCGCCGTTCATCGAACAGGCGGTCGCCGAAGGGCGGCTCTACATTGCCCAGCCCTACGAGCTCTATACCGACGAGAACCACGAGGCCTGGCACCGACTCTACGCCCGAATGGGCGAGCGCTGGCAACGCTACGCCAATCCTCGTTTCCTCGAAGGGCTTGAGATGCTGCACCTCGATCCCGCGAAAGTCCCCCGGCTCGAGGACGTCAACCGCTTCATGGCGCCACTCACCGGCTTCCGTGCCAAGGCAGTGAGTGGCTATGTGCCCGCCTACAAGTTCTTCGACTGCCTGCGGCAACGGGAATTTCCCACGACCGTGACCATTCGCGATGGGGCGGTGCTCGACTACCTGCCGGAACCGGACATCTTCCACGACATCGCCGGGCATGTGCCGATGCATACTGATCGGGCCTTTGCCGACACCCTCGTGGCCTTCGGCGAATGCGCTCGCGCAGCCGCTGAACGCGCGTCCCTGATCAGCGATGAGCGTGAACGGGTCCGCCACGTGACCAGCGTGATCAAGGCGATGGCCCGGTTCTTCTGGTTTACCATCGAGTTCGGCTTGATGAAGGGCCCGGTGCCGGGCGAACTGAAGGCCTACGGCTCCGGGCTGCTCTCCTCCTACGGCGAACTGGCGCACTGCATCGACTCTCCCGAGGTGCAGCGGTATCCGTTCCAGCTCGAGTGGGTCGTGAACCAGTACTTCGAGATCGACCACTACCAGCCGCTCCTCTTTGTGGTCGATTCCTTCGACCATCTCTTCCGTGAGGTGGAACGGTTGATCGAGTGGGTGCGAGAGGGGAAGCTCGACAACGTTTCGCCCGGGGAACCAGCAATCAGCGAGGCGGACCTGGCCTCGTTCCTGGGCGCCGCGAGCACCGCATGAATGCCCGCGATCCGCGCCCAGAGCACCGTCGTACTGATCCAGGCTGGGAGGGAGCGCCCGCCGCGTTCCCGTGCCTCCACCGCCTGCTCCAAGGAGACCTGACATGACTTCCACGCTCACTGCGTCCGCGTCCGCCGAGACGCATGACGCCTTTCCCATCAACGGCACCGACTACATCGAGTTCTGGGTCGGCAACGCCAAGCAATCGGCCCACTTCTACCGCGCGGCCTTCGGCTTCACCCTGGCCGGCTATCGCGGGCCGGAGACGGGGGTACGCGACCGCGCCAGCTACCTGCTGGTGCAGGACAAGCTCCGCTTTGTGCTCACCACGCCGCTCGGCCCGGAGGGAGAGATCGCGGCGCACATCGCCCTCCACGGCGACGGGGTGCGCGACATGGCCTTCTGGGTGGATGATTGCCGAGCTGCCTACAGCGCGGCGATGGAGCGCGGGGCGGAAAGCCAGCTCGCACCAACCGTCTCGAGTGATGCCGATGGCGAGATCGTGCTGGCGGCGATTCGCACCTACGGCGATACCATCCACAGTATCGTCGAGCGGCGCAACTACCGTGGGCTCTTCCTGCCCGGCTTCGTCCCGGTCGCATCACCCTTCGCGCCGAAGGGCACGGGGCTCAAATATGTCGACCACTGCGTCGGCAATGTCGAGCTCGGCAAGATGAACAGCTGGGTGTCGTTTTACGAGCGCGTGCTCGGCTTCACCAACATCCTGACCTTCGATGACAAGACCATCAGCACCGAGTACTCGGCCCTGATGTCGAAGGTGATGTCGAACGGCAATGGCCGGATCAAGTTTCCCATCAACGAGCCGGCGCAGGGCAAGAAGAAGTCGCAGATCGAGGAGTATCTCGATTTCTATCGCGGCCCCGGTGTGCAGCACATCGCCATCGCCACCGATGACATCGTGGCCACGGTCCGCGAGCTCATGTCCCGGGGAATTGAATTTCTTCGCGTGCCGCAGACCTACTACGACACCCTTCTCGACCGGGTGGGGAAGATCGACGAGGACATCGCCCCGCTGGCCGAGCTGGGTGTTCTGGTGGACCGGGACGACGAAGGCTACCTGCTGCAGATCTTCACGAAGCCGGTGCAAGATCGTCCCACGCTCTTCTACGAGATCATCCAGCGCAAGGGCGCGAAGAGCTTCGGCGCGGGCAACTTCAAGGCGCTGTTCGAGTCGATTGAGCGCGAGCAGGCGTTGCGAGGAAATCTCTGATGCCGTTCTATACCGCGCTCGGTGCCATGCCGCGCAAACGGCATACGATCTTCCGCCGACCCGACGGCGCCCTGTACTCTGAGGAGCTGATGGGGCTGGAAGGCTTCGTCGGGACCTCGTCGCTGCTCTATCACATTCATCCCCCCACCAGCATCCTTTCGGCCCGGCGGCTGCGCGAGATTGCCTGGGAAGCCGACACGGACACTTCGTTGCGGCATCGGCACTTCCGCACCGCCCAGGCAACGAAGGGCGGCTCGCCGACGCTCGATCGCATCCCGCTGCTCTTCAACCGCGAGGTCGGGATGCTCTGGGTCGAGCCCGACAGGCAGGATGTGCACGCCTACCGGAATTCGCAGGCCGACGAAGTGGTCTACGTCGTGGAGGGGCAGGGCGTGCTGGAGTCGCCGTTCGGTGATCTGCCGTTCCACGCTGGCGACTACGTCGTCATCCACCGCAACATCACCCATCGCTGGCACATCGACTTCGCCGCCGGGAAGCCGAAGCTTCTCGTCATCGAGAGCCGTGGGCACATCCGCTTCCCGCGCCGCTACCAGAACGATGTGGGCCAACTGCTCGAAGGGGCGCCCTATTCCGAGCGCGACATTCGGCGTCCGACCGAGGTGAGGCCGCATGACGAACGCGGAGAATTTCCCGTGATCGTCAAGCAGTACGATGCGCTGAATGAATTGGTGTACGCCCACCACCCATTTGATGTGGTCGGCTGGGACGGGTACTGCTATCCGTGGATCTTCAACATCAATGACTTCGAGCCGATCGTCGGGCGCATTCACCAGCCACCGCCGGTGCACCAAACCTTTCAGGGCGATGGTTTCGTGATCTGCTCGTTCTGTCCGCGGCCCTTCGACTTCGATCCGCAGGCGATCCCGGCGCCCTACTACCACAGCAACGTCGATTCCGACGAGGTGCTCTTCTATGCCTCGAGCGAGTTCATGAGCCGCAGGGGCATCGAGTACGGTTCGATCACCCATCACCCCGACGGGCTGGCCCACGGCCCCCATCCGGGGCGCACCGAGGCGAGTATCGGCGCCAAGTCGACCAATGAATTGGCCGTGATGATGGATTCGTTCCGGCCGCTTCACGTGGCGAAGGCCGCAATGCCGTTCGAGGACGAGACGTACTACCGGAGTTGGCTGGACGAATCGGGAGCGGGATTCGCGCCACCGACGTCGTAAACTGCAGGAGGAGGGAGGAGCGAGGAGCGGAGTACGACGTCGGTCCGCTACCTCTCGCTCCTCACTTCTCCCTGCTCGCTCCTCGTTCTGGCCACCGCTCGCTCCACCGACAACGCCCGCTCCAGTCCTGCGCGCCGCAACGCCGTCGCGACGACAGCGTCGTGAGTGATGAAGATCACCCGGGTACCATGCTTGCCGCCGCGATGTGCGAAATCCGCCAGCATCCGAGTGGTGGTTGCGTCGAGCCCGGATGCGGCGTCGAGATCGACGAGCATGACCTGCGAGGGATTCGGGAGCAGGTCCAACATCGAGCGTAACTGCTCGGCGCCACCGAAGAAGAGGGGGCCGCGCACCTCGAGCAGGCGAACGCCCGGCGGCAGCCAGGCGCGGCGCAGGATCGATGCGGAGTCGTCCTCGTCGTCGTCATCGTTCCCACCGATTACCGTGGTGGCAGTGGACATCTGCTGCACGAACAGCAGTGCGGCGACGGCGATTCCCATCCCGATGCCGACGGTCAGGTCAGCCATCACGGTGAATCCGAACGTCGTCAGCAGTACCGCCGCGTCCCGCCGCGCCCCCCGCAACAATCCGCGAAAGGACCGCCACTCGGCCATATGCCAGGCCACCATCAACAGGATGCCGGCGAGGGTCGCCATCGGTACGCGGCCGGCGAGCGGACCCGCCACCAGCAGCACCACCAGCAGCGTCAGAGCGTGCACGATTCCCGAGATTGGCGTGGTGCCACCCGCGCGAATGTTGGTGGCGGTGCGGGCGATCGCCCCGGTGGCCGGAATGCCGCCGAAGAGCGGCGACGCGATATTGGCGATGCCCTGGGCGACCAGTTCGGTGTTGGGGCGGTGGCGACCCCCCGTCATCGAGTCGGCCACCACCGCAGAGAGCAGTGATTCGATGGCGCCGAGGAGGGCGATGGTTGCGGCCGGCGCGAAGAGCTCGGAGAAGCGCGCGAGGGAGACCGTGGGAATGCTTGGCCAGGGGAGGCCGCGCGGCAGTTCACCGAAGCGCGAGGCGACCGTCTCCACCGGGATGTTGAACAGTGCCACGGCCGCCGTCGTGAGCACCAGGGCCACAAAGGGGGCCGGAATGGGCGTCTTGAGCTTCGGCCAGAGCAGGAGCAGCACCATGGTGCTGGCCGTGATGCCAAGCGCCCAGGGATCGACGGTGGAGCCGTGTTGGAGCAGCAGCCAGACCTTGGGAAGGAAGGCGGCTGGGAGTTTCGTGAGCCCGAGGCCGAAGGCATCGCTCAGCTCTCCCACCGCGATGATCAGGGCGATTCCGGTGGTGAAGCCGGTGGTCACCGGCAGCGGGATGTAGCGGAGCAGGGTTCCCGCCTTGAGCAGCCCGGCGGCGATCAGCAGCACACCCGCCATGAGGGTGGCCACCATGAGGCCATCGACGCCAAAGCGTTCGACGATGCCGGCGACCAGGATGACGAAGGCGCCGGTCGGGCCGCCAATCTGGACCTTGGAGCCGCCGAAGGCCGCGATCACGGCGCCCGCGACAATGGCCGTGACCAGTCCCTGGCGGGGGGTGACGCCGGAGGCGATGCCGAAGGCAATGGCAAGCGGGAGGGCGACAATGCCGACGATGATGCCAGCGGTGACGTCGCCCCTGACTTGCGTCCACGTAACGGTCCGGAGGGTGTCGGCGAGCTGCGGTCGAAAGCGTGGCATTGCCGGGCATAATAGCGGATTGGCGACCGCCGGCAGTACGGAGTCGGGCTGGGCTTGC
>JBBRBZ010000093.1:0-11190 GCA_038205305.1 Gemmatimonadales bacterium
GTGACAACTTCTCGCTTCTCGCTTCTCGTCTAGATCCACGCCCCGCCCTCAATCAACTCGCTCACCACATCCTCGCTCGAACGGTCCGCCGCCTCGGCGGCGAAGTTCGTCATCACCCGGTGACGCAGCACTGCCGGCGCGACCGCCTTCACATCATCGAGATCGGCCTGTGGCCGGCCATCCATTGCCGCACGCGCCTTGGCGCCGAGCACCAGATACTGCGATGCTCGCGGGCCGGCGCCCCATTCCACGAACTCACGGATCAGCGGCGGCGCCTCGCCCTCGTTGGGGCGGGTCATCCGCGCGAGCCGCACCGCCGCGGCGATCAGCGACTCGCTCACCGGAATGCGCCGCACCAGCGACTGCATCGCGGTGAGTTCTTCACCGCTCAGGACCGGTGAGACCAGCGCCTCGCGCACGCCGGTGGTCTGCGCCACGATCGACTCCTCCTCCGCACGTGACGGATAGCCCAGCCGCAACTCCAGCATGAAGCGATCGAGCTGCGCTTCAGGGAGCGGGTAGGTCCCCTCTTGTTCGATGGGGTTCTGGGTGGCCAGCACGAAGAACGGCGCCGGCAACGAATAGGTCTGCCCCGCCACGGTGACGTTGCGCTCCTGCATCGCCTGCAACAGGGCCGCCTGCGTCTTGGGTGGCGTCCGGTTGATCTCGTCGGCCAGCACCACCTGCGCGAAAATCGGCCCCTTCACGAAGCGGAAGGCCCGCTTGCCGCTTGCCGGGTCTTCCTCCACCAACTCCGTTCCGGTGATGTCGCCCGGCATGAGGTCGGGGGTGAACTGCACCCGATTGAAGCTCAGCGCCAGCGCCTCGGCTACCGTGCTCACCAGCAGCGTCTTGGCGAGCCCAGGCACCCCGACCAGTAGCGCATGCCCCCCGGCCAAAATGGCGGTCAGCACGCCGTCCACCGTCTCGGCCTGCCCGACGATCCGCCTGGAGACCTGTTCCCGCAGTGAACCCACGGCGGTGGCAAGGCGGGCAAGCTGCTGGACGTCGGAGAGGGGAGCGGTCATGAGAAGCCGGGGAATGAGGAGCACGGAGGACGGAGAACGGAGATTCGAACCGTACCAAAGGTAGTACGGCCCGGGGGAGGGCGGAGCGGGGCGAGAAACCCTTCCAACGCTCCTCCCTCCACGCTTCTCCCTCCTCGCTTCTCGCGGGCTACACCTCCTCGAATCGCGCCTGAAAGAATCGCAGCAACTCCGGCTCATAGGTGAACCGCAGTCCCCGGACCTCGTGGCGCTGCTCCATCACGGCGATCACGCTCTCCGCCACCACGTCCATGTGCGCCTGGGTGTACACGCGGCGCGGAATCGTCAGCCGCACCAATTCCAGCGCCGGATAGCGATTCTCGCCGGTGGCGGGGTCGCGTCCGGCCGAGACGGTGCCGCGCTCCATGCTGCGCACGCCGGACTCCTGGTAGAGCGCCGCGGCGAGCGCCTGGGCGGGATACTGGTCGCGCGGCAGATGATCCAGCATCGCGACTGCGTCGAGGAAGACCGCGTGCCCTCCGAGCGGGCGCACCACCGGCACACCGGCATCGATCAGCTCCTGCCCCAGATAGTGCACCTGGCCGATGCGGCTGCGAATGTGATCCTCCTGCACCGACTCACCGATGCCGATCGCCATCGCCTCCATGTCCCGGCCGGCGAGCCCGCCGTAGGTGTGAAGTCCCTCGTAGACCACCACCAACCCGCGCGCCTTCTCCGCCAGCTGTGGATCGCGCAGCCCGAGCCAGCCCCCGATGTTCACCAGCGAGTCCTTCTTGCCCGACATCGTGGCGCCGTCGGCCTCGTCGCAGAGCTGCCGAAGGATCTCGGCGACGGTGAAGTTGGCCATCCCCGGTTCACGCTGCTGGATGAACCAGGCATTCTCCACTGCCCGCGTGGCATCGAGGATCACCCGGATCCCCCGCTCACGACAGTACGCCGCCACCTGCCGCAGATTCGCCAAGGCAATCGGCTGCCCACCGGCAAGATTCACTGTTGCGGAAATGGTAATGTATGGCACTCGCTCAGGCGTGACCGCGCGCACCAACGCGTCGAGCTTGTCGAGATCGACGTTGCCCTTGAAGGGATGATCGGAGGTGGGGTCATGCGCTTCGTCGATGATGACATCGTGAAACGATGCGCCCGCGAGTTCCTGATGGAGTCGCGTGGTGGTGAAATACATGTTGCCGGGGACATGATCGCCCGGCTTGATCAGAATCTGGGAAAGGATGTGCTCGGCGCCGCGCCCCTGGTGCGTTGGGATCAGTTCCGGGAAGCCGTAATAGGTCCGCACCGCCTCCTCGAGCGAGTAGTAGTTGCGCGACCCCGCGTAGGCCTCATCCCCCATCATCATCCCGGCCCACTGCCGATCCGACATCGCGTTGGTGCCGGAATCGGTCAGCAGGTCGATGTAGACATCCTCGGAGTGGAGCAGGAAGGTGTTGAAGCCCGCCTCGAGCAGGTGGGCCCGACGGTCCGGCGCCGTGGTCATCCGGATCGGCTCGACCACCTTGATCTTCCACGGCTCGGCCCAGCTCTTGTGGCGCGTCACGCGATCAGTCCTCAGGGCACACGTCCCTGGTCAGTGTGAAACTGGAAGGCCCGTCTGCATGGGCCGGAAGCCGCGAAGGTTCTCCCGTATCTGGCCCGATGTCAAACTGGCTAACTCATTGTATTGCAACAAGTTTGGTAGGTGATGCCCGGGCTGGCTTGAGGTCCCCCCGTGCTCCTCCCCCCTCGCTCCTCCCTCCTCGAATTTTTGACCATCCCATGGCCGCTTTTTCGCTTGCGAAATGTTTCACAAAGTCCTACTTTCCGGCCGTGAAAGAGCCCGGAAAAGCGACCACGACGGGGATGGGAGCAGGGCATTCGCTCCTGTCCGTGGCTCTGACCTTCGCGGTGACGTTGGCGGGCTCTCTAGTGGGGGGGCTGTGGCTCGATCGCCGCTGGGGAACCACCCCCCTCTTCCTGTTGCTGGGGTTGGCGTTCGGGCTGGGGATCGGCGGCTTCTGGTTCTGGTTGAAAATTCGTGCCCAGGGCGGTTCAGGTGACTCACACCGCTGAGCAGGTACGGCGGCTGCGCACAGGGGTGCTGGTCACGCTGGTTGTGGCGGCGATCACCGGTGCCATCTGGGGGCGACTCGGGGTGATCGACGGCCTCGCGCTGGGTGGAGTGGCGACGGCAATGCAGCTGCTCGCTGCCAGAATGATGCGGCGGAGCGGTGTACTGCCGTCGGTGGATCATCTGGGAGTGTACTCGCTCGGGATGCTCTTCCGGGCGATGGGGGTGGTGGTGCTGGCGCTGCTGACGCTGGGCTGGCCGGATTGGTTCCGACCGGGGCCGAGCGCGGTGGGATATCTGGGAGCTGTGCTCCCGCTCTTGTATCTGGAGACGCGAATTTCACGATGACGCAAGGACCGGACTTCGACGTCGGCGAGATGCTCTTCCATCACACCGGTGATGCGCACGAGCTGGACCTCGAACCGCTCTTCACGCTCCACCTTCCCGAGTGGAAGCCGGTCCATCTTGGACCATTGACGGTCGATCTCTCGCCGACCAAGCACGTGGTGTTCCTGGTGCTGGCCGCGGTGATCGTCTATGCGTTGATGAAGAGCGCCGCCATCGGCATTGAGCGGGCTCGCAAGTCCGGGCGAGCCCCCGGCGGCTTCAGCGGCGGGATGGAAGCCTTTGTCCTCTACATTCGTGAAGAGCTCGCGATCGCCAACATCGGCCACGAGTCGGGACCGACCTACGCGCCCCTGATCATGACGCTCTTCTTCTTCATCCTCGTTTGCAATCTCCTCGGCCTGGTGCCATGGGGCTCGACGCCCACCGGCAACCTGGCCGTGACCGGCGCCCTCGCGATCCTTGCCTTCGGCGCGATCGAGATTGGCGGCATGCGCAAGCTCGGCTTCAAGGGCTACATGGCGACGATTTTCCCGCATATCGACGGCCTCGCGCCCGGCGCGGCGATGGCCATGTCGATCTTCATGGCGCCGATCGAGATCATGTCGAAACTGATCAAGCCGTTCGCGCTCACGGTCCGGCTCTTCGGCAACATGACCGCCGGACATTTCGTGATTCTGGCGATGTTCAGCATCGTCTTCATGTTCGGGCACCTCGGCATGTTCAGCGCTGGCATCGGACTGGCGACGGCGGTGGTGGTGTTCGGCGTGATGCTGATTGAGATTCTGGTGGCGGTGCTGCAGGCATACGTTTTCGCCTTGCTGAGCGCCGTGTTCATCGGGCTGATGCAGCACGAGCACTGACGGAGAACGGAGAACGGAGAACGGAGAACGGTACTGCGTTCTCTGGGATGGGATAGCAGGTAGTGTAGGGCAGCGCTTCCCCGCGTATCCCGTGGAGGCGTCGATGAGCCGGCGAGATTCGCCGGTCGGGAGACTGGGCTCAGGCCCGTTGGTCTCCTTCGAAGGGCTGCTGTTCCGGAAGAGACGGTATGCCCGACGCGTGATGCGATCAACCTGAATCTTCCCTTGTGAAGGACGACACCATGTTACTCCCCATGCTTCTCCAGGATACGGCGGCGCTCGACGCCGCGAAGGCCACCGCCGCAGGGTGGGGCCAGCTCGGCGCCGGTATCGGCCTTGGCATCGCGGTGATTGGCGCCGGCATCGGCATCGGTCAGATCGGTGGCAACGTCGCGGCTGGCATTGCCCGTCAGCCTGAGGCCGAGGGCGCGCTCCGCGGCGCCGGCATCCTCTTCGCCGTGCTCGTTGAGGGAGTCGCGATCATCGCCTTGGTCTTCGCGCTCCTGTTCAAGTTGATGAAGTGACCTGTACGCGGAGCGAATGATGACGTTGTCGCTGTTGCTGCTGCTGCAGGAAGGCACCCAGCTCCCGGCTCCATTCCGGCCCACGCCGGGATTGATGATCTGGACCTGGGTGGTCTTCATTGCGCTGTTGGTCATGCTCAGCAAGACCGCCTTCCCGATGATCGTGAAGGCCACGGTCGATCGGGAAAATCGGATCAAGAAGGACCTTGCGGATGCCGAACGCCTGCGGGACGAGTCCGCCGCGCTGCTGGAAGAACAGCGGGAAATGCTGGCGAATGCCCGCGGCGAAGCGGTGGAGATCGTGAACGAGGCCCGTCAGGGCGCCGATCGCGAGCGTGCCGCGGCGGTCGAGCGGACGCGTACGGAGCAGGACGAGGTGCTGGCTCACACCAAGCGCGAGATCCAGGTGGAGCGCGAACGCGCCATTACCGAGATCCGTCGTGAGGCGGTGGACCTGGCGATCGCCGCGGCCGGCAAGGTGGTCGGGGAGCGGCTTGACAGCGCGACCGACCGGAAGCTGGTCGAGGATTACATCACGACGCTGGGGAGCGGCGCGTGAGAGAGATCACCATCGCCCGCAACTACGCCGAGACGCTGATTGCACTCGCCGAAGCGGCGGGCGCGCTGGAGCCGTGGGGCGACCTGATGGAGGTGACGGCGGCGGCGTTCAGCACGCCGAGCATTGAGTCCGTCCTGATGTCGCCACGCGTCACTCGGGATCAGAAGATCCGCTTGATCACCCAGGCGCTGCCCGATGCGCCGCGGCCGTTCGTGCTCTTTCTGACGGCGGTGGTGCGGCGTGGGCGGCAGATGCTCTTCGGCGCGATTGCCGATGAATACCGCCATATCGTCGACGTCAAGCTGAACCGGGTCCGGGCCGGCATCACCGTGGCTCGCGAGCTGGATACCGCCGCGCGCGACGCCCTCGTCGCCCGGCTCTCGGCAGCGATGGGGAAGGAGATCATCGCCGGTTTCGCGGTGGACCCCGCCATTCTTGGCGGTGTCACTATCCGGGTCGGCGACCGGGTGTACGACGGCTCGGTGCGCAAGCGCTTGGCCGTGTTGCGGCACAAATTGCTCGCGTAGCAGGCACGACCAGTGGGAGAGGCCTCACCGCCCGGGTTCTTCGGAATCCGGGCGGTGTTGCGTCCAGGAGGGAGCCAGCAACAGGGCGTCGCCAGGCTCGGCCCGGTGAACGGGACTGGTCGCGGCGGCGCTGAGGCGCCGTTGGTCCGCAGGAATGCCTCAGGGTGCCTATTTTCCGTGGAGGCTTCTCCTGCCAACCGGACGTCCATCCCGGGATTGCCACTGATGCTGCGACGCACTGTTGCCGGAATCATCCTTCTCCTCACCCTTGGCGCGGTGCGAGCGGTGCCAGCGCAGCGGGCCCGCCATAGCTTTGCGATCGCCGACGGCGCCTTCACGCTCGATGGCAAGCCGATGCAGATCATCTCCGGCGAGATGCACTTCGCCCGGATCCCGCGGGAATATTGGCGCCACCGACTCCGCATGGCGAAGGCGATGGGACTCAACACCATCGCGACCTACGTCTTCTGGAACTACCACGAAATCAAACCAGGTGTGTTTGACTTCCGCACCGGCAACCGGGATCTCGCCGCCTTCGTGAAGATTGCCCAGGAGGAGGGACTCTGGGTGATCCTCCGTCCCGGGCCGTATGCCTGCGCCGAATGGGACTTCGGCGGCTTCCCCTCCTACTTGTTGAAGGATGCTGATCTCAAGGTTCGCAGTACCGATCCGCGTTTCCTCGCGGCAGCACACCGCTATGTGGATGCCCTCGCCCAGGAGATTCGTCCGCTGCAGGTGACCCACGGCGGGCCGATCATCATGGTGCAGGCGGAGAATGAGTACGGCTCCTACGGCAGTGATTCGGCCTACAAGGAATACCACCGCAAGATGCTGGTGGACGACGGCATTGATGTCCCGCTCTTCACCTCCGATGGCGACTGGCTCTTCGCCAAGGGCTCGATCCCCGGGCTCCTGATGACCGCCAATGGCGAGGAGAATTACGACACGTTGGTGAGTCGGGTGAATGCGTTTCATGGTGGGCAGGGGCCGTACATGGTGGCGGAGTTCTACCCGGGGTGGTTGATCCACTGGGCTGAGAAGTTTCCGAGTACCCCAACCAAATCATTCATCGGCAGCTACGAGTCGTTGCTGGCACATGGGGCCAGCGTGAATCTCTACATGTTCCACGGCGGCACCAACTTCGGCTTTACCTCGGGCGCCAACTATACCAAGGAACATCCGATCCAGCCGGATATCACCAGCTATGACTATGATGCGCCGCTGAGCGAGGCGGGATGGCCGACGCCGAAGTACTACGCCATTCGCGATGTCATCAAGCGCCATGTCAGCTACGCCATCCCGGATGTCCCCGACTCACTGCCGGTGATTGCCGTGCAGCCGGTGACGATGACGCCGTCGGCCGATCTCTACGATCTCATCAAGCGTGTCACGCCGCGCACCGCGGCGCAGCCGCTCTCCGAGGAGGAGATGGATCAGGTCCAGGGATATGTGCTCTACCGGCACGATGTGACCGCCGCGACATCCGGATTGCTCGAGGTGCCAGGCCTGCGCGACTATGGTGTGGTGCTGGTGAATGGCGTGCGGGTCGCCACCCTCAATCGTCGGGACCGAATCTTCACGGCGCAGGTGACTGTCCCCGCCGGCGGCCGGCTCGAGATCCTGGTGGAGAACATGGGCCGCATCAATTACGGCGGCGACATGGTGAACAATCGGAAGGGGATCATCTCCCCCGTCAAACTCGCCGGTGTCGACCTCAGCGGCTGGACGATGTACCCGCTGCCCTTCGAGATGGTGCCTGCCGTGCGAAGGAAGTCGAACGGCGGCCCGGGGGTGCCAGTGCTGTGGCGCGGTACGTTCACGCTGGAGAAGACCGGCGACACCTTCCTCGACATGCGCGGTTGGAGCAAGGGGATCGTCTTCGTCAACGGGATCAACATTGGCCGCTACTGGGAGGTGGGGCCGCAGCAGACGCTCTACCTCCCGGGGGCCTGGCTCAAGCGTGGCCGCAATGACGTGGTGGTCTTCGAGACGGGCGAGCATGCCGCTCGCACCATCGCTGGCCTCACCACCCCCATCCTGGAAGAGCTCCATGTCGGGCACTGAGTGCGCGTAAATCCGGCGGATTACGACGGCGATCGTCGCCACTTCCTCCGGAATGTCTTCGGTGATGCGATCGAGCGGGTGGCGAAGGCGACCGAGGAGCGGTTCGTTCGCTCCTACTATGTACGCCCGCCGGGTGCCCTGCCGGAGCTGGCATTTCTCCCTGCCTGCACCCGCTGCGGTGACTGCGGCACGGCCTGCCCGGTCCAGGCGATCAAGTGGGTGTCCACGTCCGGTGGCATTGCGACCGGGACCCCCTACCTCGATCCGGCGCACAACCCCTGCATCGCCTGCCCCGACATGCCGTGCGCCACCGCCTGTCCCACCGATGCCCTCACCGTCCCCGAGGAGGGGTGGCAGGGAATCAAGCTCGGCCGGGTTCACTTTCACCCGCAGCGGTGCATTACTTTCGAGGGTCGCTCGTGTGACGTCTGTGTACGGTCCTGTCCCATTGGCGACGCCGCGCTGACGCTTGATGGCAACGGGCATCCGGTCCTGCACCAGGACGGCTGCGTCGCGTGCGGCGTCTGTGTCCGGGAATGCATCTCGTACCCCACTTCCTTCTCCTTTACACCACTGGAGCGCTGATGAGCGCCGTGCCGCGTCGAGTCGACAAGCCGTGGGGCTATGAATTGATCTGGGCGCACACCGACCGCTACGTCGGCAAAATTCTTCATGTCACCGCCGGGCACCTGCTCTCCATCCAGTATCACCACGTCAAGGACGAGACGATGTACGTCCTGTCCGGCGAACTGATTCTGCGCACTTGGGCGTCGGAAGATGCGGAGCCGGTGGCGCGGGCCTTCCGGGCAGGTGATTCGGTACACATCCCGGCGCCGACCATCCACCAGATCGAGGCGGTGGTCGACAGCGACGTGCTGGAAGCGTCCACCCCCGAACTCGACGATCTGGTTCGGGTCAAAGATCGGTACGGGAGGAGCTGACGTCATGCAAGTGATCATCCCGCTGGCTGGCAAGGGCACCCGCCTGCGCCCGCACACTCACCTGGTCCCCAAGCCGATGCTCAAGGTGGCGGGGCGTCCGGTGATGGACTGGGTCATGGACAAGCTCGACGGACTCAACGTCGAGGAGCTGATCTTCATTACTGGACACCTCAAGGAGCAGGTCGAGGCGTACACCCGCTCGCGCTACCCCATCAAGGCACGGTATGTGGAGCAGAAGGTGCAGGACGGCACCGCAGGGGCGATCAACCTCGCCCGGCCGATGGTGCACGGGCCCGTGATGATCATCTTCGTCGACACTGTCTTCGAGGCTGATCTTTCACTGGCCGAGAAGACCACCGCCGACGGCATCATCTGGGCGAAGGAAGTCGAGGACTACCAGCGATTCGGCGTGGTGGTCACCGACCAGGACGGCTACATGACAAAGATCGTCGAGAAGCCCTCCACGCCCATTTCCAAGCTCGCCAACATCGGCCTCTATTACGTGCGCAACGTCGACGCGCTCTGGCAGGGGATCGACCACGTGCTCGCGGCGCCCGCCAACAAGGGCGAGTACTATCTCACTGATGCCTTCCAGCACATGATCGATCACGGCTGCAAGATTGTGACGGCCGAGGTCGGTGGCTGGTACGATTGCGGCCAACTGGGCACCACGCTTGAGACCAATGGCGTGCTGCTGGCGCAGGGCGCCGCGCGGCATCCGGCGGTCGGCGCCGATGTGCGGCTGGTGGAGCCAGTGCTGATCGAGGACGGCTGCGTACTGGAGCGCTGCACCATCGGGCCCAACGTCTCGATTGAGGCGGGCTGTACCATCCGAGACTCGACGGTGGCCGACGCCATCATCGGTGCCGGCTGCACCGTCGAACGGAGTGTCCTGTCGCAGGCGATGCTGGGCGAGAAGGTCCACATCACCGATTTCACCGGCTCCGGGAGCATCGGGGCCCACAGCGAAGTGAAGGGTGGTGCATGAGCGCTCTCAACGAACTGCTGGCGTCGTATCTTGACACCGCGCGCCACGTCGATCCGTTGGCCTATCCCGAGGAGGCCCCGCGGGAAGTGCATCATCGCTTCGGCCACTTCGATCAGGCGACCGTGGCCGGATACGCGTCGGCGCTGCGGAGCATCGCGCACGCGCTCGAGGCGCTCGAGGATGTCGACGAGCTGGCCGAGGAGGTCGATCGTACCATGCTGCTCAATACCCTGCGGAGCGAATCGATCCGGCTCGGCGCCATGGCCGACAGCGAGGTCGGCGACCCGTCGAGTCCGCTCCGGCACGTGGTCGAGGCCCTCGACGACCACCTGGAGAACGAGGACTTCAACGCCGAGAGCGAGGCAGCGCTCCGGGATCGGATCCGGGCGATCCCGGATTTTCTCGAGATGGCTCGCGCCGATGAACGTCCGGCGCCAGCGATGCTGCTCTCCAACGCCTTCATGGAGGCGGAGTTCATCGAGAACAGCATCGACGAGGCGTCCGAACGGCTCGACGAGGAGACCGTTGCGCCGGCGATCTCTGCGATCACGGTGCACTTGGCATGGCTGGAAGGCTCGGGGCGGGAAGGCGAAACGATTGGGATGGGAGAGGAGATCGTCGAGCAGCGCCTCAAGACGCTCACGACCGTACCAGTCGGCGTGAAGGGTGCACTCCGGATTCTCGAGCTCCGGCGGGCCGGTGTGGAACGATCGCTGGCGAATGCGGCGACCGAGCTCCAGGCCGATGATGGCAAGATGCTGGCGAACTCGCTGCGCCGGGAGACTGAAGTCGCTGGCGACATCGCCGTGGACTACTGGCGCGATGAATGGAATCGGGTCGCGGACGAGATGCGGGAGATGGGGCTGCCGGTGGTGACGGGCGACCCTCCAGAGCAGGCGTATGGTGCCGAGGATGCCTGGTCGATGGCGGCCTTCGCCGTGCGCGATCATGCGGCGCGGATGCTCGACGCGGCGCGAGCGGCCTCGCCGCGGTTGGTGCGCCGGACGCTGATTGCCACGGGATTGCACGATGGCTGGGGCCGCACGGTCGCGGCGCTGTTGCGCAACACGCATGTCTTTGGGCTCCCGGAACGGCGACTGATGATGTCGTTCCATGCACTGCTCGAATCGGTCGCGGCCGAATGCGACCTGATGTTGCAGGCCCGTCTCGCTACGCCGGAGGAACTCCTGGTGCGCGCGCAGGAGACGGCCGGCATCGACGAGGGAGATGCCCGGATCCTCATCAGTGATGTCGCCGAGTCGCCGCTCTACGCCGTCGCTGCGGCCTTCGCGCACGAGGGATGGCAGGAGTGG
>JBBRBZ010000094.1:0-10575 GCA_038205305.1 Gemmatimonadales bacterium
TGCCACACCGCGCCATCACCGGCAAGGTCGCCACGCGCGTCGTCGTCACACTCGCGCCAACGGACACAATCAACCTCAACGCCGAAAACCTGACGATCGACGCGGCGACCGACATGCGTGGGAAGAAATTGAAGTTCACTCAGGATACTGCGCACGTCACCGTGACGCTCGGCCGCCGCGCGGCCGTCGGTGATACCGTGGAGTTCTCGCTGCGATATCACGGCGTGCCCGAGCGCGGCCTCTACATCGTCCCACGCCGCAATGTCATCTGGAGCCAGGGTGAGGCCACCGAGACACGCGCGTGGGTGCCAACGTATGACGCGGCCAACGACAAGGCGACCTGGGAGTTTCTCGTCACCGTCGACAGCAACATGAAGGTCCTCTCGAACGGCCGCCTCGTCGGCGTAACGCCGGTCAACGGCGGTGCGCAACAGACCTGGCACTGGTCGCAGGAGAAGCCGGCCTCGACCTATCTCTACTCGGTGGTGGCCGGGCCGTTCACCATCCTGCACGATCAGTGGCGCGGCATTCCGGTGGAGTACTACACGTACGCCGATACGCTGAACGCTGCGTGGCGCACGTTCGGCGAAACGCCCGCGATGATGGAACTCTATTCGCAGACACTCGGTGTCAACTTCGCGTGGGACAAATACGATGAGTCGATCATTCCCGACTTCACGTATGGCGGCATGGAAAACGTCTCGGCCACGACGCAGACTGATCTCGCGTTGCACGGCGCGGACGCGGAACCGGAAAACAATGGTCGCAGCCTCAATGCGCACGAGCTTGCCCACCAGTGGTTCGGCGATCTCACCACGACGGCGGACTGGGCCGACATCTGGCTCAACGAAGGACTCACGACGTACATGGAGTCGGTTCAGCAAGAGAAGACTCGTGGCTGGGATGCTGCGGAATTGAACTGGTATGGCCAGCAGCAGGCCGCGATGCAGGCCGATGTGGCGCAGGTGCGCTCGCTCGTCTGGGGCAAGTACGATGGCACCGACCCGATCCAGCTCTTCTTCTCCGGTCACGTCTATCCGAAGGGCGCGCAACTCGCGCATCAGCTGCGCCGGCTCCTCGGTGACACGATGTTCTGGGCCGGGATGAAGCGCTTCCTCACCGACAACGCGTTCAAGCCGGTGACCACTGCTGACTACGCCGTCGCGATGGAACGCACCTGCAACTGCGACCTCGACTGGTTCTTCGATCAGTGGGCGTACGGTATCGGGTACCCGAAGGTGCAGTTCACGCGCCACTGGGCCGCTGATGCGAAGACGCTGCACGTCATCGTCTCGCAGGCGCAGTTGATTGATGCGCTGCATCCGACCTTCCGCTTCCCGGTCACCATTCGTGTCATCACGCGTGACTCGGTGATTCGCCAGCAGGTGATGGTTGCGCACCAGACCGACACCTTCGCGATCGCACTGCCGTCCGCGCCGCTGTCGTTTCGCTTCGACGAAGGCGGCTGGCTCCTCGGCACCGTTGCCGGCGACCTGAGCACTTCAGAACTCGCCGATATGGCGAAGCATGATCTCGACATTCGGGGACGCCGCTGGGCGATCGACCAGCTCGCCACCATGCGCGACTCGGCGGCGGCCGACGCACGCCGCTTCATCGTACTCAACGAGCACAATGAGGTGCTCCGCTCGCTGGCGCTGCAGACGATGGCCCATGACTCAAGCGCGTCGTCGCGCACTGTCGTGCAGTCGGCACTGCGTGACCCGGATCCGACGGTGCGCGTGGCGGCACTCCAGCGCCTTGCGACGCTGGATGCAGCGGGAGCGCTCACGGCGGCGACGGCGATCTACCCCACCGATCCGAATGATGGTGTTCGGGTAGCCGCGCTCAACGTCATCGGCCGTGCCCGGGGTGCTGCGGTACTCGACGTGGTGATTGCGGCGAGTGGAACCGACCAGACGCTGGCGATGCGCTCCACGGCGGCGCGCCTTCTCGGTCGCATCCGTGATCCGCGCTCCGAGGATGCACTGCAACGGCTCACCGCAACGACCGAAGAACGCGGCCTGCGCACCACCGCGTTGACCGCTCTTGCCACCGCAGGCGACAGTGTCAGGGCGACCGCCGTCGCGATGGGATTGATCGGCGATTACGACCCGCTCTTCGCCGCCGCGGCGGTGCGGAGCGTGGCGCGTACCGGTGGCGAAGCGGGGAAGGCACAACTGCGAGCCGCGATGGCGCATGAATCGCGTGTGTACGTGAAGTTGGCGATGCAGCAGGCGCTCGGCATGCGCTGAGCGTCTGGTCGGATCGTTGGCTCGACCTGACGGTGTGGTCTGTCACACCGAGTGCGGCCGTGCCTTCGCCGTCATGTCACAACGGCCGTCGTTCTCGGAAGCCTGACCCTCGCGGCACTTCGCAGCCAGCACGCGCGGGTATTTCCCGATGCCCCACCACAGCTGGGAACGCGGCACCAACGAGAACACCAACGGCTTGTTGCGACGGTATCTCCCCAAGGGCACGAGCATGGCGCACCTGAGTCAACCGGACTGCGACCACCTCGCCCCCCACCCCAACCGCCGACCCCGCAAGCGCCTCAGCTACCGCATCCCGAAGGAATACTATGAAAGGTGAAGCTCAGTGTTGCACTTCAAACTTGATATCAGCTCCTGCGCTTTTGCTGCCGGGTGGGTGGCAAGTGATGGTATGGACTCCTTCCCTGACGCCGGTGCCGGTCCAAACGGCGGCCCACGACGCCGCGCGGAGTCGGCCCCCGACTAACTTCGCATCATGACAATCTGGGTCGCTCTCATCATCACGTACGCTATCGCGAGCAGATTGGCGTACGTCGGCTGGGTGGGTTACGTATTGCGCCGCCAGGATCGCGACGCGCACTTCACTCGGCTCGATGGCGTGGAAGGCGGCTATCGGAAATTCCGCCGGCGCGCGACGATCCTGATGCGGAACGATGCTGTAAGCCTCATCGCCGTCTGCCTGGTGACCCGATACAGCCCTGCGCTGGCCTTGCCTCACGGCTGGCTGTTCCTGATGGGCGCGGTCCTGGCCGTGATCGGGTTCGGCGTCAAGACGTGGGCGGCGCGAACGCTCGGCGACGCGGCCTACTACTGGCACAACTTCTTTGCACCGGGCGAGCACGTCGCCCCGGATCCGCCGGGACCGTATCGCTATCTCAGCGACCCGATGTACACGGTGGGGTACTTGCACGCTTATGGCTTGGCCCTGGCACTCGGATCGGTCGCTGGACTTGCCCTTGCCTGCTTTGACCAGCTCGCGATCCTCGCCTTTCACCACTTGGTCGAAAAGCCGCACTACGATCGCCTGACGCTGCCGGCTACGGGGCGGTGACGCTTCGCTTTCCCGTCTGGAACTGAATGAATCCGTCGCTGGTGCGCGTCATCCCGAGGAATTGTGCCTACGCGGCACCGAGGCGCTCGGCGTGGGAGACGGTCTATCTGCCGCTCCTGCGGGAGGCCAACGTGCGCGCGCTGGCTCAGGAGTCCGGAATTGTGGAGAGTTTGTTGCATCGGTACCGGAAGGGGTCGATTTGACCAGCGCACGTTTGTCCTTCGGGGCCAACCGGACGCCCTGACACAGTGTTACCCATGTCTCCGGTCTATTTGTTACCTATCTCTCCGGCCGCTCAACTCGGGCGCGAACATATCCTGCAAAACTTCCAAGACGCGCACAAGTGTTGGCGCACTCAGCCGCCCCACCTTTCCTGCCAGGCGTGCACGGTCCACTGTCCGCAACTGATCCAGAACTACATGGCCGGCCTTGCCAGCGAATCGACAGGGGATGCGAAATGGGTACGGATGGCTTCCCGTCGTCAATGGTGCGACGATAAACGTGGGGAGGCTACCGTTCAACTCATCCGGCGAGACGATGAGGCAAGGACGCGTTTTGCGGATCTCACGCCCTACGGTTGGATCGAGAGAAACCAGGAAAACATCACCCTGCCGGACCGGCGGTGGTGCTACCACGTCCATTCATCGCGATCAAATGCTGTGGACATGGCGGGATCAAGAAGGCCAACCTTGGTTGCGGCCAACGCCGCGGCAGCCTCGGCCCAGCCGGACCGAAGCGAGGTCACCGAGCGAATGACAACCGCATTGCCGTGCACCTCAAGTTCGACGTCCTCGTCTAGGCCCGCTTGTTCGATGAACGGCTTGGGAAGGCGGATGCCGCGCGAATTGCCGATTCGTACGAGCTTGGTTTTCACCGCAGGGCTCCAAGAACTGTGTACCTACAATGTAGTCACCACTCAATCTGCCGCAAGGTTTCGCGTCTGTCACGCTAACGGCGTGCGCTTCTGCTGCGAGGTCAGGTGAGGCCGCCGCAGTCCTCAGTAAGAATACATTGCGGCGGCCCAGCTGCCTTGCCTCGGCGGCAGCAAGCGCGGGGTTAGAGCGCTGCCCTCCGCACGCCCCAGGCCTTGGGTCCACTCACACCGTGGGTGGAACCTGCATCCTGCGATAGTGCCAGTGCGCACGGAAGGTGGCGAAGAGCAGGACGAATAGGAGTGCCAGTCCGACGCGAACGCCAAGCGGCAGATTGACAAGCGGCCGCATCGCAGCCATCCCCTTCGTCAGTCGATAGGCGAGAAACGCGAAGCCGAAACTGATGAACCCCTGCGCAACCTCACCGAGCCAGTGGATCTGCTTGTCGGTCACCAGGCACTCTCCACTCGGTTCGCACTGGCCTTGTCGTGGGTGAGGCCTCCCTCCTCCACGTCATTTCCAGCACCACACCATCAATCCGTGCCTGAGGCCCTAGCGGCGTGCGCTTCTGCCGCGAGGCCAGGTGAGGCCACCGCAGCCATTCGACAAGGATATATCGCGACGGCCGAACTGCCTTGGCCTCGACCGCAGCAGGTGATGGGATGGACTCCTCACCGCCACAGCGAGGGGTGCTTCACGTGTCATTGGGTCAGCACGCACTGATTGTCGGTCAAGACTCGCGACGCTGGATCGATCTTCCAGCTGCTGGTGCCTTCACTGGCATACGGGACGCCGGACGAAGCGACGCAGCGATAGTATTCCCACTTGACGACGACCGTCCGGTCGCCTGTTGCGAGGGCAAGCCAAGTGGATCGGGCTGCACCACGGTGAATTGCCAGACACCCCGTCCGGAGAAATTCACTTTGGTCAGATTGAGCGGCTTGTATTGCGCGGTCACGGTCTGATCACCGGTCGCCTTGAAGGTACAGACGCCAGCTGCTGGTATCGCACACGGCCCCGAGAATCCGGCGAATTGTGATTGGATCGTGCGCGGATCGTCCGGTGCGGCGACGGTCGGATAGTTGCCGATGTTTGCCTGAGCCTGCACATCGGATGCGACCAGCGTGACGATGTCGCCAACCTGCACATCGAAGTAGCAGAGCGTCGGTCCGGGCTGCGCCGAGCAGCGCTTGTCTTGCGGCGTGAAGTCGACCCGGCTCAGGGCTGCGGGGCCGCTCTTGCCATAGATGTCACCACGTAAATTGTCGGCGCGGTCGTGTTCTGCTGGATGGAGATGCGTGCCGTCGTGCCCGGGGGCGGATTGGTGCCGGGACCGGTACTCCCGCTCCCGCCGCAGCCCGCGATCAACGTGGCGCAGAGGACAGCCGGGAGGGCCGAGCGGGTTGGGTTATTCACGCGTGTCTCACTGTGGGTCGCGGGCCGGAAAAGCCGGGAGCAGGACGCTGGTGACAAAAAGGTACCCTCCCGGGGTGGTAGGACGCCTGTCACGGTCTTTCCCGTGAGCGGGACCACATCATTCGGAGCTGACCGGGAGCCCCGACACAGTGTTACCCATGTGCCCAGTTTACTCTGTTACCTATCTGCCCGGTTGCTCACGGGGCCACCGCGCTGCTCATGCAACGTTTCACCAGCCTCCAACATGCGGACGAACTTCTCCAGACGGCGTTGGCGTGTCTCAGCTTTCTTCGCATCCTGAAGTCGGTAGAGGATGGCGTAGCGATTCTTGCTGTTGAGTGCCTCGAAGAACTCCTTGGCGCGAGGCCGAGCGGTCAACGCTGCCCGGAGATCCTCGGGTACGGTCATCGTGCTTTGCGGGGCGTAGGCCGCCGCCCAGCGACCGTCCTGCTTGGCGGCCTCCATTTCCTGCAGCCCCGCAGGGGCCAGCCGCCCTTCAGTTTGCAAACGTGCAACGGTCGCGCAGTTGATCTGGGACCACTTGCTCCGCGGACCACGCGGCGTAAAGCGCTGGCGCCACAATCCCGTCGTACTGGACGCTGTCTGGCCGTCGATCCACCCGTAGCAAAGGGCCACCTCGAGCGCTTCCGCGTGAGAGAGCGAGGCAACGCGATGGCCCTTCTTCGCAAATTCCAGCCACACCCCTTTCGACGTCGCATGGTGTGTGTCGAGCCATGTTTGCCAAACCGACGACGTGGCAAATCGGTGGACTGGAAGGGGCTTCTGAGGAGGCATACCTCTCCGAGTGGGTCGTGGCCGCACACTACGGCCGTCGATGGGCGTGCGCTTCTGCCGCGAAGTCGGGTGAGGCCTCCGCAGTCCTTAGGTGAAGGATACATCGCAATGGCGGAACCGCCTTGTCCTCGTCGGCAGCCAGTACGAGTAAGATCAACCACTACCCGCCGGTCGTCGGAAGGGCAGACCCGTGAATGTGCACGATGTGCCACCCCGTCCGTCCGCGAGTCAACACCAAGGTTCTGCGCGCGCGCGCCTGCGGCCGGGAAAGTTCAAACGTCACGATGACCACGGAGCCGAAGTCTTGTGCGCGCAGGTGTTCGGGGACTAGCGCCTGCGGAAGGGGGGACTGCGGAACTCCCGGCGGAGGGAAAATACGAGCAAAGAGACTCTCGGCAGCAACGCGCCCATCGAAACGCTGGGGTGGGGCCGGCTCCTCGAGGAAGATCGAAATACTGTCGTCCAAGGTCAGACGGAACGCAGGCCAGTCACGGTGATTGAGGGCCGTCAGAAACGTGTTGAAGAATGCGCAGGCCTCAGCGGGCCTACTGCACGAGGCTTGGGCCTCTGCGATCTCGGGGAAGCCTGTCCCGAGTGCCAGAACCGCGAGGAGCAGGGAGCGCAGGAGGACCTCGTGATGAAGTGTGATATGGTCGAGCGACCTGAGCTGCTGATGCCGGGCGAGTGGTAGCGCGGCGCAGTCCTTTGCTAAAGAATACATCACGGCGGCCAAGCCGCTTGGCCTCGACGGCAGCAAGCGCGTGTGCGGAAGCACCCCGCACGGCACCCGCGACGAACGGATACTGACGAACTGTACGGTGTTACCCCTGTGTCGGATCTTGAAGGAGCATTCGTGCCCGCACAAGTGTTTCCTTTGGTACACCAAGATGAAAGCGATCTCGCCGACCAAGCAGTCGACCGATCCGGCCAGGAATCTTCGGCAGGACGAATGACCGGATGCCAGCATCGGTGAGGCGATTCCGTCCAATGTCCGCGGCAGACTCGTCGGGGTAGGTCGCTACCCCGATTACCATCTCAGCATGCACGTTCGACAGCACGGTCACCCCGTGGCGAAATGGTGGCTTCCTACCGGCATTGAGCTCAGGCGCAACACCCGGAAGCCGGGCCGAGGTGACGGCGGCGGGTGTTGTCGCCTGCAGCGAATTGTTATGCGCGCGCGCCGGCGACTCTGATGACCGGAATTGGGGCGAGCTTGCCACCGCCACATGTTCGGCGGCGTCTCACTCGCATCACGATGGATTGCCGATCCCTCTGCTGCCGATCACGTAGCCCCATCCCACCGAACCGAACGTGATCAGCGTCATCAGATGGGAGAACGCGCCTTGCACGCAGCGCGCATCCGTTAACCCTGCGTCACGCAACGTGGCGGCGTATGTCGACGTGTGCCGCACGTCGACGATGAGCACGCGCCCGCCAGGCGCTAACACGCGCGCGATCTCGCGGACGGCGGTCTGCCGCTCGCCCGCGTTGTAAATGTTGTGCAGCGCCATGCTCGACAGCACCACGTCGAAGCTGGCGTCAGCGAAGGGAAGTCGTCGCGCATCGCCGGTGTGCACTTCGACTTTAGCTGCGACGGCCTCGAGCATCGCGTTGCGTAACGTGCCCTCGGCGTTGTTGCCGCTGAGATCTTCCTGCTGCCATTTGTCGATGCCGACGGCGCGGCCGGTCGAGAGCCGTTTGGCCGCGCCAATCAGAAACAATCCAAGCCCGCACCCCACATCCAGCACGCGCTCGTGTCCGCTCCAGTTGATCTTGTCCAGATATGTTTCCCGCTCGCGTAGCTTCCCGATCTTGCTGTCGTAAATCATCCACAACGCCATCGCGCCGAAGCTCAGGCCGGCAGCAATCAACGGCCGGGCGATCACCGCGATGGCATCCTGCCCGGACCACACGCCCAGCAGCCGCGTGATCAGCGAGAGGATCCCCAACGCCGCGACGATGAGCATGTTGCGCACCGCCCCCGGGGCATCCAGACCGTAATTGGGAGTCCGATTGTCTTTCATACTTTGCCTTTCATGATCCGGGGCATCTAATCACTCGAGCTGGACAATGACAAATTCTCACCGCATGCTGACGCGACCTGCGACACTTGCTGGCCCCGCACTTTCCACCCGTCGCGCGAATAGTCAACGCCGACGAGCATGTTGCTGGAGCCCCTTCCGACTGCTCCCCTACCCGACCGACATTGAGGCTCGACACGAATATTGAGGCCCGCACCGCCGGGGCCTGGGCTCAGGCGCGCATAACGCTCAGCATCAGCTGCGGCGCGAAGCGCCGTCAGCTGCATGCTGTTGTTAGGCGCCGCGCATTCATATACTAAGTGCAACAACCGGAGGCAAAGGAAGCGGTGATCTGACAGCTAGTAGACTTCACTGTCCGCCAAGACAAGGAAGCCGACCATGAGCTACCGCCAGATCACCGCCGCTGAACGCTACACGCTCAGCGTCCTCCGACAACAGGGGCTGACCGATGCGGCGATCGCCCGCGCCCTCGGCCGCCACCGGAGTACCATCGGCCGGGAGGTGCGCCGCAATCGCTCGGCCAGCGATGGCAGCTACCGGATCGACCTCGCCGACTGGTACGCCCGCGGGCGCCGGGTGCATTCCCGCCGCAATTGGCACTTCGGACCCGAGGCGTGGCAGCTGGTTCAGCAGTGCCTGGCCCTGCAGTGGAGCCCGGAACAGATCGCCGGCCGACTCCGCCGCGACGGGCGGCTCTCGATCAGCCACGAAACGATCTACCGTTACATCTGGCTCGACCGCGCCGAAGGGGGCACCCTCTACACCCACCTGCGCGGGGCGCGGAAACAGCGCCGCAAACGCTATGGGAGTTACGACAGCCGCGGCCGGCTGGCGGGGAAGCGCATGATCACCGACCGGCCGGCCATCGTCGAAGGCCGTACCCAAATCGGTCATTGGGAAGGCGACACCGTGCTCGGCGCCGGACAGGCGGGCCCCTGTGTGCTGACGCTGGTGGAACGGAAGACCGGCTTCCTCGTCCTCGGCCAACTGCGACAGCGCACGACCACCGCCGTCACGCGACGCGCGACACAGCTCATTCGCCGACAACCACGACCGGTGCGCACGCTCACTCTGGACAACGGCACCGAGTTTCATGACTATGTCAGCCTCGAGCAGCAGACCGCCACGCGCGTGTATTTCGCGATGCCCCATCACAGTTGGGAGCGCGGCACGAACGAGAACACGAATGGCCTGTTACGTCAGTATCTCCCCAAGGGCCAGAGCATGGCACATCTCACCCAAGCCGCCTGCGATCGTCTGGCGCACAAGCTGAACTGTCGACCGAGAAAGCGCCTCGGCTACCGCACCCCGGAGGAATGCTATGGACGGTGAAGCGCAGTGTTGCACTTCAAACTTGATATCAGACCGCTCCTACTCCGAATCCTCAAGTTCGGTCATGTCGAGAAGTCGCCGACCGTGCCGAACGGTGACAATGTTCACTCGCACCTCGTCCACCCGGTAGATCATCCGGTAGTTTCCGTAGATCAGCTCGCGATACTCGGGTCGGTTCAGTTCCGGCACGCGCCGCCCGCGGCGAGGAAACGTCGTCAATGTTTTGGCGAGATCGAACAGCTGCTCGACCCACCGCCGCGCTGCATCGGGCCGATCCGCCGCGATATAGTTCGCAATCTCCGCCACGCGCTCTACCGCGCGGGGGGACCAGATCACTCTCACCGGCGGAGACGGGCCAGAATCGCCGCTTTCGCCTTGGTGTGGGCCACTCCTTCACCGCGCGCAAGCTGCTCTTCAGCCACACGCACGTCCTCGAACAGTTCGAGCCGGTCCTGCATCGCCTCATAGGCCTCGGCGTCCACCAGCACGGCGGCGCTTCGCCCGTGCTGGGTCAGAATGACTGGCCGCTTCGTGCGCTGGACCTGTTCCAGGACGGCAGCCAGATTGGCCCGAAAGTCAGCGAGTGGGCGGATGTCCGTGGTGGGCCGGAGTCGGGGCATCGTAGGTCCTCGGTGCAGGATGTACGGTATAATGTACAACCATACTGGGAGCTAAGGGAAGCCACCCTCGACCCGAACCCATTTAGCGGCATAACGGCCTGCGCTTCTGCTGCGAGGCCAGGTGAGGCCGCCGCAGTCCTTAAGTAAAGTATACAGCGCGGCGGCCGAACCGCTTGG
>JBBRBZ010000095.1:0-10468 GCA_038205305.1 Gemmatimonadales bacterium
CTCCCGACCGCGCCGCTCCCCGGCGCCACCGCGGCCCCACCGGCAGCCCCGCCGATCACGCCGCCGCCCGCTCCGGCGGGGGGCAAGAAGCCGTGACGCTGGAAGCCAAAGGCGGGACTGAGTGTTCCGCCTTCGTCTTGCTGGAGGATGGCACGTGGTATCCCGGTCGCCTCGTCGGTGCGCCGGCGAAGGCGTTCGGCGAGGTGGTCTTCACCACCAATCTCACTGGCTATCAGGAGACCTTCACCGACCCGAGCTACCTCGGGCAGATCGTGGTGATGACAGCTCCGATGATCGGGAACTACGGGGTGAACGCCACCGACGACGAATCGGCCCATCCGCAGGTCAGGGGTGTCGTTGTTCGGGAACTTTCCCAGCAGTACTCCAACTGGCAGGCGACCCAGTCGCTCGACGCGTGGTTGGCGAAGGCCGACATCCCGATCCTGACAGGGGTCGATACCCGCCGGCTAACCCGCCATCTCCGCGAACGGGGGGCGATGCGTGGGGTGATCGCCGAGGGCGCCGCGCCGACCGAGGCGCTGACGGCGGAACTCCTCGCGTCGCCCTCGATGGACGGACTCGATCTGGCTTCGCGCGCCACCACGTCGGCAGCGTATACCGGCGGCGAGGGCCCGCTGGTGGTGGCCTACGACTTCGGAATGAAGCGGAATATTGTCCGTATGCTTGAGGCTTCCGGGCTTCGGGTGACGGTTGTCCCAGCCACGACACCGGCCGCGGATGTTCTGGCGATGGCGCCTGATGGGATCTTTTTCTCAAATGGTCCGGGAGATCCTGCCGCCGTCGATTACGCTGTCCAAACCATTCGGGCGCTGGGCGATAGCGGGATTCCATGTTTCGGCATCTGTCTCGGTCATCAACTCATTGGGCTGGCCTACGGTGGGGCGACCACCAAGCTCTCCTATGGCCATCGGGGCGGCAACCAGCCCGTCAAAGAGCTGGAATCGGGCAAGGTGTTGATCACCACCCAGAACCACGGCTTTGCCGTCCTGGGCGGAACTGAGGGCGTCCCGGGAGCTCCGGAACTGGTGGTGACCCACCTGAATCTCAATGATGAGACGGTCGAAGGGCTGCGTCACCGGACCCTGCCAGTCTTTGCGGTCCAGTACCACCCCGAGGCGGCACCTGGACCCCACGACGCCTTTCCCCACTTCCAGCAGTTCCTCGCCGCGATCCGGTCCAGGTTGGGTCAAAGAGTCGCAACCTCTTGACAGACAACGCTTAAGGCGCGTACATATCGCCTTGTGCCGGGGCCCCCAATGGGCCCTTGGCCGCTTCTCCGAGGGAGCGATGACCAAGGCCGATCTCGTAGAACAAGTGACCGCAGCCATCGCCCGCACCTCAGGGCCGATGATTTCGAAGAAGGACTGTGCCCGCGTCGTCGATGCTTTTCTCGACGCCGTGAAACAGGCCATGCGTGACCAACACAACATCGAGGTCCGCGGCTTCGGGACGTTCAAGATCCGTCGTCGCAAGACGCGGATGGCGCGCAACCCACGCACCGGCGATCCGGTGGAAGTCGCCGCGCGGCCGGTGCCGGTGTTCAAGCCCAGCAAGGAGTTACGTGCGCTGGTGGCCCACGAGGAGTATGTCCCTGACGACTCCGACCACGACGATGATGACGATGAGTCATGATGCAATTTCGCGTTCTGCTCTTCGCGCGTTATGCGGAGCTGTTCGGCGCTCCTGAGGTCATGGTGTCCGTGTCCGATCACGCCAGTGTCGCCGACGTCGTCGCCGCCCTCCGGATTCTTCCGGGGGGCGCTTCGCTTCCCGCCCTCCCCTTCGTTGCCGTCAACCAGATGCACAGTGATTCGTCGCGCATGCTCTTGGCAGCAGACGAGTTAGCGCTCCTCCCTCCGCTCGCCGGCGGTTAACGGATGTCATGTCTGCACGGCGCGCCACTAGACCTCGAGGCACTGCATGCCACCGTACGTCGCAGCGATCGCGGTGCAGTCGCAACGTTTGTGGGCCAGGTGCGCGACCATCACGCCGGTCGCGTGGTAACGTCGCTTTCCTATTCGGCTTACGGCCCCATGGCTGAACGAATCTGTCAGGAGATCCTGACCGAGGCCGAAGGCCGCTGGTCCGTCGCCGTCGCACTCGCCCACCGGATCGGGAGCTTGGACGTCGGCGACGATGCCGTGGCGGTGGTGGTCGCAGCGGCGCATCGATCGGAGGCGTTCGAGGCCTGCCGTTGGGTGATCGAGGAGGTGAAGCAGCGGGTGCCGATCTGGAAGCGCGAGCGCTACGCCGACGGGACCGAGTCGTGGGTGGATCCGACGGCGCCCGAGGGCGTCCAGCCGGCGGCCTCCCAATGACCCCCCGCGTGCTCGACCAGCTGGGCCGGCCGCTCGGCTCCCTGCGGATCTCGGTGACCGACCGGTGCAACCTGCGCTGCCAGTACTGCATGCCCGAGGCGGAGTACACCTGGCTGCCGCGGGCGTCACTGCTCACCTTCGAGGAGATCCATCGCCTGGCCATCGTCTTTGCCCGCTTGGGGACTGAGAAGATCCGGTTGACGGGCGGTGAGCCGCTGCTCCGGCGGGACCTCGAAGGGCTGGTCGCGATGCTCGCCCCACTCAGCGGAGTGCGTGAGCTGGCGTTGACGACCAATGGTGTCCTCCTCGCGCGCCACGCGGGGGCGCTTCACCGCGCCGGCCTACAGCGGGTGAACATCTCGCTCGATTCGCTTCGGCCAGAGCGGATGATGGAGTTCGCCCGCAGTGCCCACCACGCCGACGTGATCGCAGGAATCGATGCGGCACTCGCGACCGGGTTCGACTCTGTCAAGCTGAACACCGTTGCAGTGCGCGGCTTCAATGACGACGAACTGGTCGAGATCGTGCGCTTCGCAACATCGCGAGGCGTCGAGCCGCGCTTCATCGAATACATGGATGTCGGTGGGGCGACGCAGTGGCATCCAGACCAGGTGATCCCGCGCGAAGAGATCATCACCATTCTGGCTGGCGAGTTCGGCTCAGCGACCGCGCTCACGCGCGCCGATGATCCGCATGCTCCCGCCGAGTGCTTCCGATTCGCCGACGGGACGGTGGTCGGCATCATTGCCTCGACCACGGCGCCATTCTGTCGAGACTGCGACCGGGCACGGATCACCGCCGATGGCACCCTGTACCTCTGCCTCTACCGGGAAGACGGCGTGAATCTTCGGGAGCCAATGCGCGAGGGGGCGAGTGACGCAGAGCTGGAGCAGCTCGTGCGGTCGGCATGGCAGCAGCGGGCCGACCGGGGTGCGGAGGCGCGCGCCGCGCTGCCCGCTCGCGGCGTGCTGGTCCAATTGGAAGGACTGCGCGCCGATCCCCGGCGCGAGATGCATGTGCGCGGAGGGTGATCCCGTGGTGAAGATGTGTCGCGTTCTGGGTCGTGCGCTTGCTGGCATGTCGCTCCTTGCGGTGACCGCGCTGCCGAGTCTCGCCCAGCAACAGTGCCCGGCGATGGGGAAGGGGCCGCTGCCGCTGCACTATCAGGGGCAACCGACGGTGCCAGCCATTACGGCCTGCGACCTGATGACGCGGCTCTACATCTTCGCCGATGATTCCATGCGCGGCCGAAAGGCGGCGACGCCCGACGATGTCCGTGCGACAGACTATCTGGTGAGCGAGTTGCATCGACTCGGGGTACGGCCCGCTGGCGAGGTCGGCAGTTACTACCAATCACTGCCGGTCGTGACCCGCGCGCTCGACACCACGTCGACGTTGATGGTCAACGGCAGTGTGCTGAGGGCCGGTACCGACTTCCTGGTGTCGACCACGCTGCTGCATCCGACGGAGTTTTCCGGAAGTCGGCTGGTCTATGGCGGCGCGTTGCTCGATACGACGGTGATGCTGTCACCCGCAGTCACCGACGGCCGGCTGGTGGTGTTCGGGCCGATCGTTGACGCCGCCAATTCAGGTGCGATTCAGCGCACGGCGAAGGGGACCGAGTGGGTGCGTTGGTACAACACACTCCATCGCGTCACCATCGCCACCAATGAACAGTTGTCGGCGGCACAATTGCGCACGGCGCTGAATCCGACCGCGACGATCCTCTTGGTCGAAGCAGGGGCCCCGGTCAATTTCACCCTCACGCCGCATGCCGTCGAGGCGTTGCTGGGCCGTCCGCTCGAGACCCTCGCTCCGGGTACGGTGGGGAAGCCGTTCAGCGCCTCGCTCCGTTTCATCGATACCCCACGCCCCACCCACAATGTCATCGGCCTGATTCCGGGCTCGGAGGCACGGTTGCGGGGCGAGTACGTCGTGCTCGGCGCCCACTCCGATCATGCGGGCGTGGCCCGGGGCGCAGTGGACCACGACTCGCTCCGGATCGTGAACCTGGTCTCGCGCCCCGAAGGGGTGATGAGCCGGCGCCAGACCACCGAGGACGAGGAATACGAGCAGATCGCCAGGATGACTGATTCGGTGCGCAAGCTCCGCCCGGGGCGACCCGATTCGATCATGAACGGCGCCGACGTCGGCGGCTCCGGAGCGGTGTCGCTGCTGGAGATCGCCGAGGCCCTCGCCAAGGGGAACGCGAAGCCGAAGCGGTCGATCCTGCTGGTTTGGCACGTTGGCTCCGAGGTCACGACCCCATGGGGCTCGACCTGGTTCACCGCCCATTCGACGGTGCCACTCGACTCGATCGTGGCGGAGCTGACCGTCGAGGCGGTGGGGCGGGGGGAGGCCTCGGACGTGACCGGAATCACCGCCGGTGAAACTCCCACCCACGGGAATCCGAATTACCTGGAGCTGATCGGCTCCCGGCGACTTTCCAGCGAACTCGGGAATCTGGTGGAAGCAGTGAATCTGTCGGGGAAGCTGGGCATGGCGTTCGACTATTCCTCCGATGCGGACGGCCACCCCGATCGGCTCTACTGCCGGGGCGATCAGTGGGCTTACGCGCGGGCCGGCATTCCCGCGATGCTCTTCACTACGGGAAACAACGCCGACACACGGGAACCGACCGACGAACCGGAGTACATCCAGTACCGCCACTTGGCGCGGGTGGACGCGCTGGTGCTGGCCGCAGCCCTCAGGATCGCGAATCTTGATCACCGGCTGGTGGTGGACCACCCTCGTCCGAATGCCAGTGCACCGTGTCAGCAGTGAACCACGACTTTCTTCAACCACAGGGAGCATGATGTCACCGTTTCGAATCGCAGCCTTTCGCGGCGCCGCAACGCTCGGCCTCGTTCTCATGGGCGCCACGACACTGGCAGCGCAGAGCCAAAACTGCCCCGCGACCGGCAAGGGGCCGCTGCCGCTCAAGTACAGTGGCGGTGCCACGGTCGCAGCCATCACGCCGTGCGACCTGATGAACCGGCTGTACAAGTACGCCGATGACTCGATGATGGGACGGCAGGTCGGCACGGAATACCATCACCAGGCCGTCGCCTACATTGAGCGCGAAGTGCGTCGCCTTGGACTGCAGCCGGCTGGTGACAATGGCGGGTACTACCAAGACTTCCCGATCACCGAGCGGAAGGTCGATGCGGCCTCGACGCTGACCGTCGGATCGCAGTCGTTTCATGTGGTGTCGGACTTTCTTGCTGCCGGCGCGGGAGTGCCGAAGCAGTTCGAGAACGCCTCAGTGGTCTACGCCGGCTTGCTGACAGACACCACGAGCCAGCTGGACTCGGCTGCGGTCGCCGGCAAGGTCCTCCTCGCCATGCCGATGAGCAGAATGACTCCTGAGATCCAGCGGGCGTTGGTGCAGTCCGAATCATACCGGGCCTACGGCCGGGCCAGACAGGGCGCGCTGGCGGTGATCAATGTGCTGCCCGACTCACTCTATCCGCGGTATGTCGGATTCCTCGGCGGACCGAACCTCACCCTTGGGGAGCCACCCGTTGCGGCTGCTGGGGCGCCTGGTCGACTGCCGACGCTCTATGTCTCGACCAAGGTGGCTGAGGCGATGATGGGTGTGCCCCTCGCGACCGCCCAGAAGGGGCAGGTGGGCCAAACTTTCAGCTCGGACGTCAGGTTCACCGTTGGTCCCGCTCCGGCGGGGCGCAATGTAGTGGCGATTTTTCCGGGTTCCGACCCGAAGTTGAAGGGTGAGTACGTCGCGATCGGTGGGCACAGTGACCACGTTGGCTTCAGCGTGGGGTCGCAGGGCGAAAGCGATTCACTCAAGGTCTGGGGGGCGGTCGGGCATCCTGCCGGTGCCGAGGGCGGCCGTTCGACGCCGCTGACGCCGGAGGAGTGGTCCAAGGTGAACTCGGACATCGCCGCTATGCGGAAGCTCTACCCTGCTCGCCCCGACTCGATTTTCAATGGCGCCGATGACGACGGTTCTGGCAGCGTCTCGGTGTTGGAAATCGCCGAGGCGTTCGCCAAGGGCAATGTGAAACCCAAGCGCTCGATTCTCTTCGTTTGGCACGCTGGCGAGGAGATGGGGATGTGGGGCTCGGCGTATTTCATGGATCACCCGACGGTGCCGCGGGACTCGATCGTGGCGCAGCTGAACATCGACATGGTCGGTCGAGGGGCTGCGACCGACGTCACGGGGCAGGGAAAGGCCGGTGGCGTGCTGCATGGCGGCGATCGCTACGTCCAGCTGGTCGGCTCGCGCCGGCTCTCGACGGAGCTGGGCGATCTGGTCGAAACCGTCAGCACCACCGGGAAGCACGGCTTCAACTTCGACTACAACATCGATGCCGACGGCCATCCCCAGAACATTTACTGCCGCAGTGACCACTGGTCGTATGCCAAGTGGGGTGTTCCTGTCGTGTTCTTCACCACGGGCGGGCACTCGGACTACCATCAACTGACCGATGAGCCGCAGTTCATCCGTTACGGTCATATGGCGGCACTCGATTCACTGATCTTCGACATCGCGGTGGCCACGGCGAATCTTGACCATCGCGTGGTGGTCGATCACGCCAAGCCGAACCCGGCGCCAGCGACGAGCTGCAAGCAGTAAGGTACGAGTATCTCAGGCGGGATCTGGCGGGTCGGCGCTGCAATCTGGCGCGCGACCCGCCAGATTGCGTTGTGGGACATGCAGCATTCCCCGATCCGGAGCGGCGCGATGCGTCACCTCGACCGCGCCACGTGGCGCGCAGTGCTTCTTGCTGGTCTTGCATTGCCGCTGCCCATGGTGCTGGGAGCGCAGGGCACGCCGCGGCAGATACCTCTCAAGTACGCCGGGCCTGCCACGGTGCCGGCGATCACGGCTGGTGACTTGCGGACTCGGCTCTATGCCTTCTCCGATGACTCGATGCTCGGCCGGGCGGTCGGCACGGCGAGTCATCTCAAGGCAACCGAATATCTCGAGCGCGAAGCGAAGCGATTGGGGCTCCAGCCCGCCGGTGACAACGGCAGCTATTTCCAGGAACTGCCCGTCTTTGCCCGCGCGTTCGACCTGGCGTCGACGGTGACGGTCGGTGGAACGCTCTTCAGGGGAGGCGTGGACTTTCTTGCCGCCTCGAGCGGCGCGAACATCGGAGCCCCGCGACAACTCGAACACGCCGATGCTGTCTACGGTGGCCTCGTCTTCGACACCACGGCGGTGCTCCCCGTCGCCGATGTGCAGGGGAAGGTGCTGGTGCTGCACACCGGTCCGCCACCGACCGGCAGCCGGCAGACGTTCCTGACCTCGAACGGCTTTCGCCAGTGGAGTGCGATGCTGGCCGCCGCCACCGCCGTGATGACGATCGACGGCGACCAGATTCCGGCGTCGGCGGTGCGCGGCGCGACCCAGCCCTCGGGCGTCATCTGGCGGAGCGATAGCACCACGGCGGTGTCGTACGGGATCACCACACGGCTGGCGGAAGCGATCTTCCACGGGCCATTGGCATCCATCGCCAAGGGGGCGACAGGGCGAATCGATGCCACCGACGTGCGCTTCGTCGACACGCCGCGCCCGGCGAGAAATGTGGTGGCGATGCTCTCCGGCAGTGACGCCGTCCTTCGTGGTGAGTACGTCGTCGTGGGAGCACCGAACGATCACCTCCCCCCGTTTGGTCGGGTGGAACACGACTCGCTCCGGATCGTGAACACGGTGACCCGGCCCCAGGGCGCGCTCTCACCGCCCATCCGTCCCTCCGAAGCGCAGGCACGTGCCATCGCTGGACTGATCGACACGGTCCGGAAGCTTCGCGCGCCTCGAGTCGATTCCATCTACAACGGCGCCGACGATGGCGGGTCGGGGGCGGTCGCCTCACTCGAGATCGCCGAGGCGATGGTCGGCGAGAGCTTCCATCCGAAGCGATCGGTGCTCTTCGTATGGTTCGCCGGCGAGGAGAGTGGGCTTCGCGGAGCGGAATACTTCACCGAGCACGCCCCCGTGTCGATGGATTCGGTGGTCGCGGAGATCAACCTCAATGCCCTGGCGCGTGGGGAGGCCAGTGACGTGACCGGAGTCACGGCCGCCGGCGCACCCCTGTTCGGCAACTCTCGGTATCTGGCGGTGGTGGGGAGTCGGCGCCAGTCAAGTGAGTTCGGTGACCTCATCCCGGCAGCCAACACCGAGGCGAAGCTCGGCCTCGACCTGAGCTACGCGCTCGATGCCCCGGGGAATCCACTCGCGCTCGTCTGTCGCAGCGACCAACTCCACTTCGCCCGGCTCGGCATCCCGGTGGCCTACCTCACCACCGGCGGAAATCGTGATTTCCATCAGGTGACCGACGAAGCCCAGTACGTCCAATTCGATCACTTTGCGGCTGTCACCCGCCTGGCTGAGGCGGTGGTGATGAAGGTGGCAGATCTCGATCACCGCCCCGTTTCCGATCAGCCGAAGCCTGACCCGCAAGCGCGCTGCAAGCAGTAGCTCCCGTTTCAGTAGTTTTTCGGAGTCAGCCCGGGCGGTCTCAACGCCCGGTGGACGCTTTGCGTATACACGGTGCTAGGCCCGATCCTCTCCCCCCCAAGACCTCAGACCCGAGAAGATGGCAACCGTGCACCTCCATACCAGAATCACCTGCAGTCTTGCGATGGCCGCGATGGTCACCTCCACCGCGCTTTCGGCGCAGCAGTCCTGTCCGGCCACAGCCAAGAGCGGCAATATGCCGCTCAAGTACAAGGGTGGCCCGACTGTCGCCGCGATTACGCCGTGCGACTTGATGACCAGGCTCTACATCTATGCCGATGATTCGATGTTGGGGCGTGAGGCAGGCAGCCCGAACCTGATCCGCGCGACGGACTACATCGAAAAGCAGGTTCGCGCCCTGGGGCTCACCCCCGCGGGCGACCATGGCACCTTCTTCCAGTACATGCCAGTCGCACTCGCGGCGGTGGATACCAACTCTGCCATGTTGATGGCTGGCACCACGATGTTCAAGTTCGGCACCGACTTCACCACGCAGCCCGCCAACATCGACCTCGCGACCACGCAGGTGATCTACGGCGGCGAGCAGGGTGACACGCTGAACCCGGTCGCGCCAGGCGTCATCGCGGGAAAGATCGTGCTCCTCAAGGCCGCACCTCGGCCTGCCGGTGGGGCAGCCGGTGGCTTCGCGGCCGGCGGTGCGAGGGGCCGTGGCGGCGCTCGTGGCGGGGCAGGAAACCCCTTTGCTGGTGCCGCGGCGGTGTTCACTGTCGAGGCGGGCGGCTTGAACGCCGGTGGTGGGCGTGGCGGATTCGGTGGCGGGCGGGCCACGCTGCTGGACACCGTGGAAATTGAGGGGAAGGCGGCGTTCGCGGCGGCGAACCCTGCAGCCGCAGGCGGTGGTCGTGCCGGCGCTGGTCGCGGCGGGTTCGCTGGCGGAGCGCAGGTCATGGCAGCCACGGTGACGGAGAAGGTCGCCGAGGCACTGCTCGGCAAGCCGGTGGATCAGGCGACGAAGGGCGAACTCGGCAAGATGGCGTCGCTCATGGTCAAGTCGCATGAAGTGGTGCAGCCGACACGCAATGTGATCGCGGTCCTGCCGGGGAGCGATCCGAAGCTCAAGCACGAGTATATCATCATTGGCGGGCACAGCGACCACAACGCGCCAACGAACCGGCCCATCGAGCACGACTCGCTCAAGGCCTACAACATGGTGGCGTTGGTCGAAGGGGCGGACACGCGCCCCCGGCCGGTACCCACCGAGGAGCAGTGGATCCGAATCAACCAGGTCAAGGATTCGTTACGGAAGATCTATCCGGAGCGTCCCGACTCGATCAACAACGGCGCGGATGACGATGGCTCCGGGTCGGTGTCGGTGATGGAGATCGCCGAGGCGTTCGCCAAGGGTCCGGTGAAGCCAAAGCGCTCGATCATCTTCATCTGGCAGGCTGGCGAGGAAAAGGGACTGTGGGGGTCGCAGTACTTCACCAACCACCCCACCACGATGTCGCGCGATTCAATCATCGCCGACCTCAACCTCGACATGGTCGGGCGCGGTGCGCCGACCGATGTCACCGGGCAGGCGGCCGACGGCAGCCACCTCAAGGGAGCGGAGAACTATCTCCAGTTGGTCGGATCGCGCCGACTCTCCACCGAGCTGGGTGACATCGTCGAGCAGGTGAAC
>JBBRBZ010000096.1:0-10320 GCA_038205305.1 Gemmatimonadales bacterium
GCCCGCTCGTGCCGCCCAGGAACTGACCAAGCTCTCCGCCATGCGGAAGAGCGGGGAACTTGCCCAGGACGAGTATGAGCACAAGTTCTCGCGGATGATCGGCGAGCTGCGCGATCGTCGCATCGCGGGGACACGCCCCGAGATCATGGCGGCGCTTGAGCCGCTCCGGCTCAACGGTGTCATCACCGCCGCCGAGTGGGACCGCTTCGTCTCGCAGCTCGGGCTCGTCTGAGCCAGGCCAACTGATGGCGGCCGTCACTCGCCGGGCGACCCCCACCGTTTACGTCGGCGGGGTGGCGCTCGGCTCGTGTCATCCGGTGGTGGTGCAGTCGATGACCAACACCGACACCGCCGATGTCACCGCCACCGTCCGGCAGGTCGCCGCACTGGCGGGGGCCGGCAGTGAGCTCGTGCGCGTCACGGTCAACAATGACGCCGCCGCTGCCGCCGTGCCGGAAATCGTCGAGGGACTCGATCGCATCGGCGTCTCGGTGCCGGTCGTCGGCGATTTCCACTACAACGGGCACCAGCTGCTGACGCGCCATCCCGAATGCGCGCGTGCACTCGCCAAGTATCGCATCAATCCCGGCAACGTCGGCGGCAAGCGCCACGACGAACACTTCCGTGCCATCATCGAAGTCGCCCTCGAGCATGACAAGCCCGTCCGCATCGGGGTGAACTGGGGCTCGCTCGACCAGGCCGTGCTCACCGAGCTGATGGATGCCAATGCCGTGGCCGCCGTGCCGCGCGAGGCCCGCGACGTGATGCTCGAGGCGATGATCACTTCGGCCCTTCGCTCCGCTGCCGCGGCCGAAGCGATCGGCATGCGGCACGATCGGATCGTGCTGAGCGCCAAGGTCTCCAATGTGCAGGACCTCGTCGACGTCTACCGACTGCTGGCCGGGCAGTGCGACTACCCGCTGCACGTCGGCCTCACCGAGGCGGGCATGGCGATGAAGGGAATGGTCGCCAGCGCGGCTGGCCTCGCCATCCTGTTGCAGGAAGGGATTGGCGATACCATCCGCGTCTCCCTCACGCCGCAACCGGGCGGCGACCGGGCCGAAGAAGTGCGGGTCGCCCAGCAGATTCTCCAGTCGCTGGGGCTGCGGCACTTTACCCCCCAAGTCACTTCCTGCCCGGGGTGCGGTCGGACCACCTCCACTTTCTTCCAGTCGATGGCGGAGCAGATTGAGGACTATCTCCGGCAGCAGATGCCGGTCTGGGGGGCGAAATACCCGGGGGTAGCCGAGCTCAAGGTGGCGGTAATGGGCTGTGTTGTGAATGGGCCCGGCGAATCGCGCCATGCCAATATCGGGATCTCGCTCCCGGGAACCTTTGAGGAGCCGGTGGCTCCGGTCTTCGTCGATGGGGAGCTGACGACCACCCTCCGTGGCGAGACAATCGTGGCGGAGTTCCTCGGGATTCTCGACCGCTATGTCTCACGCCGCTATGGGCTTGCCCGCCAGTCGGAATAGCGGCTCCCCTCTTGCGCCCGGGGCGGCGCACGCTGAGATTCCTTGACTAGAACCCATGCTACATCTTCGTGCCTCCCGTCAGGAGTTTTCAGCAATGCGCTTTACCCGACTGTTCTCCGTGACCGCCATGGTCGCGGCGGTGACCCTGCTGGCCTCGTGCGGCGAGTCGAGTTCCCCGGCGACGAGTGCCACCACTGACCCTAGCTTTGCCCTCGGTCCGCGCGCCTACACGCTGACTCCCGGCACGGTGGGCTGGACCAAGCTGCCCACCGATCCGATCCCAACCGACGTGCGCACCGTGCTGGTGGCGGGCAACATCGCGCTCGCCTCCTACCCGTTGTTCGGCACGCCAGTCTACACCGGCACCTCGCCGGCTGGGAATTGGCTCGACATGAATCTGGCGCCCAACTTCTCGCGCAACCCGCTCGGTTGGCTGGTCAGCTTCAAGCTCAAGGCCTCGGCCGCCGCGCTGCCGATCGGCACCTACACCGTGACCATTCCGGTGACAGTACCAGCGGCCACCAACAATCCCACCAATCTGGTCGTTACTTTCAGCAACTGCGGCAATTGCCTCTTCGTGGGTGATGTCCGCGCCTCCAGCTTCACCGCGCTGTCGCCACGCTACGACAGGAACACCTTCTCCGGTGCAGGCAATTACCCCTATGAGGACTGGCGGGTCTTTGTCGAGCCCGGCGCCACCGTATACGTCCAGGTCATCGGTTCCACCTATGTCGTCTGCGCCGAGACTGGTGCCCTGGGGACGATGTCCGATCCCTTCCTGAGGATCTTTGACGGCACCACCTCGATCGGTGCGAACGACGACACGTGCGGATATCAGTCGCAGGTCGCCATCACCAACCCGACTGGGGTGCGCAAGGAATACCTTGCCCGTCCAGGGCCGCTCGCTGACGCGTCGGGTGATAATCCACCGACCTACGTGGTGTTCGGGACCTACACCATCCGAGTGAGTGCGGTGCCCTTCGGTGGTGGTGGTGGCCCCGGCCTGATGGCTCCGCCTTCCGCCGAGCAGTTGAGGATGAAGCAGCGGGCGCTCGGCGGCCATTAGGCCCTGTTCTGCTCCACGGCAGTAGACGGGCGTCCCGAAGCTGGGGCGCCCGGTTTGCTTTCGGAGCATGGTGCCTGACGCGACTAGATTGTCGGCACCCATGATTGATCTTTCCGAAACCACGCTTGCCGCCCATCCCATTGCGGCACTGGCCGCGCTGTTCCTCGCTGGCGTCGCCACCTCCTTCACTCCCTGCATCTATCCGATGATCCCCATCACGGCGGGTGTGCTGGGCGGTGCTGGGGCGGGTGGCCGTTCGCGACGACGCACTGCGCTCGTGACGCTCTGCTATGTGCTCGGACTGGCGCTGGTGTACGCCACGCTCGGCCTCATCGCCGGACTCACCGGTTCGCTCTTCGGCACCATCTCGGCCAACCCCTGGGCGTACTTTGCGTTCGGAAACGTCCTCCTGCTGGCCGGGTTGGCGATGCTCGACGTCTTCACGCTGTCGGCGCCGCAACGGTTGCTGGCGTGGGCGAGCCGATTGGGCGGTGATTCACTCGGTGGCGCGTTCCTGATGGGGACGACTTCCGGGCTGGTGGCGGCGCCCTGCGGCGCACCGGCGTTTGCGGCAGTACTTACCTGGGTGGCAAGTACCCAGAGCGCCGTGTGGGGCTTCGCCTACTTGTTCGTCTTCTCGCTCGGGATGACCTCCCTCCTCGTCGTGGTGGGATTGGCCGCCGGCAACGTCGCCGCGTTGCCGCGCGCCGGGGTCTGGATGCTCCGCGTCAAGCGACTCAGTGGCGTGCTCATCCTCGCGATGGCCGAGTACTACTTCGTCAAGATGGGGCAGGTCCTATGAAGCTGCTGCTGTTATGTGCCGCGTTGACCATTGCCGTTCCGCTCTCGGCACAGAAGAGTCCCCCCGGCGTGGGAGATCTCGCGCCGATGGTGACCGTCAACGATCTCGACGGTCATCCGGTGCGGCTGGCGGTCGCATCTGGCAAGCGCGGGATGGTGATCGAGTTCTGGGCGACTTGGTGCGAGATCTGCGCGGCGCTGATGCCCAATGTCCAGGCGGCCGCCACCACGTACGGCGATCGCGTCGATTTCATTGGTGTGAACGTCACCGTGAACGACAGCAAGTCGCGCGTCGAGCGCTACGTCGCGCGGCATCATCCGCCCTTCCGCACCGTCTACGACACGGCAGGCGTCTCGCAGCGCGCCTTTGGCGCCGCCACCACCTCGTATGTCGTGATCATCGACGCCGCCGGGAAGATCCGCTACACCGGAACGGGCGATAATCAGGATCTGGTCGCCGAGCTCCGCAAGATCGTGTCACCATGAGGCGCTCGCTCGCGCTCATCACAATGGTTGTAGCTGCCCATGCCCTCGGCGCGCAGGCGGATACCGGCGGGGCGGTGCGCCTGCGCCTTGCACTCGAGGACGGGGTAAGGGTTGGCCGTCCGGCGCCCGATGTCCGCCTGCCGTACGCCACCAAGGATGGCCCAGGCCCAGCCGACCAGCCCTTCGATCTCTCCAAGGAGCTCGGTCACGTGGTGGTCCTCACCTTCTTCCCCGGGGACTTCACGCCGGGGTGCGTGGCGGAGTGGCAGGCCCTGCGCGACCGGGCACCGACCATGTTCGGCGAAGGCGTGGTCGTGGCAGGGATTTCGGTGGACTCGCTCGCGTCGCACATTCGATTTGCCCGGGAGTACGACCTTCCCTTCAAGTTCCTCAGTGACACCGCGCTCGACGTGACGCGACGCTTCGCCTTCGTGGATGGGCCACGCAGCCGCCGCGCCGTGGTGGTGGTGGGCCGGGATGGCCGAGTGCGCTATGTCGATGCGGGGTTCGCCGCGCTCGATCCCCAGAGTTACGTTCACCTCGGTGCCGCTATCCAGGCCGCCAAGGAGAAACCATGAAGCTCGCCGGTCGTGTCGAGGGGTGTCTCATCGTTGCGCTGGTCGGAGTGCTCCTCGGGGCAGCTCCCTTCCGCCCGCTGGCGGCTCAGCGGGTGAGCGAGTCGCGCTGGACCCTCGATGATGCGCGCGGCAGCTTCTGCATCTGGTACCTGATCGACCCCGCTATCGCCCCGCGACTGGTCGATCGGGGGACCGTCTTGGCGCCGGCAGGCACTGGCAGCAACCTGCCATCGTCCCTCGCCCAGACCATCCGGGATGAGCCCCGCTTCACCGCCTGGATCCCGGCGGCGATCTGCGTCGGTCTCTATGGCCAGGTGACCATCGACGACGAGAAGCCGATCGCAGCGGGCGCCGACCAGCCGATCGCGATCGTCAGCCACCTCATTGCCGCGACGGCCCCGCACGGGGCGACCGGGGCCGAGTTTCTGCTGATCAAACTGGCCAGCGACAACCGGACCGTTCGGAAGGAGGCGGGCGACCGGGGGATCTCGATGGACGGCATCGACTTCGTTGCGGGGAAAGACCGGGGGACGCCTGAGGATCGGATCGAATTCAAGCTCGATGGGGCCAGTATCCTCTGGATTGGCCATCCGGCAGGCAATCCGAGTGTCGGAACGACACACTCGATGTCTTTCGGATACGCCGGAGCCCGGGGAACCAACTGGATAGGGAGGTTGGAGGGGGCCCAGGGCGAGTCCCACGCGATGATTGGCGCGCTCCGGGTGGTGGGGAAGGGAATCCTCGGAAAGGCGCTCAAATCCTCACCAATCCGGCCCACGTCGCCGCTCGAGACCACCGGAACGGCCCACCTCACCTTTCAGATCGTCTCCTCGAGGGGTTCCGGCGGCAACTGAGCACGCCTCTTGCTAAATGGTGCCCCGGCGGAGTGTGTCGGGCGCCAGTACCGTGGCAGGTTCACGGCGAGGCTGACCCGGCCGCTCAAGGTCCAAGTTATAGCAGCACAACAACTTGACTAGAGAGCCTCTCGCCAATAGCTTGGAGTGCTGGCCTCGTTTTCGGCCCGGTTGCGCATGGCGTGACGGGACTTGGCGGGTGTCTGTTTGACGCGGTTTCGGGGGTTCGCTTCAGGCGACCCTAGCGATCCCGGCCTTGCCACTGCGACTTGGTCGCGAGGGCGCCAGCAATTCAGGAACGATGCAGCATGCTCTCGAGCGGTTTCACCAGCAGGATGGCCCGATCCGGGCCCACACATTCAGGGGGATTAATGCTGAAGCTTTACCGCAACATTCTGGCGGCTGGCGTTGTCGGTCTGGGCCTCGCGGCCTGTGGCGACAAGGTCACTGTCACGCAGCCCGTGACGCCGACGCCTGGGGTTACCAGCGTCACGATCGCGCCTGCGAACCTGACCATCGCGATTGGCCAGTCGGTGCAGTACGCCGTCTCGGTGATCGCCGATGCCGGCGTCGCCACCACGGTCAGCTGGGCACCGGGCAATCCTGCGATCGCCACGGTGAGCGCCACCGGTGTTGTCACGGGCGTCGCCGCCGGCACCACCACGATCGTCGCGTCCTCGACCGCCGATCCGACCAAGAAGGGCATCGCCTCCGTGACGGTCTCCTCGACCCCGTCGGCGATCACCTCCTTCACCATCACGCCGACCACGGCGACGCTGGCTCCGGGCAACTTCGTCCAGATCTCGCCGGCCTACACGACCGTCGATGGCGCGGCCACCCCGACCATCTCCTACGCCACGTCGAGCTCGGCCATCGCGACGGTTGATCCCGTCACGGGCAAGGTTGTCGCGGTTTCGGCCGGTACGGCCGTGATCACTGCGACCGCCACCAGCGGCTCCTCCACCAAGACGGCCACCCTCGGCGTCACCGTGCGGGCCGTGATTCCGGCGACGATCTCGATCTCGAGCGTCACCACCGGCATCCTGACCCTGCCGATCAACCTGAACAACGTCGCTGGCCAGATCGAGTTCAACATGAACTTCGATCCGGGTGAGCAGATCATCGACTCGATCGCCGTCTTCATCGGCGCCAAGCGCGCTGCCAAGGCGTTCTACGTCACCAACCCGGCCGCCGGCATCATCACGCTGTCCGTGCCGACCAATGAATTCACCAAGAACATCACCACCGGCGTCGCGACGGTCTCGTACCTGAACGGCAACACGACCTTCAGCGCCGCGATCTACCCGCGCGGTGTGGCGACGGCGACGTCGACCCAGGTCACCCCGATGGTGCTGAACAACGTCGATGGCTGGGTGGCTGACATCACCAAGCCGACCGTCAACGCCATCAGCGCGGCGACCTCGGTTCTCGGCGCCGGCATCACCTACTGGGGCGGCCCGACGGCCAACACGTCGGCCACCATCTACCCGGTCATCTACACCCCGGGCCGTAGCATCAGCACCGTCACCTGGACGCTCGGTGCGCCCGGCGGCGGCACCTGCAGCACCGTCACGCAGACCACGGCCCCCTTCACCCGCACGTTCGGCTACCTGCCGGCCGCTGGCGGTACGGCCCTCACCGCCTGCGGGTACGAGAACATCACCGCGATCCGCGACAACGTCATCATCACCAACGCGCTCGACAACCAGAACAACACGTTCCCGCTTGTCAACGCCGTGACGCCGTTGATCGCCAACACCACGTATCTGGCGGCCTGCTTGCCAGTCGCCGCGGGCTGCGTCACGGGCTCGACCCCTGACTCGCTCCGCATGGACTACGTGGCGCCGTCGGTTGCTGTCCCGTCGATCGCGCGCTCCGCTCCGGCCGTCACTGGCTGGGTGAATGCGGCGTACACCTTCACCCAGACGGCGGCCACGACCGACGCGGGTGTTGGCGTCCGTGCCACGACCGACCGTACCTACTCGTACAACGCCCCGAACTGCGGTGGCGCGGCTGCTGTCGCGATGCCGACCAAGACGGGTGCTGACATCCCGGAGTGCGCGACGAACTTCATCGGCGGCGCGGTTGGCCTCGGTGGAACCGCCCCGTACACCGTCAATGCGACCGAGTCTGATCGTCTGGGCAATGTGCGTATCTCTGCCGCCACCGCCACCTTCGGTGTGGACAAGACGGCCCCGGCCATTCGCTTCGGGCTTGCGCAGGTCGCTCCGGCGGTCGTTGCCTCCATCTTCGCTGACACCACGACGTTCACTGCCAAGCCGGTGACCGGCGTCAACGTCTGGCGCGCTGAATACCTCGACGACCGCGCGGGCTTCTCGGCCACGGCCCAGAAGCACTCGATTGCCGTCGGCAGCCACATCTTCCCGACCGGTGCCTGCTCTGTTGGCTCGGGCGTGGTGGGTGCGGCGTTCGTGACCGCTCCGACCTGCACCATGGCGACGGCGACTGCCGGTGCCCTGCGTCTGGACGGTTGGCAGATGGGACAGCAGGTTGACGTCCCGCTGCCGGAGCAGTATGCGGCCTACACCACCAACGTCACGGATGCCGCGGGTAACACCTCGGTCAATCTGTTCGCGAAGACGCTGGTCAATGCTCTCGCGCCGTTCGCGACGGGCCTTGGTATTCCGGCGCAGCTGACCAGCACCAACTTCGGCTTCGGTGCCACTGGCGCCGACTCGGCCGAAGTCAGTGCCTTGGCCTTGCAGCTCTTGTATCCGTCGCTGGCTGCGACGGCTGCCGGGTCGCCCGATTCCGTCCGGTACAACTGGTCGGTTATCGGAACCCGCTTCGACAACGTGATCACTTCGCCCTTCGCGCAGACGATCATGCCGACCACCGGCGCGCCGTACGCGCACTCGATCGAACTCGTTGACGGGAGCAAGACCTTCGGGATCGATCCGAGCAACATCTTTGCGGTCGGCACCCAGGTGAAGCCCACCAAGGTGCAGACCTGGACCTTCAACTTCGGTGGCTACAACATGGCCTCGACGGAAATCAGCATCCCTGCGCTGAACATCGAGAGCAATGCCACCATCAACGCGTTCAACACGGCCAACCCGACCGTCGCGGTGCAGTTCTGGCGGGTCATCCCGACCGCCGCCACCACGAACCAGTTTGGTTCGACCGTCGCGTTCCGCGCGCAGGCGACCGCTCCGACAAACTCGCCGAACCCGCCCTTTACCCGGGTGGACTTCTACCGTGTCGTCGGTACGTACTACAGCTACCTCGGCAGCGTCTCCGCGAGCTCGATCGAGGCCAGCACCGCCTGCGCCGCCACGGTTGCTGAAGTCTGCGGCACCGATCAGGGCACCTACCGTTCGTGGGTGTACCAGTTGCCCGTTACCAGCTACATCAAGCGTTGGGATGGGGCGACGCAGACTGTTGTCATCACCGGCGACAAGGTCATCGCCGTCGGCGTCCTGAGCACCGGCGACGCTGTCACCACGATGCAGGTTGTGATGCCGTAAGTACGGCAGCAGCACCGCAGTAAACCGACGGCCCCGCGCAAGCGGGGTCGTTTGGTTTTTGCCGCATGGGAAAGGTGAATGGTGGATGGTGAATGGTGTCCAACCACTGAGCGCTGCTGCGTTATTCGGGAATCAGGTGCGTGCGTGGCGGTCCCGTTTTGGGGAATGGTCGGCTTGGTTTGGAAGATGAGCAGTCACCGGGATATCATCGCATGGCAGCTGGGCCGTGAGAGCGCTCTGGCCATATATCGGCATGCCGACGCGCACTGGAAGCCACAACGCGCCGCAGCGTTCGATCAGCTGCGGCGTGCCGCGTTGTCAGTCGTGTTGAATATCGCCGAGGGCCATGCGTCCGGCAGGGGGGCCCGCTGCCGGTATCACTTCAGGATCGCACACGGGTCCGCGGTTGAAACCGCTGAGGTCTTGGACTTCCTGCACAGCCTCGATGGAGAGCTCGCCGAGCTATTGGATGGAGCACGCCGCGTCGCTGGGATCACGTACCGGCTGTGGGCCAACTACCGAGGGTGATGAACTCCCCACATGCACCAGCTCTGGAGGTCCCCCGCTGCGCGAGGGACGACAGGTTTTAGCAGTGCCGCTCCACCCTCCACCCTCCACCATCCACCATCCACCATTCACCAGCCAGTATCATCCCCGCGCTAATACCCGGTGCGGCCCATCGCCTTGAACGTCAACACCTTCCCCAGCTCGACCCCCGGCTGGTTGAACGGATCGACATCATACCAGATGCCGGCGTAGCCGGTCGCGACCTGGAAGAACATCAGCAGCCGGCCGAGCTGGCGGGCGTCGACCGTGTCGAGTTCGAGCGTCATGCTCATCCGCCCCTGGGAGCGGAGCGCCTCGCGCGTGGCATTGAACTCAGCATCGAGCAGCTGGCCGAGGGTCTTCCCCTCGAGATAGCTCAGTTCCGGGCCGCTGTTGGCGCGCGTCGGGATCCGCAGCATCTCGGTGGTGTCGAGCACCCGGATGAAGGTGATCGTCTTGTCGAACGGCCCCTGCATGAAGAGCTGGACTTGAGAGTGCTGGTCGGTGGCCCCCACCGTAGCGACTGGGGTGGGGCCGCGGAATGCCTCCTGGCCTGCCCGATCGAGCCGTTTCCCCAGGCTCTCGGCCCAGAGCTGCCGGTACCATTCGGCAAACTCGCGCAGGCGGTCGGAGTAGGGCATCACCACATGTACGTTGGCCGCGCGGGTGGCCTGCGCCTGCCACTGGAGTGCCGCCCAGCGCGCGGCAGGGTTGGCACTGAGGGTGTTGCTCTCCGCCTCGTCCACGGCCTCCTGGGCGCCCGCCAGGAGCGCGGTGATGTCCATCCCGAGCAGGGCGGCCGGCACCAGCCCCACGGCCGTCAGCACCGAGAAGCGGCCACCCACGTCGGGGGGGACCTCGAAGGCCTGCAGCCCATCATTCTGGGCGATGGCGCGGAGGGCGCCCTTGGACGGATCGGTAGTCAGGACGAAATGCGCCTTGGCCGCCTCCATGCCGACTGCCTTCTCGATCCAGTCTCGGACGATCAGGTACTGCGCCAGCGTCTCAGCCGTGCCGCCCGACTTG
>JBBRBZ010000097.1:0-10219 GCA_038205305.1 Gemmatimonadales bacterium
GGTGGTGATGGCCTGTCACAGCGACGATGCCCTCGCGGCACTCGCCGATGCCACGCCGTTGGAGCGGGAACTGCTGGGCGCACTTCCGTATCAAGCCAATGACGTGGTCTTGCACTCGGACGCATCGGTGCTGCCGCGACGTCGGGCGGCGTGGGGGAGTTGGAACTATCGCATTCCGGCCGATCGGGACGCATCGGCCGTGGTCAGCTACAACATGAACATGCTCCAGTCGCTCCGGGCGGAGGAGACCTTCTGCGTGTCGCTCAATGCCGGCGAGCTGATTCGGCCGGAGCGGATCCACCGGCGCTTCTCCTATCGTCACCCCATCTACACCGTCGAGGGGGGCGCGGCACAGCAACGTCATGCCGAACTCGGCCGCGAACGCACCCATTTCTGCGGCGCCTACTGGGGCTATGGCTTCCACGAGGATGGCGTCCGCAGCGCCCTCGCGGTGGTGCGCGAACTGGACGTGGACGCATGAACAGCGCCATCTACCGTGGCAAGGTACGCCACCGCCGGTTCCGACCGGTGCCGCATGCCTTCGACTTCCCGCTCTTCATGATGTATCTCGACCTGGACGAGTTGCCCGAGCTGTTTGATGGGCGGTGGCTTTGGTCAGCCCGGCGACCCGCCTTCGCCTGGTTCCGTCGGGCGGACTATCTCGGTGACCCGGCGACGCCACTTGCCGTCGCGGTACGCGACGAAGTGGAAGCGCGCCTCGGCTTCCGCCCCGTTGGCCCCATCCGATTGCTGACGCATTTGCGCACGCTGGGCGTGCTGATGAACCCGGTGAGCTTCTACTACTGCTTCGATGAGGATGGGTCGCGTGTCGTGGCGATTGTGGCGGAAATCACCAACACGCCATGGCGTGAACGGCACCGCTACGTGCTGGACCGGCGGGCGTCGTCGGCTGGCGGCGCCGGCTTTCGGCACCACTTCGACAAGGCCTTTCATGTGTCGCCATTCCTGGCGATGGATCATCAATACACCTGGCGTTTCAGCCCACCGGCCGCTCGCCTCGGAATCCAGATGGACAGCGAAGACGAAGCGGGCCGCATCTTCGACGCGACGCTCACCCTCGCGCGCGAGGAGATCAGCGCGTCCTCACTGACCTGGGCGCAGCTCCGGCATCCGCTGATGACGTTCCTGGTGGCCATCGGTATCTACTCGCACGCGCTGCGCCTCTGGCTCAAGCGGGTGCCGTTTCACGTCCATCCACGCACGGGAGTCACGCCATGACGCGTCCGGCTTTTTTCGAACGACTGGTGCTCGCACGCCTCAACAGCCTCGCCGAGGGGCGACTCACCCTGGTGGATCGGGATCGACGGATCACGGTGGGGACACCTGGTGAACTCGAGGCCACCATCACGGTGCGCGATGCGCGGTTCTATCGCGCGGTGGCGCTGGGCGGTCACCTTGGTGCGGCCGATGCGTGGGTCGATGGTTGGTGGACGACTGATGATCTCACCGCCGTGATTCGCGTGCTCGCCAGAAATCGCCATGTGGTAGAGGGGCTCGAGCGCGGGCTGGCCAAGCTGCTGACGCCACTCCACAAACTCGCGCTCCTTGCCGACCGCAACACCCGGCGAGGCAGCCGGAAGAACATCATGGCGCATTATGACCTTGGTAACGACTTCTTCGCATCCTTCCTCGACGAGACGATGACCTATTCGTCGGGGATCTTCGACCATCCCGGGGCGTCGATGCGTCAGGCGTCCCTCGCCAAATACGAGCGCCTCTGCCAGCAGCTCGAGCTTCGGTCAACTGACCGGGTGATCGAGATTGGCAGTGGGTGGGGTGGTTTCGCGATCCATGCTGCCAGCACGCGCGGCTGCCATGTCACCACCACCACCATCTCCCCGGAACAGCACGCCTTGGCTACGGAACGCGTGCGATCGGCAGGTCTGGCCGATCGCGTGACCGTGCTGCTTGCGGACTACCGCGACCTGACCGGGACGTTCGACAAGCTGGTCTCGATCGAGATGGTTGAGGCGGTCGGACACGAGTACTACGGCACCTATTTCGCCCGATGTGCCGCTTTGCTTGCTCCGCATGGTCTTGCCGCCATTCAGGCCATCACCATCCAGGATCGCTTCTATGACAGCGCCCGCCGCGAAATGGACTTCATCAAGCGCTACATTTTCCCGGGGAGTTGCATCCCATCGGTCTCAATCCTCGCCGGTGCCGCTGCGACGACTGATTTCCGACTCGTGGATCTTCATGACATTACCCCGCATTACGCCGAAACCCTCCGGTTGTGGCGTGAGCAATTCGAAATGAACTGGCCGCGCATTCGAGCCCAGGGATGTGATGAAGAGTTTCGTCGCCTCTGGCAGTTCTACTTCTGCTATTGCGAAGGCGGTTTCCGCGAGGGAGTGATTGGGGATGTGCAGCTGCTCTTTGCCAAGCCCAGAGCCGGACTGGCAGCACCTGAGCCGGAGTCAGTCATGATGGAGGTCGCCGCATGATCCGACTTGCCCTGACTGGCTGGGCGATCGTTGCGGTCGCGATGGTGTTGCTCTGGGCGCGTCAACTCCGGACCAAGAATGCCACCAGCGTCGATGTGGCGTGGGCCGGTGGACTCGCCTTCCTCTCCCTCTTCTACGGGTGGGGGCAGGACATTCGCCCACTTCGCGTCATCGTCGTTTCGGCGATCGCCACGATCTGGGCGTTGCGTTTGGCGTATTTCCTGTGGCGACATCGGGTGGTCGGCCGCAGCGAGGATGGCCGCTACGCCTACCTACGGGCTCACTGGGGTGCCCGCGCGCCGATCGGCTACTTCTTCTTCTACCAGGCGCAGTCGCTCTTCGCGCTGATCTTTTCGTTGCCGATTCTCGGCGCGATGCAGGGCGCCTCCTTGGGGCTGCTGGGTTGGGCTGGCGTCGCTGTCTGGGCGATCGCGGTGAGAGGTGAAGCCGTGGCCGACGGGCAGCTCACGCGTTTCCGGGCCGATCCGGGCAATCGCGGTGTCGTCTGCGAAGTGGGATGGTGGCGGTACTCTCGCCATCCGAACTACTTCTTCGAGTGGTTGCACTGGTGGGCGTACGTACTGATCGGCGGTGGCAGTCTGCTCACCTGGGTGGGTCCAGTCGCGATGCTGCTCTTCCTCTTCCGCCTGACCGGGATTCCTCATACGGAAGCCCAGGCGTTGCGGAGTCGCGGCGAAGCGTATCGTCGTTACCAAAGGACGGTGAGTGTGTTCATCCCCTGGTTTCGGACGGCGGCGTGATTCTTCATCGTCTCGAGCGCAGCATCGTGGTTCCGGGCGGGATTCCTGAGGTGTTCGCCTTCTTCAAGGATCCACGGAACCTGGCGCGCATTACTCCGCCGTGGCTCAACTTCCAAGTGCGTGAAGTGTCAGATGCGGTCGTCAAGGACGGGACCGTGATACGCTACCGGATCCGTTGGCTCGGGCTGCCGATGCGATGGGTGTCGGTCATCGAGCGCTATCAGGAGGGGATGCAGTTTGCTGATCGGATGCTGGTCGGGCCGTACGCACACTGGTTCCACGTGCACACCTTCCATCCCGTCGGGGGTGGCGTCGAGGTCGGTGACCGGGTGGAGTACGCGCTGCCGCTCGGCGCGCTCGGCGAGTTGGCCCACCGGATTATGGTGCGACGGCAACTCGAGGCGATCTTCGATTTTCGCACGCGAGCGCTGGCTGAGCAATTCAGCGTGCGTCCCTAGCTGGGGCGTGATCGATAGGTCTGGAGAAAGTGGCGCAGTTGGATCAGGTCGGGCAGAACATGCATGCCGAGGGGAACAATCTGCTCGCGTTGCTGGTTGGCCGCGGCGCCGCCGACCACGATGGTGACTGTGGCTGGCACGGCCTGGCGCAGGGCGGTGAGCCGCGTGATCACGGACGGCGTTCCCGTGCCCGAGACGATACTGATGGCCAGTAGCCGTGCGCCGGATTGGTCGGTGGCGCTGGCGATCGTCTCCACCGGCAGGTCGGCACCCAAGTAGACCACGCGCCAGCCCTCGCCCGCGGCGACGGCCGCTACGATCTGCAGCCCCAGTTCATGGCGTTCCCCTGCCGGTGCGGCCACCACGATCACCGGCGCGTCGACCGCCGGCGCATTGCCCTCAAGGATCCAGTGCAGGGTGCGCTGGACGACCGCGGTGGCGAGGTGCTCATGGGCCGGGTTGATTTCGTTCTGGTGCCAGCGCACGCCAATCTCGTGCAGGAAGGGGGCGATCACCTGCTCGATTGCCGCAGTGGCGCCCAACTGCAGCGTGGCGCGCCGCACCAGCCGTTCGAGGGTCTGCGCTTGGAGCTGCGAGGCGGCGTCGAGCATCAAGGGGATGAGGTCGGCTCCGCCGTGGCTGTTCGGCTCGCGCTCAAGCGCGTTGGGGCCTGCGTCGGCATCCTCAACCAGCAGTGCCCGGAGCTGGTCGGCACTGTAGCGCGCAACTTGGGAGATGTTGCGACCGTTACTGGTGACCTGATGCAGCAGGGTGAGCCGGTCGATGTCCTCGTCGGAGTAGAGCCGTTGCCCGCCAGTCGACCGATCTGGCGTGACGGCCTGATAGCGCTTCTCCCAGGCACGGAGCAAGTCGGCCGAGAGGCCGGTCCGCCGGATGACGAACCGCATTGGGTGCGTTGCCCGTTCACTACCTTTGCTGTTCATTGGTTAAAGATGGGGTAGTGTCGATGAAGTGTCAATGAATGGACTGGTAATGCTGGACAATTACTCGATTCGTGCATTTTTGACTGAATTGGGCCAGCAGCTACCTTCCTCCCCTTCCTCTACAGACCGGGTTGTCGATGGCGAACCACTGGTGGCACCGCCGCGCCGTGATGGGACTCTTCGCGATGCTCCTGGTGCTCGCGTCGCCCCGGAGCTCGCCGTCACAGGCAACGGTCCGCGTGACGGGACTCCAACATGAGTACCGCATCAATCCGGTCGGGACCGACACTCGGGCCCCACGGTTGAGCTGGCGCCTCGAGAGCGACATCAGGAACACGGTTCAGGCTGCCTACCAACTCCAAGTGGGCACCGATTCGTTGCGACTCACGAGAGGCCAATCGGGCTTGCTCTGGGATTCCAAGCGACAGGCCACCGATGCCTCTCGATTCCAACCCTACGAAGGTCCAGCGTTGCGTTCCTCCACGCGTTACTTCTGGCGCGTTCGCGTGTGGGATGGCCTGGGGCGAGTCTCACCCTGGAGCGACGTGGCGTTCTGGGAAACTGGGCTGCTCGAGCCGGGTGACTGGACGGCGCAGTGGATCGGCCCACCAGCGGTGAGTCACGACTCTGCCGGCGCGCCGCTCCCGATGCTCCGTCGCGGATTCACCGTCCACGGCAAGGTCTTGTCGGCTCGTGCCTACGTCACGAGTCGAGGACTTTACGAGTTGCACCTGAATGGCCATCGGGTGAGCGAGGACTTCTTCACGCCCGGTTGGACCTCCTATCAGAAGCGATTGCAGTACCAGACCTACGATGTCACCTCACTCCTTGCGCAGGGTGAAAATGCCGTTGGGGCCATCCTTGGTGACGGCTGGTATCGCGGCTACCTCGGTTTCTCGGGTCGGAAGAATGACTATGGCACGAAGGTCGCGCTCTTGTTCCAGCTGGAGATTCGATACGCCGATGGCCACCACCTGCGCGTGACCTCCGACGGGCAGTGGCGGGAATCGACGGGGGCGCTGCGATTTGCCGACATCTACCGCGGCGAGACGTACGACGCGCGACTGGAGCCGATGGGTTGGGATCACGCCGGATTCCGTGACGCCGCCTGGACGCCGGTGGCGATCGCCGAGCCGACGACGGCGGCCCTTGTTGCACCGGTGAGTGAGCCAGTGCGTCGAACACAACTTGTCACGCCGATCGCAATCATCCATTCCCCGGCAGGCGAGACGATCTACGATCTGGGGCAGAATATTACTGGCTGGGTACGGCTCGCCGTGCGTGGGGTGGCGGGAACGACCGTCACGCTGCGTCACGCTGAGGTGCTTGACCGTGCGGGGAATCTGTACACCGAAAATCTTCGGGCGGCGTACCAGACCGACCGCTACACCCTCAAGGGTGGCGGCGAAGAGGTGTACGAACCGCACTTCACCTACCACGGCTTCCGATACGTCGCCGTGGCTGGTCTACCCGGCACGCCCACCCTCGCCAACGTGACGGGCGTGGTGGTGCACTCAGCTCTCGAGGAGACGGGCACCTTCGAGACCTCCGATACCATGCTCAACAAGCTCCAACGCAACATTGTCTGGGGGCAGCGCGGCAACTTCCTCGATGTGCCGACCGATTGCCCGCAGCGCGATGAGCGCCTCGGCTGGACCGGCGATGCGCAGGTCTTCGCGCGCACGGCGGCCTTCAACATGAATGTCAGCGGATTCTTCTCGAAATGGCTGGCCGACCTCGCCCTCGATCAGCATCCCAGTGGGTCGGTGCCGTGGGTCATTCCCAATCCCCTCGGCGGCGACTCGGTGCGCTACGCGGCGGCCGCTGGCTGGGCCGACGCCGCCACGGTCGTGCCGTGGACCATGTACGTCGCCTACGGCGATCGCGGTGTGCTTGAGCGCCAGTTCGAGAGCATGCGCAAGTGGGTCGACTATGCCCACCGTCAAACCGGCCCCGACCTGATCTGGCGCAAGGGCGATCACTTCGGTGATTGGCTCGCATGGCACAGTGACGATGCTTCCTATCCCGGGGCCACCACCGGCAAGGACTTCATCGCCACCGCGTATCTGGCGCATTCGGCCGACCTCGTTTCCCGCGCCGCTGCCGTGCTGGGCAGGAATGGTGAGGCTGCATCGTATCGTGCGCTGTTCCAGCAATTGCGCGAAGCGTTCCGGAAGGAGTTTGTCTCTCCGAATGGTCGCGTGAGTGAGAACACGCAGACGGCTTACGCGCTCGCCCTCGACTTTGGACTGCTCACACCGGAGGAAGAGGCAGGCGCGGTGCAGCGCCTGGTCGATGACATCGCACGACATGACGGCCACCTCACCACCGGCTTCCTGGGGACGCCGGAATTGACGACGGCGCTCTCGTCGCATGGACAGTTCGATGCCGCGTACAAGCTCTTGATGCAGAAGGGGTACCCATCGTGGCTCTACCCGATCACACGCGGCGCCACGACGATGTGGGAGCGATGGGATGGCATCAAGCCCGACGGGTCCTTCGAGGAGATCTCGATGAACTCCTTCAATCACTACGCCTTCGGCGCGATCGGCGACTGGATGTACCGGACCATCGGCGGGATCGATCTCGATCCGTCGGTGCCGGGATACAAGCACGCCATCATTGCGCCGCATCCGGGTGGGGGTCTGACCGGTGCGCGGGCATCGCTGGAAACGGGATACGGGATGCTCTCCAGCTCATGGAGAATGGTCGGTGATTCGCTCCTGCTCGAGGTGGTCGTCCCGGCCAACACCTCCGCCGCGATCACCCTTCCGGTGAACCGCCCGGCTCAGGTGCGCGAGAGCGGCCAGGTACTCGCGTTGGTCGCGGGCATTCGCAGTGTGAAGACCGTGGGTGCGCAGCTGCAGTTGGAGGTGGGGTCGGGGCGGTATGCCTTCCGCGTCGCTGGAGTGTCCTTCTCGAACTGACCTGACGCCGAACGGGCTCCCCGACTGAGGGAGCCCGTTCCTGCTTCAGTGGCGATTCGCCTAGTTGCCTGTTGCCTTCCGCAGTGCGTCAGCACCACCCAGCACGGGGAGTGCGATGGAGGTTCCTTCAAGATCGACGGTGATCTCGGTCCCAGCCTTGGGCCAGAGCGTGAACTCCCGATCGCTCGAGAGTATCATCAGGCCGAGCTGCTTTCCGGGCGGCACGATCTTGTCGGTGGGCTGCAGATCAAAGGTCAGGGTGACGAACTTGCCCGGCACCAGCGGCTGACCATGCTTCTTCGAGTCGTAGTTGCCACCGTGCGTGAGTTCTTTCCAGTTCTGCGGGTCGGCCCAGCCGCGGGTGATGATCCCCGCGTGGCCGCTCGAACCAGCTCGGGCGCTGTCATAGGGCAGGGTAACGAGGAAGACCGAGAGATTCGCCGCCGCCTTGCTGGCCGCCATCCGGATGGTCACGGTGGGGTAGCCCGAGATGTGCAGCGAGTCTTTCAAGACCGGCGTGACATAGAGCAGCCGATTGCCTGACTGCGACGCGGCAGCGAGCGCTGAGCCACTGAAGGCGACATCGTCGGTGAACATTTGCGCTCCGTGCGTCCCCGCCACTGCGGTGCCAAGCTGACCGACATCATTGCCGTTGCCGGCAGGGTGCAGATCCACCTTCACAGTGCCGGGAATCGGGTAGTCGCCATACGCGACCGGAGCCGCACCGCGGGCCGCGCCCTCTCGCATGATCAGGGCGCGTGGTGCCTTGTCGATGCCGTTGTCGATGCCATAGAGGTAGTGGCTCCACCACTCGTTCATCACCGACATCGGTGGTGCTCCACCGTGTCCGCCCTGATGCAGGTAGATCATCGCCGGGGTGTGTTGTGCCTTCAGTGCCTCATAGATCCGCACTGAGTGTTCCGGCACGACGTTGAAGTCGTTGGTGCCATGCGCCAGCAGTACGGCTGCCTTGACGCCCTTGATTTTGGTCAGCAGGTCGCGGTCGGCCCAGAAGGCGCTGTAGTCGCCGGTGGCGCGGTCATCATTCTTGGCGAAGAGGCCATCGCGAATGAGCGCGTCGCAGCGTGGGCGCACGGCGGGATCGCCGCTGTGGACGAAATCGTACAGGACCGAGATATCCTCGCCGAGGTAGCCACCGGGCGAGCGGACGAGGCCGTTGCTGCGGTAGTAGTGGTAGTAGGCGGTATTGGGCGAGATCGGGATGATCGCCTCGAGACCCTTCACTCCGGTGGTCGCCGCCGCCAACGGCAGCGTGCCCTCATAGGAGGTCCCGGTCATGCCGACCTTGCCGGTGGTCCAAGTGGCCTTCACTTCTTCCATCCCGGTTCGTGTGGTGTAGCCCTTGGCCCGGCCGTTGAGCCAATCGATCACGGCTTTGGGAGCGTATTCCTCGGGATGCCCGCCGATGGTGGGACAGCCATCGGAGAGACCCGTCCCCGGCTGTTCCTGATGCATCACGGCAAATCCGCGCGGCACCCAGGTGCTGATCTCCGAGCGCGAGATACGCGGCCGTACCGGCTGAAATGCAATCACCGGCATCGGCGTGCGCGAGGTGAATCCAACACCAAGCTCCGACTTCACATCCCAGAAGCCGACCGTTGAGCTGCCGGTGCCGGCGAAGTACGGCGACGAGTTCAGGATGACCGGCACCTTGAGCCCTTCGGTCTCTGTCTGCCGCTGCCGAGTCACGTCGGCGTGGACGCGATCCTTCTTGCCGTCGTGGTCGGAGTCGAAATCGGTCTCGATCCACAGCTCCTGCCGGATCCAGGTGTTGGTGTCCGCGAAGGCGGGGACGATCTGGGCCTGGCCGTTCTGAAAGACTGGAACGGTTCGGGCCTGCTGAGCCGCCACGGGATGGGTCGCGACGGCGAACAGGCAGAGGGCGCCGAGGAGGGGTGCTCCCCTGAGGGCAGCGGGGTGGCGCGGCGATGCTGGTGACATGAGCAGCGACTCGGGTAAGGGAGATTCGGGGCGAATCCGGGGCACGGCAATCGGGGGCCCGTCAAGATATGGGACTGCCGCCGCCTGAGCCAACCCGCGAGAGGGCCAACGCTTGCGCCTTGAATGGAAACGGCGCAGGATTGGAGGTCTGGCGAGTACAGCCTGCGCCATCCCCATCAGCCGTGGTGACCGATGTCCTCCTCCCGACGCGATTTCCTGCAACTCACTGCTGCCGCTGCTGCGTCACTCACCCTCCGACCTGGCAGACTCGACGCCGTGACGCATCGGGACGTGACCGAATCGTTGCCGGCCGAGGATCCGGCGGTGCGGACCTTCGAGGCGAAGATGCTCAAGGCCAAGCCCGTCGCACTCGAGAAGGTGCGTGTCACTGGCGGACCGCTCAAGCGAGCGCAGGAAGTCACGGCGAGTTACCTGCTGTCGCTCGATCCGGACCGGATGATGGCATTCTACCGCATCCGGGCTGGGCTCCCGACAAAGGCCAAGCCCTACGGCGGCTGGGACGGCCCCGGTAAGAACCTGACCGGTCACATCGCAGGACATCATCTCTCCGCCGTCTCGCTGATGTTCCTGGCCACGGGAGACGCGCGTTTCAAGCAGCGGGCAGACTATCTGGTGCGCGAGATGAAGGAAGTGCAGGACAAGAATGGCGATGGCTACCTCGGTGCGATCGAGGGAGGG
>JBBRBZ010000098.1:0-10209 GCA_038205305.1 Gemmatimonadales bacterium
CAACGGGAGCATGAGCTCCAACCAGTCGGGCGAGGGGGAGATCCGGAAGGCGTTGATCGAGGCCGACCTGGTCGACTGCATGGTCGCGTTGCCGGGTCAGCTCTTCTTCTCGACGCAGATCCCGGTGTGCTTGTGGTTCCTCGCGCGGAACAAGGGAGCCCGTCATCCCGAGCGAAGCACCGCAGGTGCGAAGTCGAGGGATCTCCAGTTCCGCGATCGCCGTGGTGAAACGTTATTCATCGACGCGCGGAAGCTGGGGACGAGTATCTCGCGCACGCAGATCGAGTTGACCGATGCCGACATCGCGAAGGTCGCGGGGACGTATCACGCGTGGCGTGGGGACAAGAAGGCGGGCGCGTACGAGGACGAAGCGGGCTTCTGCAAGTCGGCAGCGCTGGAGGAGATCCAGATGCACGGGCATGTGCTCACTCCTGGCCGGTACGTTGGGGCGGAGGCGGTGGAGGATGATGGGGAGCCGTTCGAGGAGAAGATGACGCGGCTCGTGGCGCAGCTGCGGGAGCAGCAGGCGGAAGGGGCGCGGCTGGATGCGGCGATTGCGGAGAATTTGAGGGGGTTGGGGTATGGGGGGTGAGTGCCTTTCCGACGCCTGTATCGTCGTCATGGGGCAATCGCCTCCAGGCGATTCCTGTAACACCGAGGGAATTGGGCTACCACTCCTAAACGGACCAACGGAGTACGGGCCGCATCATCCATCGCCGGTTCAGTTCACGACGGACGCTCGGAAACACGCTCACCCTGGTGACGTACTGTTCTGTGTTCGCGGTTCGACCACAGGTCGCATGAACTGGGCCGACCAGAGGTATGCAATAGGCCGAGGGATCGCAGCGCTCAGACACAAGGATGACCCATCGCTTCAACCGTTCGTCCGCGCAGCGATTGAGTTCTCACTGGCCGACCTCCTAGCCCAAGCAACCGGGTCGACCTTTCCGAACGTCTCGGCGAACCAGTTGGCCGGACTCTGGTGGCCGCCACTCGACAAAAGCGAGCAACGAGCCATCGCCCACATTCTCGGCACTCTCGACGACAAGATCGAGTTGAACCGAAAGATGAGCGAGACATTGGAGGAGATGGCGCGGGCGCTCTTCACCTCGTGGTTTGTGAACTTCGATCCGGTCCGCGCCAAGGCCGAGGGGCGGGACACAGGGCTGCCGAAGGAGATCGCCGATCTGTTCCCGGATGCGTTCGAGGACTCGGAGCTGGGGGAGATTCCGAAGGGGTGGACGGTCGGACCTTTGGAAACTGTCCTCGTCCTGCAGCGTGGCTTTGACCTACCTGCCCCCGCTCGGACGGCCGGCGCGTATCCTGTGCTTGCTGCGAGCGGACCGAGCGGCACCCACAATGAGCTCGGAGTGCGCGGACCAGGTGTGACAACCGGCCGGAGCGGAGTACTCGGGAAGGTGTTTTATGTGCATACGGACTTCTGGCCGCTGAATACCTCGTTATGGGTGAAGGAATTCCGCAAGTCCACACCCGCATATGCCTTTCACCTACTGCGGAAAATTGACCTCGGCGCCTACAATGCTGGATCAGCAGTACCGACTTTAAATCGCAATCATGTCCACGGGCTGCCAACCCTGGTCCCCCCCGAAGAAATCATTGCGGCTTTCGATCGAATCGCCAGCGCTAACCTCGTAGGCCAGAAGCACTTTGACGAGGAGTCACTGACTTTGGCAAAGGTGCGTGATGGTCTATTGCCCAAGCTTGTCTCAGGAGCGGTCACCATCGCGGCGTCACAATTCTCCTCGGAGGCGCAGGCGTATGGCGAGGATTAGGCGCATCGAGATCAGGAACTTCCGAGGCGTTCGAGAACTGGAGTGGTTCCCGGCAGCAGGTATCAATTGCCTGATTGGACCAGGAGATAGTGGCAAGTCAACGGTACTCGACGCAATTGATTTGGCTTTGGGCGCGCGGCGAAACATCCAGTTTACAGACGCTGATTTCTACGGGATGGCTGTCAATGAGCCGATCACAATCACGGTGACGCTCGGCGAGCTCGACGACAAACTCAAGAACCTTGATACGTATGGTCTCTATGTTGGGAGCTTCGATCCCGAAACTCACGTGATCGAAGATGAGCCGAAGGCTGGTACTGAGACGGTGATCACAATTCGGCTGGCAGTCGCCAGTGATTTGGAGCCGGCTTGGACGCTCGTTTCGTCTCGCGCAGAGGCGCAGGGACAGACAGGGAGCCTCGGGTGGGCTGATCGGGAGCGCACTGCACCAGCACGGATAGGCGTGATGGGCAGCTACCACCTCGGGTGGCGCAAGGGGTCGGTGCTCAACCGCATCTCCGACGCCCGTGCCGATGCCCCAGCCGCCCTGGCAACTGCTGCGCGGGAGGCTCGCAATGCGTTCGGTGACGCGGCGAAAGATCAATTGGCGGAGACCTTGGCAATCGTTGTCGAGACTGCGGCAGACCTCGGGGTTCCCATTGGGGAAGGTATTCGTGCGATGCTTGACGCACAGTCGGTGTCCTTCAGTGGCGGTACAATCTCCCTCCACAACGAATCGGGCGTGCCGCTGGGTGGACTCGGGATCGGATCGACGAGGTTGCTCGTTGCGGGTCTTCAGCGTCGAGCTGCGGCTCGTTCGACCGTCGTATTGGTTGATGAAATCGAACACGGGCTTGAGCCACATCGCATCATCAGGCTGCTCGGCTCGTTGGGGGCGAAGGAGCGCGAAGCGCCGCTTCAGGTGTTTGCGACGACCCATTCGCCAGTGACGCTCCGAGACCTGTCAGGCGATCAGCTCTTCATTGTTCGCCCTGTTGGCGATCGACACGAAGTCCTTCCGGTCGGCACCCAGAATGAGTTTCAGGGAACCATTCGGCGCTACCCCGAAGCCTTTCTCGCGAGGTCAGTCCTGGTCTGTGAAGGTGCGACCGAAGTAGGGCTCGTCCGTGGGCTCGATCAGTATAGAGTCGAGACTGGTGCTAAGTCGGTCGGTGCGAATGGTGTCGCACTCATTGATGGCAATGGAAGTAGTCCGGATGTACTTGTTGCAAGGGCAATGGCATTCAGTCACTTGGGGTACTGCGTCGCGGTCCTGAGAGACTCCGATCTTCCGGCGACTCCAGAGAGTGATGCCGCGTTTGTTGCGGCCGGCGGGACCATCGTTTTCTGGCGCGAGGGGCGAGCGCTCGAAGACGAACTCTTCTTGAGCCTGACGGACGGTGCCGCGAACGACTTGCTTCAGCGGGCCATTGACCTGAATGGGCACGAGTTGATCAACGAACACATCAAGTCCGTGACTAATAACGCGACGGACTTGGACGCGGTCCAGATCGAGGGTATGACGAGCGGACTTTCACAGGAGACGCGGGAATTCCTCGGCGCGGCAGCCCGTAAGAAGAAGGTGGGGTGGTTCAAGTCCGTCACACGAATGGAAGATGTCGCGCGCGAAATCGTCGGACCCGACTTGGACAATGCTGATCCCATTTTCCGCGCGACGGTCGACGAGGTCTTTGCTTGGGCCGGGAATGCAGGAAGCTGACCCTGACCTTTTGGCAATTGACCGCGGGTGTGTCACAGCTCCCGCCGGCTGCGGCAAGACGCACCTTATCGCCGAGGCGCTGAAACGCCATACTGGAAAGCCGATATTGGTCTTGACGCACACGAATTCTGGCGTGGCGGCACTGCGTGGTCGACTCGATGCAGCTGGGGTACCAGCGGCCAATTACCGCTTGGCAACAATTGATGGATGGGCAATGCGTCTTGTCGCGGCATTCCCCGCTCGAAGCGGGCTTGACCCTTCCGTTCTCAACCTGGCCACCCCGAGGGTGGACTATCCGAAAATTCGACTGGCAGCTGTCCGGCTCCTCAAGGCCGGTCACATCAGTGACCTGCTCAAGGCGAGCTACTCCCGGCTCATCGTCGATGAATATCAGGATTGCTCCTTGCCTCAACACGGCATAGTGGGATATACGGCAAGGACTCTACCAACCTGCGTGCTTGGTGATCCACTCCAGGCCATTTTTGGGTTCGCTGGCAATGAGCTTGCTAATTGGGCTGACCAAGTGTGCCGGTACTTTCCTGTAGCAGGCGAACTGTCAACGCCCTGGAGATGGATAAACGCCAACGCGGAGCCCCTCGGTTTGTGGCTTCTCGATGTTCGTAAGAAGCTCCTAGGGCGGGAGTCCATCGACCTTCGCGACGCGCCTGAAGGTGTGCTGTGGGTCGAACTGGATGGGACCGAAGACTATGAACGCTGTCTGAAGGCCGCACAAGTTTCAGAGCCTGGCTTCGCCGGCACCGTCTTGATACTTGTCGACAGTAGGAATCCGCCAAAGCAGCGGCAGGTCGCCGGCCAAACACCAGGGGCAGTGGTGGTGGAGGCGGTTGATTTAAGGGATTTGGTCGCTTTTGGGAGCGCCTTTGACCTTGCCTCCCCCAACGCACTCGAATTGCTCCTACGTTTTGCCCAAAGCGTCATGACCAATGTCGGAGCCACCGACCTCCTTCGACGAGTGGCCTCTTTGGCTGCGGCGCGGGCCCGGAAAGCGGCTACTGGCGCTGAATGGGCTGCACTCAAATTTGCCGAAGCGCCGTCCTACGCACGAGCGGTGGATGTACTCGTCGAGATTGGCAAGGAGAGTGGGGTCCGGGCCTACCGCCCGGCCGTGCTAAGGATATGTAGGCGAGCGCTCCAACTGTGTGACCGAGAAGGCGGCCCGAGCCTGTATGAGGCAACCATCCAACTGCGCGAGCAGAATCGACTCGTGGGGAGGTCGTTGCCGAAGCGGTCAGTGGGCAGCACCCTTTTAATGAAGGGGCTTGAAGGAGACATCGCGGTTGTATTCGACGCACATGAGCTGGACTCGAATCACTTGTACGTCTCGATGACGCGCGGCGCCAAGCGGTTGGTCATCTGTTCTCGGACGCCAATCTTGGATCCGAAATAACATAGTACCCGGGTTCGGTGCTGCCACGACGGTTCCGTACTATTCCTTTTCCACTGGGACCTGACTTACAGTCGGAGTCACCCCTGTGCCGCGTTTCGGTGGCGCCGGGAGTGGCAAGGGCCGCTTGCCGTGGCCCCAAAGCCGCAGCTCATCGGGACCGGGCCGTACCCCTGGTTCAACGGCTGATACCCAAGTCGCGCATTCCCCATTGCTATGGAGCAGGCTTGGCGGTCACGGATCCCGCCATCATCCCGAGTCCAATTGGGTCGATCCACACGGCAGGAAAAATCCCTCGACCCGTCGTCGAGCTCACCAGCTCTCGCAGGTACGGAAAGACGATCCGCACTCCCGGGCCCTTGAGGAACTCGAGCAGCGCCTCGTCGCTGATCTCGCCTACCCGACGGAAATAGCCACTCACGGCAATGTGCATTTCGATCGGCTGATAGGTGGAGTCTGGGACGACCTCCGCATCCAACCGAAGCTCGCACCCCTCAGGGAGGAGCATGACCGCCGCGTTTATTCTCAGCGCGATGTTCATCTGAACCAGCTCGTTGGGAACCGGCGCCGGGGTGACGCCGGGAATCTCGCGATAGGAGAGCTCCCGCAGCGCCACACGCTCAAGTGCGAGCGGCATCCCCGACCCCTGCCCGGCAGGGTCGCCTGCCTTCGGGGCATTCAGTGGTACCGGCTCCTTGGTTTTCCCGGGCTTACGCGCCATCAGACACCTCCCGTTCCATGAGCGCAGGCAGCGCGGAGCGATTCGCTGCAGGCCAAGGCAGTGGGTGCGTCGCATCGAAGGACGCAAACGGCTGCGTGGTCGTGGCGAACTGGTCATAGCTCCGTGGAACCGCCAATACGATCGTCAACGCGAGGTCGACAGCAAAAGTCACGTCCGGGCTACGGTCCGACGCTCCTTCCGCATCCCACCAATTGCGCCCCAACATTCCCCGGCCAAGTTCTTCCGCCGGGGTGAACTGCACGCGCACGACGGCGTCGAGCGCCTCGGCGGCTTTCACGAGCGTGTCGAGCCGAGGATTGGATCGTCCGGTCTCGAGTCGCGCAATGGCGGGTTGCTTGGTCCCCATACGCCCCGCCAGATCCTCCTGGCTCATCCCCCGCAACCGTCGGAGCCGAAGGAGGTGCTCCGCGACATCGAGTGCTGGACGGCGAAACCAGGAGAGCCAGAACTCCGGCCGTCGGAGCTGCTCAGTGATCCGGGAGTTCGAGGGGAGCAAGGCCGAATTGCCCGGACGCGAGCTTTCTGGCGATACGACAGCATCGCTGGAAGTCTTCCGGATCACGCCGGTTCTCTTTTTTGTTGACGGCATAGAGAAACACCACCTCGCGTTGTTCGCGGCTGTAGATCATGAAGTAGAGGCGCCAGCCAGTCGGTTTCGCTTTCAATACGTAGTACGTCGTCTTCGTGTGGTCGCCCGTGCACTTGCCCGTAACCGGCCCAATCTCGGGTGACCCTTTGGTCTCATCCGGGGGGCACCCGGCTGCCCGCAGCAATCGGAGCTCAGCAAGCAGGCGTCCAAGCTCTTCGTCGTTCGCGTCCGCGTACTCATCGCTGCAGGGGTAGCGACCTCGGTCGACCACTTCAAAGAGTCTCCAGTCGTCGGTCGCCGCGGATCGGTCATAACGCATATGCTATACCGTCCGAAGCTAATACGCGGGTCTGTTCGCGCAAGTTCCGTAGCCGGCCGCTGGAGGGTGCGATGCGCGGATCCGGACCCGCGCGCGTGGAGCCGATCAATCGTGGCACTCGTGCCGTCGGCGCTTGCGGCGTGAATAGATGATGGACTCCCAAGGAGAAGCGGTTATCCCGCCAACCTAGTGCCCCCGCACTACTCCAGCGGTACCTTTCACCGCAAGCGGTAGCGCGAATGGCCTTCCCTGCATCGGAGCCCCTCTGGCACCCTTCACCGAATCCCTCGTCGAAGAAGCCGCCCTCGCCTGGCTCGCCGGGCTCGGCTACGCCGTGCTCCACGGCCCCGAAATCGCCGTCGGCGAGACCGCTGCAGAACGCACCGACCCGGGCTTCCACGACGTGGTGCTGGCAGGGCGCCTCCAATCGGCCCTCGCCCGACTCAACCCCGATCTCCCCACCGATGCCCTCGAAGAGGCCCACAGGAAGCTGCTCCGGCACGACGCCCCAGCGCTGATTGATCGGAATAGAGCGATGCACCGGCAGATGGTGGATGGCGTCGCGGTGGAGTTCCGACGGCCAGACAATTCCATTGCCGGGGCCCAGGCCCGTGTGGTCGATTTTGACACGCCAGAAAACAACGACTGGGTCGCGGTGAATCAGTTCACAGTGGTCGAAGGGCAGTACAACCGCCGCCCCGATGTGGTGCTCTTCCTCAATGGACTCCCCATCGCGGTCATCGAGCTCAAGAACGCCGCGGACGAGAATGCGACGATCTGGACGGCGCACCAGCAACTGCAGACCTACCAAGCACAGATCCCCGCCCTCTTCGCCTCGAACGCCGTGCTGGTGATCTCCGATGGGATGTCAGCGCGGATCGGCTCCCTCGGCGCCGGGCGCGAGTGGTTCAAGCCCTGGCGGACGATTGTCGGTCGCGAGGAGGAAGGCGCCGCGACGCTCGAACTGAAGGTGCTGCTGGAGGGAGTTTTCGAGCCCCGCCGCTTCCTCGACATGCTGCGCTACTTCATTGTCTTCGAAGACTCGACCGGTGATGCAGGCGGCGGGTCGGTGATCAAGAAGATCGCGGGATACCACCAGTTCCACGCCGTGAACGTTGCGGTCGAAGAGACGCTTCGTGCGGCGCAGAGAATCGCGCTCGACCGGGTGGCCGAGTCGAGGACACGCTACGAGATAGGGCGGCGACATGGTGGCGATCCCGGCGACCAACGGGTTGGCGTGGTCTGGCACACGCAGGGCTCGGGCAAGTCGCTCTCGATGGCGTTCTACGCGGGGCGGGTGATTCTTCATCCAGCGATGGAGAACCCAACGATCGTCGTGCTGACCGACAGAAATGATCTCGATGATCAGCTCTTCGCCACCTTCTCGCGTTGCCGAGAATTGCTGCGGCAGGCACCGGTACAGGCCGCGGACCGCGCGGACCTGCGCGCGAAACTCACCGTGGCCTCGGGTGGCGTGGTCTTCACCACCATCCAGAAGTTCTTCCCCGAGGAGAAGGGTGACCAACACCCCGTCCTCTCGGACCGTCGGAATATCGTCGTCATCGCCGACGAGGCCCACCGGAGCCAATACGACTTTGTGGACGGCTTCGCACGCCACATGCGTGATGCCCTGCCCCACGCCTCCTTCATCGGCTTCACTGGCACGCCGATCGAGAAGGCCGACGCCAATACCCGCGCAGTCTTCGGTGATTACATCGCGGTGTACGACATCCAGCGCGCGGTCCTTGATGGCGCGACGGTGCCGATCTACTACGAGGGGCGGCTCGCCAAGCTCGAGCTTCGGGCGGAGGAGCGACCCACGATCGACCCATCCTTCGAGGAAGTCACCGAAGGCGAAGAGGGTGCGCGAAAGGAGCAGCTCAAGACGCGCTGGGCGCAGCTGGAAGCGGTGGTTGGCTCCGAGCACCGAATCAAGCTGATCGCGAAGGACATCGTCGAGCACTTCGAGACACGACTGGCCGTGATGGATGGCAAGGCGATGATCGTGGCGATGAGTCGGCGGATCGCGGTCGAGCTATACCAGGAGCTGATCACCCTTCGGCCTGAGTGGCACGGCGATGCCGACGAGGATGGTGTCCTGAAGGTCGTGATGACCGGCTCGGCCACCGACCCGCTGTCATGGCAGCCGCACATTCGGAGCAAGGCGCGCCGCGAGGTGCTGGCCAAGCGCTTCGCGAAGGCGACCGATCCATTCCAAATCGTGATTGTGCGGGACATGTGGCTTACGGGATTTGATGCGCCGAGCCTCCACACGATGTACGTAGACAAGCCGATGCAGGGCCACGGCCTCATGCAGGCGATCGCCCGGGTGAACCGAGTCTTCAAGGACAAACCCGGTGGTCTGGTCGTGGACTACCTCGGCCTTGCCGACGAACTGAAGCGCGCGCTGACCACCTACACCGAGGCGGGCGGGAAGGGCGCCACCGCGATCGATCAGGGCGAAGCCGTGGCGGTGATGTTGGAGAAGTACGAGATCTGCCTCGGTCTCTTCCACGGACTCGATTGGGCCCACTGGACCACGGGGACGCCGCAGGAACGGCTCAGCCTCCTCCCCATGGCGCAACAGCACATCCTCGCTCAGGACGACGGCAAGGAGCGGTTGCTCGGCGCTGTCACCGAACTCTCACAGGCCTTCGCGTTGGCGGTGCCGCATCCCGAAGCGCTGCGGATCCGGGACGACGTAGGATTCTTCCAGGCAGTGCGCGCGGCCTTGGCCAAGAATGTTCCCGACGAGCGCAAGACCGACGAGGAGCTCAGCTACGCCATCCGCCAGATCATCTCGCGCGCGGTCGCGTCGGACGAGGTGGTGGACATCTTCGCGGCCGCCGGACTCAAGAAGCCCGACATCTCGATCCTCTCCGACGAGTTTCTCGCGGAGGTACAGGGGATGCCGCAGCGGAACCTCGCGGTGGAACTGCTGCAGAAGTTGTTGAAGGGAGAGATCCGTACTCGCCGGCGCCACAACGTCGTTCAAGCACGGTCATTCGCCGAGCTCTTGGAACAGTCCATCCGCAAATACCAGAACCGGGCGATCGAAACTGCGCAGGTGATCGAGGAATTGATCCGACTGGCCAAGAAGATGCGCGACGCTGGCGCTCGTGGTGAGCAGCTGGGGTTGAACAATGACGAACTCGCCTTCTACGACGCGTTGGAAACCAACGATTCAGCGGTGCAAGTCCTCGGCGACGATCAGCTCCGAGTGATCGCCCGTGAGCTGGTCAAGACCGTCAAGGCGAATGTCTCCATCGACTGGACGATGCGGGAGAACGTGCAGGCCCACTTGCGCGTCCTGGTCAAGCGGATCCTTCGCAAGTACGGCTACCCGCCGGACATGCAGGAGAAAGCGACTCGGACAGTGTTGGAACAGGCAGAGGTGTTGTCGGAGGGGTGGGCGGAAGGCTGACGCTGTCAGGGGCCGGTAGAACGGTGGAGTGAGCGAAGACGTAGCCCTCCCCGTTCGGTTGACAGTCAGTTCCTAGACAGGCCGTAAGCTTACCCGTCAAGGATACAGCCCGAAGGTAGACTCTCAGGCCGCATAATGCCTCGGCAAATAGGTCCGTGGCGGCACTCGGCCGAGACTGCGATGCGGCCGCTCGGTGTTGTACATCTCCAGCCAGTCG
>JBBRBZ010000099.1:0-10199 GCA_038205305.1 Gemmatimonadales bacterium
CCCGCAGACGTATGTCGTGCCCCTCGCCGATTTCCAGGCCGCTGACGCGCGTTTCAATCCCGCCACGCTTCAGCGAGTGCGTTGGGTCTTTGATGGCACCGTGGCCGGGACGGTGATCATGGCGGACGTGGGACTCTCCAACATCTCCCCGGCCTTCCTTCACCCGAGCCTGCCGTGAGGACCCCCATGCGTCCACTGTTGCTCGCGCTCATTGCCTGCGCGACCGTCCTGCCCCACGCCGCCGTGCGCGCGCAGGGTGTCGGCCATGCGCCAACGGTGCTGCTGGTCCCCGCTGGCACACGGGCGGTGGGCCTGGGAGATGCCTTTGTGGCGGGGGATGGCCCGGAAGTGCTCTTCTCCAACCCGGCCCAGATCGGCAGTGGGGGGTCGACTATCTCGCTCGCCCGTTTCGGGCGTTCGGCGACCCTCGGGTCGCTGGCGAGCGCGGGGCGGCTGGCGGGGCACACCGTGGCGATAGGGGTCCGCTTCCTCGACTACGGACCCGATGGCTTCCCGGAACCCGTCGGGCTGCTCCCAGCGCGTGGTCCGAGTGATGGCACCTCCCTCGACGCCATGGTGGCCGTCGAACAGCAGTGGTACGGCGTCAAGTTCGGCGGCGCCTTCCACTACGTTTCGGAGCAGCAGGCCGCTGGCCGGGCGAATGGCGCCCTCTTCGACCTGGGCGCGTCCCGGCGGGTGCTGGGTGTGATGTTCGGGGCGGCGGTCCGGAATCTGGGCCCCACCCTCGAGCTCGGCGGGATCCGCGCCACGACCCCGCTGTCGGTGGCGGTCGGCGCCATGCGGGAAGGGATGCGGGTCGGAACCTTCTTTGACTTGGGCCTGGCGGCGGCCGTGACCCGGGAACGGGGTGGGCGGATCGTCCCCGGGGCCGGGGCCGAACTGACCTGGGAGCCGGTCGCCGGCTGGACCGTGACTGGGCGCGCCGGTGTGCGGCGCCCCGGTCCAGCGGGCCTCCCGGGGCCCTCGGCGGCCTCCTTCGGCGCCTCGTTCGGGCTGGATGGGCTCTCGCTGGACTATGCCTTCCAGCCCTGGCGCGGGGTCACCGGCGCCGTGCACCGGATCGGGCTCCGAATCCAGTAGACAGTGGCTGGAAACCCGTGCCGTGGGCCGGGTTGCGTCTGGTCCCAGTGGCCAGTATCTTATCGTGCTACCCCGAAACCTCGGGTTTGGAGAACGCCTGTGAAGGTACGATCGAGTGTCAAACCAATCTGCGAGAGCTGTCGCGTCGTCAAGCGCAAGGGCGTGACGCGCGTGATCTGCACTCGCACCCCAACGCACAAGCAGCGGCAGGGCTGATATGGCACGTATTGCAGGCGTCGACCTTCCGCGCGAAAAGCGCGTCGAGATCGGTCTCACGTACATCTACGGCATTGGTCGGGTGACCAGCCGGAAGCTGCTCGCCGAGACGGCGATCTCCCCCGACACCCGGGTCCGCGACCTGAGCGACGCCGAAGTCGGCCGCTTGCGTCAGGTGATCGAACGGTCCGTCAAGACTGAGGGCGCGTTGCGCACCGAAGTCATGATGAACATCAAGCGGTTGCAGGACATCGGGAGCTACCGCGGCATCCGCCATCGGCGGGGGCTGCCGGTGCGCGGTCAGCGCACGCACACCAACGCTCGCACCAAGAAGGGTCCACGTCGGGCCATCGCGGGCAAGAAGAAGGCGACGAAGAAGTAAATGACAGCGCCAGCCACTGCGAACAAGCCGAGCGCCAAGCGCTCCAAGAAGGTCGTTGAGTCCGAAGGGGTGGTGCACATCTCCGCCACCTTCAACAACGTCCTGATCACGATCACCGATCTGCGTGGCAACACGATCTCCTGGGGCACGGCAGGGAAGGCCGGCTTCAAGGGGTCGAAGAAGTCCACGCCGTTTGCGGCAACCGTCGCCGCCGAAAATTGCGCGCGCGAAGCGCTCAATCTCGGCCTGCGCCGGGTTCATGTGCGGGTCCAGGGGCCGGGCAGCGGACGCGAGTCGGCCATCCAGGCGCTGGCCTCCGTCGGCCTGAAGGTCGCCTCCATTCGCGACGTCACGCCCATTCCCCACAACGGGTGCCGTCCCCCGAAGAAGCGGCGGGTCTAGGTCATGTCGAGATACACTGGTCCGGCTTGCCGGATGTGTCGCCGCGAAGGCACCAAGCTCTTCCTGAAGGGTTCCCGCTGCATGACCGAGAAGTGCGCGGTCGAGCGTCGGGCCTACGCCCCCGGCCAGCATGGCCCGTCGGCGAGTCGTGGCCGCAAGATGTCGGAGTACGCCAAGCAGTTGCGCGAGAAGCAGAAGGTGAAGCGGATCTACGGGCTCACCGAGTCCCAGTTCCGCAACACGTTCGAGCGGGCCGCCACGCTGGCGGGTGTCACCGGCACCAACCTGCTGGTGGCCCTCGAGACGCGTCTGGACAACATCGTGTACCGGATGGGCTTCGCCGCCTCGCGGCGCTCGGCCCGCCAGCTGGTGCGGCACGGCCACGTCGAGGTGAACGGCCGCAAGGTCGACATCCCGTCGTTCCGGGTGTTGCCGGGCCAGGAAATCCGTGTGACGCCGGCCGATCGCGACCTGCTCACTGTCCGGTCCGCGCAGGAATTTGCCTCGCGCGGGGCGCCGGTCTCGTGGCTCTCGATCGATTCGGAGAAGGCGGCAGGCCGCCTGCTCGAGCTGCCCACGCGCGACGCCATTCCGGTGAACGCGACGGAGCAATTGATTGTCGAGCTCTACTCGAAGTGACCTGAAGGATACGCGGCTGATGAGTATCGATCTGACCGGACTGGTGCGCCCGCAGCTTGTGGAAGTCAGCAAGCACGACGACACCCCCAATGTGGCCGAGTTTCGCCTGCAGCCGCTTGAGCGGGGCTTCGGGCACACGCTGGGCAATTCCCTGCGGCGGCTGCTCCTCTCGTCGCTGCGCGGCAGCGCGGTCTGGGGCTTCCGCCTCGACGGTGTCGTGCACGAGCACCAGACGGTGCAGGGCGTGCTCGAGGACGTCCACCAGATCATCCAGCGGCTCAAGCTCCTCACCCTCGTCCTCGATGACGACGTCGATGACGCCGTCCTCCGCATCGAGAAGCAGGGCCCCGGCCCGGTCTTCGCGAGCGACATTCAGGAGACAGGGCACGCGCGGATCTTCAATCCCGACCAGCTGCTCTTCACGGTCCAGGACGATCGCGAAGTGACCTGCGAGCTGTACGTGAACAAGGGGCGTGGCTACGTCGAGGCGGAATCCCACGTGTCGGACCGGTCCTATCCGGTCGACCTCGTGCGCATCGACTCGATCTACAATCCCGTGCGTCGCGCCAACTTCACCGTGGCCGAGACGCGCGTGGGTCAGCGCACCGACTACGATCGGCTCGCGGTCTCGGTCGAGACCAACGGCACCCTGTCGCCCGAGGATGCGGTCGCCTACGCCGCGGCTTTGGCCCAGGAACATTTCCGCTACTTCGTCGAGTTTGGCAAGCTGGCACAGGACGGCGGACACGGCGGTGACGCCGAGACCGGTGATGCCGACCTGCGGACCCGCCTCGGTCGCATCATCGATGACCTCGGCCTCTCCGTGCGCTCGCTCAACTCGCTGAAGAATTCCAACATCCGGACGCTCAAAGATCTGGTGGAGTTCAGCGCCGATGACCTGCTCAAGGTCAAGAACGTCGGCGACAAGGCCCTCCAGGAAATCAGCGAACTTCTGCAGCGCGAGGGGTTGAACCTCGCGATGAAGTTCGACGACAGCGACGGCGATCTCCGGATCGTCGACCCGGGCACCACCCCGCTCGCCCCGGCGAGCAACGGAGAGGAAGCGTAACCCATGCGGCACCGCGCCAAGGGACGGCAGCTGTCGCGCACTTCAGCCCATCGTCGGGCTCTGTTGCGCAACATGGCGGCGTCGTTGTTCGAGCACGAAGCGATCACCACCACGGTCGCCAAGGCCAAGGAACTCCGGCCGTTCGCCGAGCGCCTGGTCACGCTGGCGCGGCGGGGCGACCTGCACGCCATTCGTCAGGTGGAGACCAAGATCCAGAATCGTGAGATCATCACCAAGCTCTTCAAGACCATCGGGCCACGCTTCGCCAGCCGCCCGGGGGGCTACATCCGGATCCTCAAGCTTGGGCATCGCGTCGGAGACGGCGCGGAGATGGCCCGGATTGAGCTTCTCGCCGAGTCCGAGTGATCGGACTCCCCGGACGTGAGCCGTGTGATGGACGGGGGACCTTCGGGTCCCCTTTTTTTGGGCTCGAAGGAATGGATACAGGAACGGGTGGCACCTCTTGGGAGGGCCACCCGAGTTGCACGACTATTGTTCGGCGGTCAGACGACGGCGGACGGCACCGTGCTGGGGGCCTTCACGACCTTGCCACCCTTGAGGCACTGGGTGCAAACCCGCACCCGACGTGGAGCCCCGGCGACCAGGACCCGGACGGTCTGGAGGTTCGGAAACCAGCGGCGCTTGCGACGATTGTTGGCGTGGCTGACATGGTTGCCGGTGACCGGTCCCTTGCCGCACATGGTGCAGATACGCGCCATGGTATTCTCCCGATTCAGAGCCAATTTCAGGTACAGACAGGGAAAGATATAGGAGAGGGGGGGAAGATGGAAGATGCCCAGAACGCCATGAGGGAGAACGGAGAACCGAGAACGGAGAACGGAGGATTTGGGCCCCGGCATCCCTGGCTGATTTCCGGTCAGAGGCGCGCTGGTACCTCCCCCTATCTCCCGTACTCCATTCTCGGTTCTCCATTCTCCGTTCTCGGTTCTCCGTTCTCCGTTCTCTGTTCTCCGTTCTCCTTTTTCCTGGTGCACTCATGAAGCGCGCATTGATCACCGGCATCACTGGCCAGGATGGCTCCTATCTGGCCGAGTTCCTCCTCGAGAAGGGCTACGAGGTGGTCGGCGTCGTCCGGCGGACCTCCCACCACAGCTACGAGCGGATCGATCACCTGATTCCGCGAGTGCGCATCGTCGCGGCCGACCTCCTCGATCAGCATTCGCTGACCACCGTGATGCAGGACGTGAAGCCCGACGAGGTCTACAATCTCGCGGCCCAGTCCTTCGTGCCGACCTCCTTCACGCAACCGGTGTTGACGGGTGAGTTCACGGCGCTCGGCGTGACCCGCATTCTCGAGGCACTGCGCCTGGCCTGTCCCACGGCGCGCTTCTATCAGGCGAGTTCGTCGGAGATGTTCGGCAAGGTGGCCGAGACGCCGCAGAACGAGCGCACGCCGTTCTATCCGCGCTCGCCCTACGGCGTGGCCAAGCTCTACGGCCACTGGATCACGGTGAACTATCGCGAGTCGTACAATCTCTACGCGGTGAGCGGCATCCTCTTCAACCACGAGTCGCCGCGGCGCGGCATCGAGTTCGTGACACGGAAGGTGACCGACGGGGTCGCGCGCATCGTCCTGGGCCGCGCGACGGAGTTGCGCGTTGGCAACCTGCAAGCCCGCCGTGACTGGGGCTACGCGCTGGACTACGTCGATGCCATGTGGCGCATGCTGCAGCCGGCGATGCCGGTGGACTATGTCGTGGGCACCGGCGTGATGCACTCGGTCGAAGACCTGGTGCGGGTGGCCTTCAGCCACGTGGGACTGGATTGGCAGGACTACGTCAAGATCGACCCGCAATTTCATCGTCCGGCAGAGGTGGACATGCTGCTGGCCGACCCGACGAGAATCAAGACCGAACTGGGTTGGGAGCCGAAGACCTCGTTCGAGCAGTTGATCACCATGATGGTTGATGCTGATATCGTCCGACTGAAGGCGCGCTGATGCGGCTGTTGGTGACCGGGGCGGATGGTTTCGTCGGACGCTACCTCGTGCGCGCGGCGCAGCGGGCGGGGCACCCGGTGATCGCGTCGATTCTGCCGACCGCCGACGTGCCGGTGGAGTGGAGTGCCGATGATGGAGTGACCGTCGTACGCGCCGACATGCGCGAGCAGGAAGACGTTTCCGCGCTCAGCGAACTGGCGGTCGAGGCGGTCGTGCACCTCGCGGCAGTGGCTTCCGGAATGGCTGCACGGCAAGACCCGGAGGCGGCCTACGTGGTCAACGGCGGGATGACCGCCTTTTTCGCCGACGAACTGAGCCAGTTGCCGTCTCCGCCGCGCTTCCTCTTCGTCTCGACGGCGGAAGTGTACGGCGCTGGCCATGATGGACCGATCCCGGAATCGGCTCCGGCAACGCCCGGGTCGCCCTACGCAATCAGCAAGTATGCCGCAGAGATGGCCCTGGAACACTTCTGGCGCGAGGAGGGGTTCCCGATGATGATCGCACGCGCCTTCCCGCACTCCGGCCCGGGGCAAACCACCAGCTATGTCCTGCCCGCACTGACCGCTCGCCTCAAGGAGGCAAAGCGGACTGGAGCGACATCTGTCCGGACCGGCAATCTCTCAGGCGTGCGCGATTTTCTCGATGTCCGCGATGTGGTCAGCGCCTACCTCCTCCTCCTCGAGCGGGGGAGTCCGGGAGAGAGCTACAACGTCGCCAGCGGGGTGGGGCAGCGGCTCTCTGACTGCTTCGCCCGACTCGCCGAACTGGTGGGTGTTGATGCGGTGGCCGCAGAAGATGCGGCGCTGCTGCGATCCGGCGATATTCCCGTGCTGATTGGCGACGCCACCAAGCTGCGGACGACCACTGGCTGGACGCCCCAATTTTCCTTCGAACGTACGCTCCAGGATCTGGTAGATGCCCAAGCGAACTGACCTGAAATCCATTCTCATCATCGGTTCCGGCCCGATTGTCATCGGGCAGGGAGCGGAATTCGATTACTCGGGAACGCAGGCGGTGCGCGCGTTGAAGGAGGAGGGCTACCGGGTCATCCTGGTGAATTCCAATCCAGCGACGATCATGACCGATCCGGAAATCGCCGATGCCACCTACATCGAGCCCGTGACGCCCGAATGGGTCGCGCGGGTGATCGAACGGGAACGGCCCGACGCCCTGCTGCCGACGATGGGTGGGCAGACTGCCCTCAACGTGGCCATGGCGCTGGTGAAGGACGGCACGCTCGAGAAGTACGGGGTCGAACTGATCGGTGCCAACGAGCGGGCCATTCGGATTGCCGAGGACCGCTCGGAGTTTGCGCAGGCCATGGTGCGGATCGGGCTCGCCACGCCGGCCGGGACCACGGTCACGACACTCGAGGAAGGGCTCGAGGCGGTCGAGCGCACCGGCTATCCCGCGATCCTGCGCCCCTCCTTCACCCTCGGAGGCACCGGCGGCGGCATTGCCTACAACCGCGAGGAATTCGTCGCGATGTTGTCGCGCGGGCTTGAGCTCTCGCCGGTGACGTCGGTCCTGGTCGAGCGCAGCATCATCGGCTGGAAGGAGTTCGAGCTCGAGGTGATGCGGGACGGTGCCGACAATGTGGTGATCGTCTGCTCCATCGAGAACCTCGATCCGATGGGCGTCCACACCGGTGACTCCATCACCGTCGCACCGGCAATGACGCTCACCGATCGCGAATACCAGGCGATGCGCGACGCCTCGATCAAGATCATCCGCGAGGTGGGTGTGGCAGCGGGTGGCTGCAACATTCAGTTTGCTGTCGATCCGGCCACCGGCGAGCAGTTGGTCATCGAGATGAATCCGCGGGTGTCGCGCTCCTCGGCGCTCGCCTCCAAGGCCACTGGCTTCCCGATCGCACGCATCGGGACCAAGGTCGCCGTCGGGTACACCCTCGACGAACTCCCCAACGACATCACCAAGGTGACGCCGGCCTCGTTCGAGCCAGTGCTCGACTATGTCGTGGTGAAAATTCCGCGGTTCGCCTTCGAGAAATTCCCGAATGCCGAGCCGCGGCTCACCACCCAGATGAAGTCGGTCGGCGAGGCGATGGCGATTGGCCGGACTTTCAAGGAGGCGCTGCAGAAGGGCTTTCGTGGGCTGGAGACTGGCCGGGCGGGGTGGGTGATCGGTGCCGGCCCGATCGATGATCGCCTCAGTGCGGTCGATCGGGAGACGCTGCTGTCGGCCATCCGGACCCCGACACCGGAGCGCCTCTTCCAGGTGAAGCGGGCGCTGGTCGCCGGCGTGTCGGTCGCGGACCTGCACGACGCCTCGGGCATCGACCCCTGGTTCCTGCACCAGCTCGCCGAGTTGGTGACGCTCGAAGAGGAGTGGATCGCCTACGCCTTCGGCACCGACGATGCCGCTGACCGGCAGATGCTGCGGCGCCTCAAGCGGGCCGGCTTCTCGGACTGGCAGCTGGCCGACCTCAAGGAACTGCCCGAGGCGGAGCTCCGCGCCACGCGGCACCGGCTCGGCCTCCGGCCGGTGTACAAGACGGTGGACACCTGCGCGGGAGAGTTCCCGTCGAGCACGCCGTATCTCTACTCCTGCTGGGACGACGAGACCGAAGCGGGCCCCGATGGCCGGCCCACCGTCATCATCCTTGGTTCTGGTCCCAACCGGATCGGGCAGGGGGTCGAGTTCGACTACTGCTGCGTGCGCGCGACGCTGGCGTTTCGGGAGCTGGGCTACCGCACCATCATGGTCAATTCCAATCCCGAGACGGTGTCGACCGACTTCGACATCTCGGATGTGCTCTACTTCGAACCGCTCACGCTGGAAGACGTGCTCGAGATCGTGCATGTCGAACAGCCGATCGGCGTGGTGGTGCAGCTGGGTGGTCAGACGCCGCTGAAACTCGCCAAGGGGCTTGAAGCGGCCGGCGTGAAGATCCTCGGCACGACGCCCGATGCGATCGACATCGCCGAGGATCGGCGCCGCTTCGAGGAACTGGCCACACGGCTGGGCGTGAAACAGCCGCCCAACGGCACGGCCGACTCGGTCGCCGCCGCGGTCGCCGTGGCCGAGCGGATCGGCTATCCGATCCTGGTGCGCCCGAGCTACGTGCTTGGTGGTCGCGCCATGCGCATCGTCTACGATCACGACGAACTGCGTGAGTTTTTCGGCGAGGCCGCGCGCGTGGCACCCGGGCACCCGGTGCTGATCGATTCCTTCCTCGAGGATGCTTTCGAGGCAGATGTCGATGCGATCTGCGATGGTGAGTCGGTGGTGATCGGCGGCGTCATGCAGCACATCGAGGACGCCGGAATTCATTCCGGTGATTCCGCCTGCGTGCTGCCGCCCTACCTGATCACGGAGGACCAGGTTGAGCAGATGCGGGAGCACACGCGCGCCTTCGCGCTGGCGTTGGGTGTCGTGGGGCTCATCAATGCGCAGTACGCCATCAAGGATGGTGTGGTCTACGTGCTTGAGGTGAATCCGCGCGCGTCGCGGACCATTCCGTTCGTGTCGAAGACCACCGGCGTGCCGCTGGCTTCACTCGCCGCAGCGGTGATGAGCGGTCGCAAGCTGGCGGACCTCGGCCTCACCGACGATCCACTGCAACCCTATGTCACGGTGAAGGAGGCGGTCTTCCCGTTCGCGAAGTTCCCGGGCGTCGATACCCGACTGGGTCCCGAGATGCGATCGACGGGTGAGGTGATGGGGATCGCCGATTCGTTCGGGATGGCCTTCGCCAAGGCCCAGGCCAGCGCCGATGGCGCCTTGCCGCTCGAAGGCACGGTGTTCGTGACGGTGAATGATTCGGACAAGCCGACGGTCGTGCCGATCGCCCGGCGCTTCCATGAGCTGGGCTTCCGTATCGTGGCCACGTCGGGCACCCAGCGCTATCTCCGTGCGCGAGGAGTGCCGGCGGAACGCGTGCTCAAGGTGTACGAGGGACGACCAAATGGCATCGATCTGATGGTGTCGGGGCAGGTGCACCTGCTGGTGAACACACCGCTCGGCAAGCTCACCCAGCAGGACGACTACGCCATGCGGCGCGCGGCACTGCAGCACGGCATTCCCTACACCACGACCATGTCGGCCGCCGCCGCCGCCGGAGACGCGATCATCGCCATGAAAAGTCGGCGACTCGAGGTGCGGTCGTTACAGGAGTGGCATGCGCTCGCGCGTGAGTCGAAGGGCGTGTGATCACGGCGCGCGATGGCGGCTTCGCAGCAGCATTGCGCGGCGCCGTGCGCGGAGAAGTGCGCGAGGGTGAGGCGCTGGGGCGCTGGTCAACGTATCGCATCGGCGGACCGGCGACGGTGCTCTTTCCGGGCAATGCCGAAGACGTCGCCATCGCCATGCGCCATTGTGCGGCCGCGGGCGTGCCGTGGTTCGCCCTGGGCCTCGGCAGCAATCTCCTCTTTCCTGATGCCGGCCTCGACGCCCTCGTGATCCGGGTG
>JBBRBZ010000100.1:0-10132 GCA_038205305.1 Gemmatimonadales bacterium
TCCCGGGGATGTGGCGCAAGCCGCAACCATCAGCGCGCCAGCGGCCAGCGTGAGGCGGCTAGTGCTTGACATAGCGTGACCCCCAGAACAGCGAGTCCATCCCCGCTTCTTGACGCTTGAAGGCCGGAGCAATCGCCTTCAGCGCCGCGGCCGGATCCAGGAAGAGTTGCATCGCCTTCGCCGGATTCTCCTCGGCGAGCCACTCCTGCCTCATCCATTCGAGGTAGTAGCCCCGCGCCTCGAGGAAGAGCTCGTAGCCCGATGGCTTCCCTGGAAGACGATAGTGCAGCTCATACTGATCGCCCCTGACGGTCGTAAGCACTCGGCTGCGGTCGATAAGCGCAGCTCTCGCCACCGGGTCGGCGTGGCCATCCCGTCTGACGTCGACCGGTGAGAGACGTATCGCACCTTCTGCGGGTCTGATCATTGCCAACGCCACCTGCTCCACCCGCCAAAGCCCTTGGGTACCCCGGAGCTGGACGCGCAGGGTCCCGCCACGAGGCGCTGCCCGCGGGATCGAGACCACCTTGGTGTCGGTGGCAAGCGGCCCCGTCTCTCCGACCGCGCCAGCCACCTGCCATTCTCCCAGCGAATCCTGGGTCCACACTTCGAGCCGGCCCAGAAGAGCGTCGATGCTTCCCGCGCCTGGCCCATTGCGATCGCTGGACAGTCGTCCCAGCCACGGAGTGGCTCGGCTCCCCATCCATGCCAGCGCCTGATAGAAGAGATAGGTGCTCAGCAGTGTCTGTCGCGTGGAGACAATCACCCCCAGGGGCCCCGGCCCGAGGGCGCGGAATTCGAGTTCGATCGTCTCCCGGGTCGCCAGGTTGTTCGAGTCCGCTGGAGAGGAGTGCATGACGCCATCGAATCCGCGAACCGCCGCCAGGCAATCGCCATTTCGTGCCTCACAGGACTCCGGCGTCACGAGGGACGAGGCCGCGAAGAATGTCCCATGATCGTCGACGACCACCCGAGTCCCCGGAGCGCGAGGCACCGCCATCACATCCACCCACCGCACCACATGCGTCTCGAAGGCCTCATTTTTCATGGTCACCGAGAGGTCGCGACTCGCCGGGGCGGCCATCCAGAGCGCATCGAGATCGGTGGCCTCCAGCGCCGGGGCCACGCTGGCCGAAAACCCCTCTGCCATCAATCGGGATTCCGTGCCGTCACCGACATAGAAGGTCGGGCAGGAACCAAAGCACGCCTTGGGATTGGCAAGGCAGAAGCCCGCGACAGCGAGGGTGATCCCACTGATCACCGTCATGGCTTGGTTGGCCCCACTCTTCTGCACCACGTTGGTCTCGAAGAGTGACACCGAGTCGAGCGCGATCCGGAACAAGCCCGAGTCGATCACGGTCCGGTTGGCATCTTGAAGTTGTCCGGTTCCGACGATGGCGTGTGCATCCGAGTCGCTTCGCCATTGCTCAAGAATGTAGACGCCGCCGTTGCGGAGGTGGGCCTTCAACCAGGGCGAGCGATGGTCCAGAGCGGCCACGGCCGAGGGGGAGATGGTACTCCGCTGGACCGTGACGACCTTGCTGCAGGCCGCGAGAACAAAGGCCGCGACAAGTATCAGGAGCCGGCAGTGCGCAGAGTGGCGAGCGTGGGACATCGATGAACCTCCAGAAAGGAGTCAGTCGCACGACCATGCTACCGGGCCCGAGTCAAGCAAGCGTCAAGCGGCCGCTCTCCACCCGCTTCGCGATCCTCGCCTCCAGGCGTCGCCGCTGTCCCGGCGTCATCATCTCCGACTGGATCAGCCGTCGCTTGGCGCGTGCCGCAAATGAATAGCCACGGGCATCGCAGACCAGCCAGTGCTCACGCTCGAGAGTATCAAGGGAGCGATTGCATGCCGCGGGGTCGGAGAGGCCAGCCAACAGTCCCAGTTGCGTGTCGGTGAACGGTTCCTCCAGCAGCGCGGCGATGCGCGCTACCTCCTGGGTCTCATGATCCAGTCGACGGAAGGCGAGACGCACTGCGGCCACGAGCGGTTCGGGCAGCGCAGCGGGGAGGGTCGCGTCGAAGGTCTTGTCCGGGGCCGGCCACTCCGCGTGGGGTTCCAGTGACAACCCTTGCTGCACTGCCCGCAAGACTTCGGTGGCGATGCCGCAGAGCCCTCCGGATTCGGCGTGGAGGCGCCGTGTGAGACGGTCGCGTGCGGACTCCGACCAACTCGGCACCGCCCAGTCGACCAGCTCCGCGAGCACCCCCACAGGCACCGGTTCCACGCGACATACCATTCCGGGGAATTCCCGGCCGGCGGCACGAATCATCTCCTCCATCGGGGAGGATGTGTCGCCGAGCGTGGCGGTCACCAGCAGGGTGATGTCGTGCCCGGTGACGTTGCGCAGCAGGGCGGAGAGCCACCGCAGTTCATCGGGGTGGAGTCGATCGGCGTCATCGATGGCCAGGAGCAGCGAGCGTTCGTCGGACAGGGCGACCACGAGCTGGCTGAAGGCTTCACGCACCGGAAGAGGGTCCGCGTGCGGAGTCTCGCGAAAATGTTCCTGCCAGGGCGCACTGTGCATCACGAAGGTGGCAATCGCACGTGGGGCCGTGGTCGCCACCCCCGGTGCGGAGAAGAGTCCAGCGTTGGCCAGGCCGAGGGCGGCGGCCTCCGGATTGTTGCCATCCGCCGGAACGGCGCGGAGCATTGCCACGGTCGTGTCGGTGAGCTCGGCACGCGCGACACATTCCTCCAATAGCCGGGAACGGCCGCTGCCCGATGGCCCAGTGATCACGACCAATCGCACGTCAGTCGGGACAGGTGGCTGCCCAGGAATGAGGAGCGCTTCAACTTCGCCCTGACAACCGATCAACGGGGACCGCACGGTCGGTTGACGCGGAGCTACCGACTCCGGCGGACGTCGGTCGTGGCTGATGCGGGAGAGCAGGTCGGCGGTTTCAACGTCGAGTGCCACACCGAGATCGTGTTTCAGGAGGGCTGCAAACGTGGTTCCAGCTCCGATGGCCGCCGTGGAATTGCCCGCGAGCCAGAGGGAACGCATCAGGGCCCGCACGGCGACATCACTGAGCGGATCCCACGCGACCGCCTGCTGCGCGAACGAGGAGGCGCCCCCGGCATCTCCATGGTCCTCCCGCGCCCGAGCAGCGCGGACCGCCGCGTCCACCATCCTGCCGCGCCAACGCATCCGTTCCGCATCGAGCCACGCATCGAAACCGGGGGAGTCATCCAGGGCGAGGCCCTCGCAATAGCTGCCCGCCACCAAGGCGATGGCTCCTTCCGGGTCGCTGCGTTCCAGGCGAGCAAATCGGTCAGTGTCGAGCTCGGGCAGTTCGGCCCACGACACGATGCTTCCGGTCGATTCGAGAGACTCGGCGCCAAAGCCACGGCGGATAAGGCGCAGCGCTTCGTTGAGCGAGTGTCGCGCAGCCGATTCCGTGCGGTCAGCCCAGAGCTTGGCCAGCAGATGGTCCCGTGGGGACCGCCGACCAGGAGCATTCCAGAGGATCAGGCAGAGCGCCAGATTCTTTCGCCACAACAGGTCAGCCGGCGCCGGAACACCATCGATCCAAATCTCCGGGGGACCGAGCAACCGGACCGTGACTAGTGGGGACACGCCTGCCTCCCCAGACGCACTCGCGCCTGCAACGGCGACATCTCTGGTTCAGCATCGCGCCACAACTCATCGACGCGATCGAGCAGGCGGCAGCCGTCGACGCGACGATCGAGGGCTGGGAGATTCTTTGCCCTGAGGAGTCTGGCGATCGCGGAAAGCGCGGCGTCGATCTCACCAGGCGCAGGTTCGCCGTGTGACCTGCTCGGGAAATCGTTGTTCTCATGCCAGATCCATTCAGATTCCGCACCGTTGGCGTCGCCACCACTCTGGCGCCAACTGCCGCGATAGAGATAGATGACCGCACGCAGCAGGGGGCTGCGCAGCTGAGGCTCGGTATCCGATGGCATCCAGTGGATCCGGCGTGACAGTGCCAGCGCGCTGTCCGTCGCCCCGCGGTTCCCCAGTTGGATCGCGAGAGCAAACGTATGCAGGTCGGCGATCCCTGCTTCCGATGTGCGCGCTTCAAGCGATTTCAGGAGGCTGTCTGCCGTCCGGTCGTGATGCGTCGAAATGGCGTCCACCGTGAGTGCCCAGGCCGCTCGCGGCCAGAGCGAGTCCGTCGAGCTCACGTGGCGAAGCGTCAGCCGGCCGCGTTCGCGAATACTGTCTGCAAGCGCGATCGGTGCCCCTGGAAGCACTGGAAGCAGCACCCGCCACTCCGCCGGCTGGATGCGATACCCGGCATCGTGCGGTGCCAACGTCGCGCCGCGATCCAACGCCTGTAGGGCAGCAAGTGGGCGCCCAAGCAGCAGCAGGGCGGTGGCCTGCGCGGCGAGTGCGTTTGCCCGTTCTTCGTCACTGGTCGCCTTCCGTTCCAGGAATCTGGCGATCGCGTCCTGATCCCATGGGTCATCGACACCGAGCCCCATCCGTACCGCGCGGTGCAGGGTGATGATCTTCGAGGAATCCGCGAACCGCAACATCAATTCACGCACGGGGACGGCTAGCCAGCGCCGGAATCGACCGTTGACGGCCAGCCATAAGATCCCCGTCCACGGATCCCCCTTCGTCGACGGGCGCAGGGCCAGCTGCTGTCGCGCCAACGATTCATTGCCGAGTCGGGTGGCACCCCAGATGGTCTGGGTGTAGCTGTTGGCTTGATTGAGTTCGGGAATGTTCAAGGCGGAGAGCCGGAACGCTTCGACTCCTTCGCTCAACGAACGTCCCACCAGCGGACCACGGCCGAAGAGTTCGTTCGCTGCCATCTGTCGCACTGCGGCATCCTCTGGATACTCGGCCACCAGCGTCTGGTAGAGTTGCAGGCGCTTCTCAAGATCCGGTTCGAGCTCCGCCTGCAGCAGCCGTGGAAACGGCTGGCGCATTGGTGGGGTTCTCGTCGCGAGCCGAACCAAGCCGTTCGTGAAGGGAAGACTTTGCCATTGGAGGGTGATCAAGCGCTGCCAGGATGCCTGAACCAGCCCGCTGTCAATCCGCTCTGCTGCGGCGAACCGCTCCCCAGCTTCAGGCCAGTGCCCGCTCTGGAAGAGTTCCTCCCCCTTGGCGTACGCCTCGAGCGCGAACCGGTTGAAGTGGCTGCCAACCAACTGTCGAAATTCGGAGTGCTGGGTCGGGAAGAGGCGACGGACCAATGAATCCGCTGCCGACTGGCCCCATGCCGCGAGGTCGGACGGGTTGCCGGGAACGCTCAGCTTGTGAACCATCATGCCAGCACTGTCATACACCTGAAGCTCAAGTTCCCCAACTGTTGCACTGCTTTGGTGGACGGTGCCAGTCACCACGGCTGCCGAGATTTTGCGTGCCGAGTCCAGATCGATCGCTGCCCCGCGCCAGAAGGAGAGTGACCAGACCGACAAGAACTCGATCGGCGTCGATGTCAGGCGCGCCAGCTGGGTGCCAAGGGAATCATTGCCGGCGAATGGCAAGACTGCCAGCGAGACGCGAATTGGAGCAACGGGCTTGATACGACGCGATCCAATGACCGCAGTCCCTCCGAGGACGATCACCCCGATCGTTGCCAGTGCCAGGACCGGTGCAGGGAACAACCGTGGTCGACGGAGTGCCCGGCGAAAGGAGGTTGCGTCGGGCCAGCGGTCTGCTGGCAGCGACTCGGCGGCGCGGCGAATCGGAAGACGGATGATCCGCGGAACGGTGCGCCAGATGGCCTTGGCGGAGTCCGAGGCGGACGAGTCCCACCGGTTGCCGGTGACCGCTTCGAACAACGTGATACCCATTGAATAGAGATCACTCCGCACGGTCGCTTCGAGTCCGACCCGTTGCTCGGGGGCCATATACCGTGCCGTGCCGACCACTTGGTTGGTGATGGTCAACGCATCGTCGGGGTTCGTCTCGAGGAGTGCGATGCCAAAATCTGCGAGTACGGCACGGCCATCTTCAAGGAAAATGTTCGCCGGCTTGATGTCGCGGTGGATGACACCGTTGGTATGCGCGTGCGCGAGCGCCGACAGCACATCTAGCCCTAGCCTGCGGACCTCGCGCCAAGGCATCGCTCCCCGGAGGAGCCGAGTGGCGAGGGTCTCTCCCCGGACGAGTGGCATCACAAACCACAACAATTCACCCTGGTGTTGGGCGTCAAGAATGGGGACGATGTTGGGATGGGCAAGTTTGGCCAGCAGACGAGCCTCTCGCAGGAAACGCTCGACCGCGACGGCCGTGGCGTGTTCGGGCGGCAACACCTTGATCGCGACCTCACGGCCCAAAATGGGGTCGTGTCCGAGGAAGACTCGCCCCATGCCACCAGCGGCAAGCTCCCGATCAACCAGATAGCGGGGAGCCAACGCCGTGACCAGCCGATCCAGGAGATCTGGCATCCACGACCCGTGCTGAGGACCCTGCAATGCGAAGGAGATCCCAAGTATACGGCCAAATCGCTGGCTCCGCTTGACGGCGGCTTGACCGCTCCCTCCTAGCCTTCGGACGCGTCCCCCGACCTGTCCCTCCTCGAAAGGAGCACGACTGATGTCCCGATTCTCAGGTGCCTGCGCCCGCGCACTCCTGCTGTCCACCGGATTGCTGTTCGTCGTGGAGAGCACCGGGTGCACTTCATGGCAAACCAGTCCGATGCCCAAGCCCAACGACACGATCGCTGCCGAGAAGCGATATGAAGTGAAGACCGCGGATGGACAGATCTGGCATCTCGCGCATGTGATGATCCGCAACGATTCCCTGCTGGGGCAGCAAGTCGACAACCACGACCGTCTGGTCGGGGTGCCCACGACCACGATTACGTCCGTGCAGTCATCGCACTTTGATGGCGGCGCCACGCTCGCGCTCGGCATGGGATTGGTGGCCGTTGTTGCCATCATGAGCCTGGCCACGAAGGATATGTTCTCGTTCGGCGGGGGCGCCATATCTGGCGGCAATGGCGGCAATGGCGGCAATTTCAGCTGCCCGCTCATCTACAGTTGGGACGGTACAGGATATCGGCTCGATTCCGGCACCTTCGGTGGCGCGATCACCCCAGCGCTGGCCCGCACCGATATCGACAACCTTCTGTATCTCCGACCGGTGCACGACACGCTGCGCTTCCTGATGACGGATGAAGCAGACGAGACCGAGCATGTCGATGCCTTCCATCTCCTGGCGGTCGATCACCCGGTGGGGACTGAGGCCGTGCCCGATGCACTGGCGAATGGAACCTTCCACCTCATTGGTCGGTTGATCGCTCCCCTCACCGCACGCGATGAGATGGGGCGGGATGCTCTCACCCAGGTGCGCGCAGCCGATCACTACGTGTGGGAATCCCGCCTCGATGGCCGGGACCCCGAGAACCCGGCCCACGTGCGCGATGGTCTCGAAATCACCTTTCCTCGCCCCACCGGAATGGCTCAGGCCGAGCTGATGATCGAGGGGCAAAGCACCCCCTGGGCCGCCTACCTGATGGGCGAACTGGTGCGCGCCTCCGGGCGAACCACGCACGCCTGGTATGACTCCACCACGTCGGCGCTGGCGTCGCGCCCGATGGCAAGAGCACAACATGAGGAGGGGTTCCTTCAGGCATCGATTTGGGATGGCGCCACGTGGCGGCCGGCCGGTGAAGTGTGGGAGGCCGGCCCCGAGGTCGCCAAGCGGCAGACCCTGCGGCTCGACTTGCGCGGCACGCCGGCCGGGATCGTCCGGGTGCGACTCGAATCGGCGCCGGCGATGTGGGACATTGATCAGGTCGCCCTCGCAGCCGTCACCGTTGCACCCTCCCTCGTGCGGACGCTGTCACCGTTCATTGCCGTCGCTTCGACGACGGATGACGCGCTCGCTCCCTTGCTGGCGCAGGATGGTCGTTACCTGAATCTCGAGCGGGGCGATACCGTGCGCATCGGCTTCACTGACACGGCCCCACCGCCTGCGCATGGGATGGTACGCTCCTATCTCGCACAGACTAGTGGTTGGTATCGGATCCACGGCTCCGATGATGCCGCTCCTGATATGGCCACCCTCGGCGAAATTGCGTCGCGTCCCCATGGCGCCGCGCGGGTCGCCGTTCGTCGGCTCAATGAGCAGCTGGCAGCGCTGGCACGGGAGGCTGGTCGTGCCAACCTCCGCTGAGGTGTGGATCACGGGACTCGGGGCGCACACGGCTGCCGGGGCTGGTGCCGGGGCGCTCCGTGCGGCGCTCACGCACCAGTCGCCACGCGCTTCGGCCGACGCTACCCTTGCAGGGCAGTGGGTGGCCCGGGCTCCCGATCCGGTGGTGGATCGGGCCACCGGTCGGCTCGACCGGAGCGGGCAATTCTTTGTCGTGGCAGCCCGAGAGGCTTGGCAACAGGCTGGTCTCGAGCGGGTGACGCTCGACCCGGATCGGATCGCCGTCATCGACGGTTCCTCATTGGGTCCCATGAGTGACCTGCTTGCCATCGAACGAGAGCGGGTCCAGGACGGCTTCCCGACCAAGGTGTCACCGCGTCACTTGGTGCGCATGATGTTCGGTGCCGGCGGAGCCCTCTTCGCACAGGAGATCGGTGCGCACGGTGCGGTCTACTCCCTGTCGGCGGGAAGCACCTCCGGTGCGATGGCCATCGCCGAAGGATGGGCCAAGATCCATTCGGGTCAGGCGGACGTGGTGGTCGTGGGGGGAGCGGATGCCCCCCTCGATCCGGAGGTCATGGCGGTCTTCCGGACCGCAGGAATTCTCGCGCCTCCCTCGACGGGCGCACCCTGTCGACCGTTCGACCAGTCGCGCTGCGGCACCATGCTCGGCGAAGGGGCAGGAGTCGTAGTCCTGGAACAGGCGGCGCACGCGCGCCAGCGTGGGGCGTCGCCGCTCGCGAGACTCGAAGGTGTCGGTGTCAGCGGCGAGGAAGGCTCGATGACAGCACCCGATGCATCCGGGGGAGGGATTCGTCGGGCTACTCGGGCCGCGCTCGCCGGTAGCAACCCCAATCGTGTCGGTTGGATCAAGGCACATGGAACCGGCACGCGCCTCAACGATGCCGCCGAGTGTCGTGGTCTCGAGGGTACCCTCGCCGATGTTCCCGCAAGTTCCCTCAAGTCGCTCCTCGGTCATTGCTTGGGGGCAAGCGGTGCCGTGGAACTGGTTGCCGCCGTGCTGGCGCTGGACGCTCGGATGATTCCGCCGACCCTGACCACGACCAAGGTGGATCCCGCCCTGGGGTCGCGCCGAATTGTGCTCCAACCGGAGGCATTGCGTGGTCCCGCGGTGCTGCTCTTGTCACAGAGTCTTGGAGGTCGCTCTGCGGCGCTCTTGGTTGGGCATCACGACTGCTCACAGTGAACGGTCGCCGCGCAGGCCAGTCCAACGCTGCGAAGCGTCGGGGCATGGCTACCTCAACCCGAACGAGCGATGCGTCTCCCTGCCAGAAGAGCATCACCTCGCGTAGCTTGCGCCTAGTCCCACTCGGTGAGGATACACGTGCCAGACTATGCCTATCTGATCGTTGGCGGCGGCATGGCCGCTGCCGCGGCAATTACCGGCATCCGTGAGGTGGATGCGACCGGCACCATCGGCGTCATCACCGCAGAGGCCGATCCTCCCTACAATCGTCCGCCGCTCTCCAAGCGGCTCTGGAGTGGCAATCCGCTGAGCAGCATCTGGCGGAAGGCCAACAGCAGTACGGTCACCTATCACCAGCGGCGCACGGTCCTCACGATAGACCCCGAGGGCAAATGCGTGACGGACCATGAAGGAGCCATCCATGGCTTCGGCAAGCTGCTGCTCGCCACCGGCTCCAGGCCGCGACTGCTGCCATTCGGTGGCGATCAGGTCATCCACTACCGCACCCTCGATGATTATCGTCGCGTCCGTCAACTGGCGGAGCACGGCGATCGCTTCGCCATCATCGGCGGCGGCTTTATTGGCTCCGAGATGGCGGCAGCATTGGCGGGAATTGGCAAGCGGGTCTCATTGATTTTCCCTGAGGAGGCAATCGGCAGCCGCATCTATCCTGCGGGCCTCGCTCGGTCACTCAACGGCCTCTTCCGCTCAAGAGGCGTTGACATCATCTCGCGGGCGAATGTGGTCGGTTGCGAAGCGAACGGTGGAGGGTCGATCCTCACGATCGCGGATGTGGATGGGGGAGGGGAGCGCCTGCTGAACGTCGACGGGGTGATCGCAG
>JBBRBZ010000101.1:0-10120 GCA_038205305.1 Gemmatimonadales bacterium
TTCGGGATTGTACCATCCGTCGATGTAGTCCACCAGCGCCCGCGTGAGGCTGCTGCGCGTGGCCCAGGTCTGCCGATGCACCAGCCCGCGCTTCAGCGTGGCGAAGAAACTCTCCACCACCGCATTGTCCCAACAATCGCCGCGCCGACTCATGCTGGCCACGGCCTGCACATCCTGCAGCGCGTCGCGGTGCGGACCACACGCATAAATGCTCCCGCGATCCGAGTGGAACAGCAGCCCTGGCCCTGGCCGCCGCACGGCGATCGCGCGCTGCCACGCCGCCAACGCGACGTGATGATCCGGCGATCGACTCGTCGCCCACCCCACGACCCGGCGCGAGCAGAGGTCCAGCACGACGGCCAGATACAGCCAGCCCTCCTGCGTCCAACAGTACGTCAGGTCGGCGGCCCAGACGCGATTGGGCGCGGCCACCGCAAACTGGCGCGCCAACCGGTTCGGGGCGACGCGCAGCGTCGGATCGCTGCGAGTGGTGACCTGCCACTGCCGGGGTCGCACCGCCACGCAGCCGGCCTCCCGCATCAAGCGCCCCGTGCGCCGACGCGACACCGGCAGACCCCCCGCCCGCAACTCCTCGCGGTGCGAGCGTGCCCCGTACTCCTGCCGGGCCCGACGATGGGTCGCCGCGATCCGGACCCGCAAGCCGGCATCGGTGGTGGCCCGCGCCGACGGCGCGCGGCGCTGCCACGCATGAAAGCCGGCGCGCGACACGTCGAGGACACGACACATGAGGGTCAGCGGGTACTCGCCCCGATGGCGAGCGATCACGGCGTACCTCGTGCTGGCCCTCTCGCGAAGAACGCCGCCGCTTTTCCCAGAAATTCATGCTCTTGGCGCAGCACCGCGAGCTCACGGCGCAGGCGCCGCAGCTCCTCCTCCGCCGTCTCGACGCGGACCGGGGCGGTCACGGCCCCGCGGGCCACCAGCTGGTGTTTCCAGGTCCGCAGCTGCTCCGGGCGCAGCTCCAATTCCCGCGCCACCTGGCTCACCGGTCGGCCCAGCTCCGTGACCTGCCGCACCGCTTCCTGTTTAAATTCGGGCGTGAACGCCCGCCGCATCTTGGACATCAGACACCTCCGTCCCTCGAATATCGAGGGGATAGCGGTGTCCATCAAATCGAGGCCACTTCATTCTGTTCTCTTGGTGTAGCGGCAGCAACAGAGTTGAAGAGACCGAGTGCGCCACATCCGATGACGCCGGACCCCAAGAGAGTAATAGTGCGATTCTTCACGTGGCACCTCCGAGAGAGTTGTCTTGAGCGTGATACGCGCGATGCCGCAGGCCCCTAAACGGCCGCTCGGCAGCCTTCCAGTTCATCGTATTCGCCTCCCTTCGCAAGCCGTTCGACAACTGCCTTTCCAAGCTACCCCACACTTCCCACCCCCGATAGACACGAGCAGGTCCTACCGGCAGAGGTGCTACCTGTGCAGGGACAACGGGTCGCACGCCCTCCGGTTCCGAGGCGGCCATGCGCTCGCCAAGCGGATGAAGCACGAGCAACTCTGCTCACGGCTTCGCACTCCCAACCTCCCTCCGAAAGCGCTTCACCACCAGCGAGACGACTCCGTCCGCGTCCACTGCGCGCAGCAGGACTCGGTCATCTCCAAACGCCACTGGCGTCGCCTGCATCGGGCCGTGTAACCGCATCACAATCGCGCCATCGCGGCGAAACGCCGTGGCGTTCCACTCCAGATCCCCCGGGGCGTCGGGATCGAGGATCCAGAGCATTCCTTGGCTCGAGACGTACAGCCCACCGTAGGGCGGGAGCGAATCGACGTAGGGTGTCTGACGGATGATGCGTTCACTCTCCCCCAAGTCACGTGGCTTTTCCTTGTAGCCATGAAGCACGTCGAGCTGTCGCGCAATGTCGTCCCGTCGCATTGCCGCGGTAACGACTCGGCGGGGTACCCCAACGGAGAGTACAGCTCGCAAGGCACCATCGCGCGAGCGAAGCTCTATGCGATAGCCGTCCCCTTGCGCCGTCACCACAAACGAATCCCAAACCGCGATATGCGCGGACCTCCCGAAGCCCACGGGAACATCTTCAGTCCCCTTCCGCCCTTCATACCGAGTGTCGATGCGAGCTGTTTCAACATCCGGCACCTTCGTGATCACTCGGCCGGCACCCTTGGGCGGCAGCAATACGACCGAAGCTCCGGGTCGGGTTACGCGTCCAAGGGTTCCAGACTCGATGCGCCCCGACGAGGACAGGACAACACTCCCGTCGGATAGCTCTCCAGCGACCCGACTGACACCTGGGGGCAGCCTTGCTTCCAACGGTTCGCTGTGCACCACACCCTGCGAGGCCCGCACCCAGTTCAACCGCATCAACCCCATGTCAGGAAGGAGCAGGGTGTCACCTCGAATCCGGGTCATATTGGGAACCCCTCGGAATTCTCCAGGTCCCTCGCCTTGTCGTCCGATCCGCCGTGCCCCGGTCCCGTCCGAGCGGAAAATGAACAGCCTGGCACCCTGAGGCGAAAAGGTGGCAACCTGTGCATCGGAGAGAAGAGAAAAGCTTGTCGCGTCCGAAAGGTCGAATAACGGTGCTCCCTGCGCGCCGCCGATTTCTGCGTCCGGCGTTGGTGCCAAGCCGAACTGTGGAGCCCGCCGAAAGGCGTCCGCTGGATGCGAGAGGAGCAGGACGCCGTGCGCCATAACATGAGTTGGCAGGAGGGCAGAAGCGGTGTCCTGGTCGGGCAGCGCGGGCACCTTCTTGCCCGCCTTGATCTCCTTGATGAGGCGCACCAGCACTCGCTCGCTCGGCGCGGTCCGGTAGCGCCACCCGTTCACCAGGAGGGTCGGCGTGGCATCGACCCCGAAGGTCGCGCCAATCGACCTGCCTCGCTCGATTGCTGGCACCGCGCTGGTATCGGTGACACAGCGTTGGAACGCCAGGCCATCCTCGACACCGGATTCCGCCGCAAACGCGGCCCAAGGCTTCTTGCCGAGGGAGTCCTGTTGCGAATAGATGTTGTCGACGAATTTCTCGAAGCGTCCGAGCTGTCCGGCACATTCTGCGGCTCGCGCCGCCGGATAGGCCTGACGATGGTACGAAAGTGGAAAGTGGATGTACCGGACCGCAATCCCGTTGCCAAATCGCTTCCGGACCGCCCGCAGCACCTCCTGATACCCGCGACAAGCCGGACACTGCAAGTCACCGAATTCGACGATCTGAACCGGGGCGCCGGAATCTCCCTCCACCCTCCCGTACGCTGCAAGGTCGCGCCACGCAGCAACGTAGGCCGGGGGCGGGACGGAGCCTGTGCCCGTCGAGGAGAAAAATTCTCGGTGCACGAACACGACCGCCATGACGACGATGGCGCTCGTCAGGACGACGGAAAGGGTGAGCTCCGCCAATCGTCTCGACATGAAGGGCTTGCCCGGGCGCGGCTATTCAGTCGATGTGCAGGGGCGGTGCATGCCAGGACACGACCCGCCGTTGCCGTACTGTTGAGCATCCGGATACTCGAAACATCCCGCTGAATTCAGGTCACAGCAAGCCAACGGAACCCAATCGTGAGTGATCGGACCCCCTGGAGTATTCGTCTCACAAAAGCCGCACTCCAACTCCGTAGATTCGGTCGCCATCGCATCACCGCGTCCTTGCGCCTCACTTGTGCCGGTCGCAGTCAACACCGCGGTGCACGCACAGGCGATGACCAGAAGAATTCTGTTGCGGATATGCATGTGACCTCCGAGACTTGAATAGGGACAAGCGAACGGCCTAGCCTTCCCATGAAGACGTTTCCAAGCTACCCCACGCCCCCCACCCCCGATAGACATGAACGGGGGCTACCTGCGGAGGTGCTACCGGCGGAGGTACATCGCGGCAGCACTCAACCAGGCCCCGGAGGAACACGCTTCTCCGGCCCTCCTCGATCCGGCGGGAGGGCCTCGCCCACTCGGCGAGCCACCACCTGTCGGTTGCCGAGTCCGGGTTTCTGAAACAGGCGCCGCATCCGCTCGTGCACCGCATAGGGCGAAATCCGAAGCCAACCGGCGAGTTGGATTTCGGTGAGTCCGTGGGCGATACCGAGCGCGACCTCGGCAAAATGTGATGTGATATCCAAGTGCTCGATGACGCGCTCAATGGCACGTACAAAGTCGGGCGAGCCGAGTGGCGGGAGATTCTCGGCGGGGGACTTGGACATGCCGTACCTCGGGGGTTCAGGTCGAACGATTCCTATTCGGTTGGTAGTACGGGGATGGCATAAGTTATGCCCCCCCCCACCGGCTTTGTCAATGGAATATCTGGCGACGAAATAGCTTGTAATCATCGCCCGGCCGAGCGTTGACTTGTGCCACCGCACACCGCTCCAAAGGCGTGCATGTCGGAATTGTGCAGCTGCCGATGGTCCTGCCACCCTGTGACCCATCTCCACCCTCCGTCGTCTCCCCCACACGCCCCTTCCAACGGGCCGAACCAATCATCCGGACGCAGCCATGACCAAGAAGGCCGAGGGAACACCGAGGCAGGAAGACAGCGGCGAGGCCACCAAGCCGGCGAGCACGATTCTACGGCAAGAAATTGCGGTGGGTAACGAGCAACTCGACCGCCCGACGCGGGGACTGCTGCTGTCGGCAGTGAGCGCGGGACTGGAGATCGGCTTCGGCCCGTTCATGGTGGCGACCGTGATCGCACTCACCACCGAGAACACGCTGACTGCCCGACTCGCAGGAGCTGTAGCGTATGCGATCGGGTTCATCATCGTCATCCTCGGCCGCTCGGAGCTGTTCACCGAACACACCTCGCTGGCCATCCTGCCACTGCTCTCGGGCAAGACCACCCTGCGCAAGGTCGCCCGCCTCTGGGGACTGGTCTACCTCGGCAACATCATCGGTGCTTTCGGCGTCGCGACGCTCGCCTCGCACCTCGGCCTCAGTCTCGGACTCTTCGGCAAGGCCGACGTGCAGCACATGGTCGGTCCCACGCTCGACGTCTCGGCCACGACGATGTTCTTCAGTGCTCTCGCTGCGGGTTGGATGATGGGGCTGGTCTCTTGGCTGGTGACGGCCGCGCGGGACACGGTCGGGCAGCTCCTGATCATTCTGCTGGTCACCGGCTCCATCTATATGCTGCGCCTTCACCACTCCATCGCGGGAAGCGTCGAGGTGCTGATTTCGGTCTTCGTGGCGGGCACGCCGTGGAGCGAATACCTCCGCTTCCTGGCGATCACCACGTTCGGGAATGCCGTTGGCGGGATCGTGATGGTCGGCGCCCTCAAGTACGGACACATCTCCCCGTCGATCGACAATCCCACCCGAGAGAGAATTGGCAACTGACTGGGAGCAGGCGGCCTTGAGGAGCGGAACGGTCCCACTAGCTACAGCTCATCACCCCATCGACCTTGACGGCGGCGCCCTTTCCCACCTGGACGATGCAGGTATCGGGCTTCTTGCTGATGGACTTGTTCTTCACCGTGACTTTGTATCCCGTAGCATTCGCGCTGATCGTGAGGGTGGTCCCTGTCGAGGCCGTGAAATACCCCGCGTTCTTAAGCTGGGCCACGCTACCGTAGGTGTGCTTGTCGGAGTAGTAGGCTTCCTGTGCCACCTCGATATTGTGGACGTCCGATTTAAGCCCCGCGAGCTTGGCGCTGTCCTTCGCCGCGGCCGCCTTGAGGATCGCGATGCTGGCGAGGATGCCAATCATCACCACCACCACCAACAGTTCGATCAGGGTAAATCCGCCTTTACGGTTGGACATGCCAATAGCTCCCAGTAGTGCCGCAGACTGTCATGGGGGAGTTGGACAGCGCTGCAACTCGTTTCGCGCACCCTCCGGGCGGGCCCGCAACATCACGTAGGGCAAGGCTGGTGCCAGCGGCCCAACAGAATAGCATAACATGCTGTGACCAAAGAGGTTGCGACACTTTTTAGCGACCAAATGACAGCCACTCATGAGCGGGGCTTCCCGGCGTCCTGCGGGGATCGTTCCGGCCCCCGTGCGATTGTCCCACGCCGCAGGACCGCGCACCACACGAATCCTTCCACTCCACAACGTTCAGCATTCACTTAACGATTGGGAAATTTCGGCGTATACGCTCACGCCCGAGTTTGCCTCGCACTGCTTCGCACCTCCGCGAAGCTACGGATCGCGAACGACGGGATCACCAGGAGTCGTGTCATGCTGCGCATCGTCACGGTCAACCGCATCACCGCATTCTCGCCCAGCGCGTCCCGCGCCGCCCTGCTCTTCGGGGCACTCGCCGCTGCAGCCTGCTCCGGATCGCCCACCACCTCCGGGGCCGCCGCCAATGTGATCCCGTGGAGTGGCCAGGATCAGGTCGCCCCGGTCGGTACCGCCGTTCCCGCTCCCATCCAGGTGCGGGTGACTGACGCCTCGGGGAATTCGCTCAGCGGCGTCGCAGTCACGCTCGCCACCACGGCAGGCACGCTGGGTGAGACCAGCGGCGTCAGCGGTGATGAGGGGCTGCTGCAGACGACCTTCACCGTGGGTACCAAGACGGGGAATGACACGGTCACGGTGACGGTGGCCGGGGTGACGACTCCGGCGGTCTTCGTCTTCACCGCCACCGCAGGTGACCCGGTCTCCATCGCGATCGTTGCTGGCGACAACCAGACGGCCACTGCCGGATCCGCCCTGCCGACCGCGCTGGCTGTGGAAGTGCTCGATCAGTACGGCAACGCTGTCCCTGGCGCCTCCCTGAACTTGTCAGCCGACAACGGCTCAGTGGGCGCGTCCAGCGCCCAGACCGACGCGAACGGGATGGCGCAAGTGCCCTTCACCCTTGGCTCGACCCCCGGCGTCGATACCGTGGTCGTGACTACCGGCACTGCGGGCGTCGTCGATTTCACGGAAACCGCTGACTGATCGCAGCTGAGAAGCGCTCGGCAGCACGTCACGGAGTGGGACGGATTCAGTGAAAAATCCTGCCACTCCGCAACGTTCAGTATTGACTTAACGTTTTGGATCTTCGCGCGTATTAGCTCACGTCCAAACTCGCCTCGTATTGCTTCGCGCCTCCGCGAAGCTACGGATCCGGCGAGTCGATCCAGCAACCACCGTTGAGGATCCCATGGTCCGCCGCTTCAATTTCACCCCCTCCCGCTCCACCATGACTGTGCTCTTCGCTGCCACCCTGCTCATCGGCGCCACCGCTTGCGAGGCCGATGACATCTATCCTGCCGGCACTCCGACTGGCGCGGGCACCGTGGCCAGTGAAGTTGGCCCTTGGCAGGGGAGTGAGTCGGCCGTCGCCACGGGCGCCACCACCTCCATTGGCTTCCGCGTCACCGACATCTCGGATCGTCCAGTAAGTGGCGTGACCGTCACCATGAGCGCCAGCTCCGGTACGCTCGGCACCACCACCGGCACCAGCGATGCCAATGGCATCGTGAACGCCCAGTTCACCGCCTCCACGGTGGCCCAGCCCGATACGATCACGGCCACCTTCGACGGTGTCGCCAACCCGGCGCAGCTGATTCTGGCAGCAGTCGCGCAGCAGTAAAGAACGGAGAACGGAGAACGGAGAACGGAGACTGTGCGCGGAAGGAGGAGGTGATCTTCCGGCACGGATAGGCGAAACGGGCACCCCGAGTGGCGGAGCGCCCGTTTCACCCAACTGTCTCGCTTCACTTCGCTCATGGTGCCGGGGGTGGGAGGCTCAGACCCGACCCGGCCACCGCAACCATCATCGCTCCGGGGTATCAACGGCGCGTCAACTACTTCCCGCCCCTTGACGAACGACCGGAAAAGGCGAAGATCCTTGGGGCGTGGCCCTTCCCAGGGGGACACCTCCCTGCCCCGACACCCCCGATACTGGTTGATGGATGGTTGACCCATCAGGACGACCTTTCCCTCTGCGCCCTGCCGGAGATCCCCGCATGCTGCCGTACCAATTGACCGTGCTTGGCCCCCCCGAGCTGCGTGGCCCCGACGGCGACCCGATCCGGCTGCGCACCCGGAAACACCTGGCGCTACTGATCTACCTCGCGGTGGAGCCCAACCGAGCGCACCGCCGCGATCGGTTGGCCTGCACCTTCTGGCCGGGGGTGGAGCTGGAAGAGGCCCGGCATTCGCTGGCGACAGCCCTCTCCGTCCTGCGCTCCGAGCTGAGCCGCGATGCCTTCGATTCCGGACGCGACACGGTCCGCCTCCTCGGCGGCCACCTGCTGACCGACCTCCCCTCGCTGCTCTCGGAGGATCCCGACGGCATCGACGTCCCCCGCTTGCGACCGTTTCTTGAGGATTTCGAGCTCAACGACGCGCCCGACTTCCAGCTATGGAAGGACGCCCAGCATGTCCGGCTGCTCCCGCTGCTGCAGCGCGGCCTCGGCCGACGGATCGAGGAGTCGCGTCGTCGCGGTGACGCTGGCCAACTGGAGGTGCTGGGCGAGCGACTCGCCAAGCTCGACCCGCTGAATGAGGAGGGAGTGCGCGCACTACTCGAGGCTCGCGCGTTGGCCGGCGACCGGATCGGTGCGCTGCGCCTCTTCGACCGGTGGCGCGCCATGCTCGCCGAAGAACTGGGCGCCGAGCCGCCTCTCGAGTTGCAGCGGCTGGCCGAGCGGTTGCGCCGCGGTCGTTGGGAAGGCGGCGCCCCCTCGGCGCTGGTCGCCCCGGTGCCGACGGAGCAGTGGAAGGAACGGGTCTTCATCGGCCGGGGGGTGGAGTTCGGCCGATGCTATGCCCTCTGGGAAACGGCCCGCACCGCCACGCCGCGACACCTGCTCATTCGAGGCGAGAGCGGGATCGGCAAGACGACGCTGGTCGAGCGCTTCGCGACCACCGTGGCGCTTGAGGGAGCGAGTGTCGCCCGGGTGCAATGCTACCAGCTCGAACGCGAACTGCCCTTTGGTGTGATCGGCTCGCTGGTGACGCGACTCCTCGACCTGCCGGGGGCGAGCACCACGCCGCCGCCGCAGCTGGCCGAGCTGGCGCGATTGATCCCGAAGGTCCGCCAGCGCTACCCCACCCTGCCGGCGCCGCTGCCGACGGAGGGGGAGAGCGCCCGCATCATGTTCACCGAGGCGGTGATGGCGCTGGTCGCAGCGCTCGCGCAGGAGCACCCGGTGGTGCTGGTGGTCGACGACATCCACCTCGCCGATGCGACCAGTCTCGCGGTGCTGCACCTGATCTTGCGACGAATCGAGGATCTGCCGTTGATGGTGATCCTCACCTCCTCGAGTGCCCTTGAGGCCGAGACGCCGAATGCGCGACGCTTCGTCGACAACGCACGCTCGATCAACTTGACGAAGCTCGCACTCGGGCCGTTGCACGAGGGCGAGGCGACCGCGTTGCTCGAAGCAGAAGTCACGCCAGCGGAGGCACTCGGGCCGGCGGTCCAGCGGGCAATCGTCGGTGGGGCCCACGGCAATCCGATGGTGCTCGAACTGCTGATCGAGGATTGGCGCCGCCACGGCGATGGGTGTTTCGCCCTCACGCTCGGGTCAATGGCGGTCTCGCAGAATCGACCCCCCCGAGAGGCGTTCCGGCGGCTGGTGGAAGAAACCCTGGCGGCGCTCGATCCGGAATCGCGCTCGGTGGTGGAGCTGGCCGCGATGCTCGGCAAGCGGCTCAACGACCTGTCGATGTACACCATGGTGGATCTCTCGGTCACCCGCACCATGCGCGCGATGACCACCCTCACCACCCAGCGGCTCTTTCGCGACGCGGGCAATCATCTGGAGTTCGCCAGCGAGTTGGTACGGAGCCAGTGCTACATGGCAATGGCGGGTCCGCTCCGACGGATGCTGCATGGCTTGGTGGCCGATCGCCTGCTGGCGGAGGATGGCGCGGAGGAGCCAATTCCCGGTCTCGAGATCGCCTGGCATCTGGTGCGGGCTGACCGGTTGGCGGAGGCGATTCCCTACCTGCTGGCTGGCGGCCGGGAATCGATCCGCCGCGGAGCGCCGCACGAAGCCGATCTCGCCCTCTCCACCGGATTGCCCGCACTCACCGGTGACGCGCGGCGCGCGGCGATCCTGCTCCTCGCTGAGGCGCGCCAGGAACTCGGCCGCTGGGAAGATTCGCTGCGCGTGCTCGACCTTGCCGAGGAGCCGTTCTCCGAGTCGGAGGCGAGCGAGCGGGAAGTGATGCGGATCGTGGCGAGGAGGTGGTTGGGGCAGTTGACGG
>JBBRBZ010000102.1:0-10030 GCA_038205305.1 Gemmatimonadales bacterium
GATCTCGCCTCTGGAAGAGAGCGACGGTCGGCAACAGGTTCCGGGGTCATCCCCGGCCATCATGGGAGGCGGCAACATGAGCATCTTCGGGGACATCGCAAATCAGCTCGGCGGAGTGGTGGGTGCCAGCCTTTCGCCCGAGATCATGGGAAAGATTGGCGAGGTGGTTGCGTCGGATCTCAGTGGTCAGCACTTGTCTGACCTTCTCGGGCATCTTCAGGAAGCCTCGGCGAGCACCATCGACGGCAACATCTCCCCCGAGGCTACGCAGGCACTGCACGATTTCCTTGATCAGGTCCACACCACGGGCAACGCACCGGACGCGCCGGAACATGTCGGGGCACCTGTCGTCGAGGCTGCCCCAGACGGGGGCCATGTCGATGTGCAGTCCTCGATGGAGGCACTCAAGGGAACCATGGACCAGATGGTGGAGATCCTGCAGCAGCGGCACGATGCCGCGGAGTCGATCATCCAGAACCTCCACGCCGATGCTGGCAATGGCGCAGCGGTCGAGGTGGCGGTGGCCGACGGCCATGACGCCGGCCATGCGGTGCATGAAGCCGCCACTGACGGCGTGCACGACGCAGATGTCGCTCACCATGACGACCATGTCGCAGTAGACCACGATGACGCGAGTGCCAGCGCCTAGTCCGCGTTTCTACTTGGCACATATTCATGTGACCTCTCGTACGGGGCAGAATCGGATCGATTCTGCCCCGCATCGCATGGAGGGTTTCATGGCTGGAACACGACGTCTGATTGGCGCGACGCTCGCTGCTACGCTGATCACGTCCGGCATTTCTGCCCAGGCGAAGCCAACACCCCCCGCCACTCCCACCGCCGTTGCCGCACCCCTGGCGGTGATTACCGCGATCCGCGATCTCACGCCACGGGAGCATCGCGTTCAGGGCTTCATCCTCGGCAAGCCGGACACCATCACGATTGATGCAGTGGGCGCCGAGCCGCGTCCGGGCAATGGGTCGGGCGGCGCATGGCCGGCGGCGGCGTGGATTGTCGATGTGGCCACCCGGCGTGTGGTGTGGGACCTGCGCACCGCGCGCACCGTGGCGGAGGCGAACGGGCTCCATCGATTCGAGGGAAGAATCGCCTTTCCGGCCGGAACCTATGAGCTGCACTACGGCTCCTACCCCGCCAACTCGGTCTCGTTCGGCAGCGGCAACATCCTGCAGAACATCAAGACGATCATCAACAAGGCCAAACACGACAACGCCTACCAGTACGACGGACCGTATATCAGCGACGGCCTCTATCATCAGTTCGGCATCACGTTGCGCGGCACAGGCCGGGTGGCCGATTTCCGTGAGCTCGCGAGCGCTCGCTGGGGTGATGTGGCCATGGTGGCGATGGTGCATCCGGTGCGTCATGATGCGGTGGAACGAACGGCGTTTTCGCTGGGGCGCCCTGCTGCACTCGAGGTGATCGCCACCGGCGAGATGACGAGCGGGGATGCGTCGGACATCGGCTGGATCATCAATGCCGACAGTCGTCAGGAGGTCTGGCGGATGTCGTGGGCGAAGACCGCCGCCGTCGGGGGCTCCCCCCGCAATCGCGTCGAGCATGTCACGCTGCGGCTGCCGGCGGGTCGCTACGTCGCCTACTTCACGACCAACGACAGCTACGATCCGTCGGAGTGGACGCGGATGCCGCCGCTCGACCCGGGGAGCTGGGGGTTGGTGCTCCGCCTGCCGGACTCGTCGGCGCGGTCGGCGTTCAAGCCCATCGAGTGGCAACCGGTCCCGGCGTCGGGCACGCTCGCGTCGATCAGCAAGGTGGGCGATGACGAGTCGAAGCAGGCGGAGTTCGTGCTCCAGAAGCCCGCCAACGTGCAACTCCATGCGCTCGGCGAAGCGAGCGGCAACGAGATGGCCGACTACGCCTGGCTGGTGGATCTCGACCAGCACCGTCGGGTGTGGACCATGAAACAGCCGGCCACCACTCCGGCGGGAGGCGCGACCAAGAATCGCGAGTTTGACGGCGTGCTCGCGCTGCCCGCCGGGCACTACCAGCTCAATTACGTCTCCGATGGCTCGCACGCCTTCGGCGACTGGAATGCGGCGGCGCCAGTCGAGCCGGAAGGGTGGGGGGTGAGCGCGTGGGTTCCCACGGGTCCGGTTGATCCCGCCACGGTGATCCCGGTCGTCTCCACGGCGAAGCTCAAGCCGTTGGCCGCGATTCATCACGCGGGCGACAACCTCAACGTGGAGGTGGGCTTCCATCTCGACGCCGATGCCAAGGTGGCCATCTACGCCATCGGTGAGGGTGCGGGGGGCGGGATGCAGGACTATGCGACCATCGAGAATGCCACGACCCATCGATCGGTCTGGACGATGCGCTACTCTGCCACCGATGCGGCCGGCGGTGCCGACAAGAATCGACAGTTCGACGGGACGATCGATCTCAAGGCGGGGCGGTATGTGCTGCGTTGGCGCTCCGACGGGTCGCACTCCTGGAGCCGCTGGAACGACGATGCGCCGGACAATCCGGAAGGGTGGGGAGTGACGGTGGCGAAGGTCCCCTGAGGGGTGGAACAGGAACGGCCGGCTCACGCGAGGCGAGCCGGCCGTTCATGTAGAGGTGCACCGTACTACGGCGCGAGCCTCAGTGGATCAGATTACGAAAGCTTGACGACGTTCTCGGCGGCCGGACCCTTGGCGCCCTGAACGATGTCGAACTCAACCCGCTCGCCTTCGGCAAGCGACTTGAAGCCCTGGGCCTGAATGGCCGAGTGATGGACGAAGCAATCCTTCTGCCCATCTTCGGGGGTGATGAATCCGAAGCCCTTCGCATCATTGAACCACTTAACGGTGCCTGTAGTACGCATTTCCTACTCCTGCGAGATGTAGATCGGACGTGCGGAATTTACCGTACAACCAACCACATTGTTGTTCGTGAGCGATGCCTCACGATGCATGGCGCCGGCGTCGTGCCGGCTGCCCCCGCGACTCGATGTGGAGTGATAAACGAGAGGGGCCGGCACGAAGGCCAAGCCCCCTAATTCCACTTCCTTACCTTATCGCGCACAGAACCGTACATCCACGGACCGTGCTTCGCAAGAGGGTGGGCCAGAAAGGGGAGGGGCAACTATCAGCGCCCGGGCGGCCGGGGTGGTACGATTGAAGCTCCCCCCAGCCCCCCAAGGAGCCAATGGCCCGCCTTCCAGCCCCGTACGCCGCCCTGGCTGCTCTGGTGACCGCCACCTCCCTCCCGGGCTGTGGCGGGCCGCCGAGTGGTCCGGCGCACGCCATGGACACCGTTTTCGTCCTCCCCGGCTCCCACCTCGACATCGGCTTCACGGCACCGATCTCCGAGGTCCGGGATCGGCGGATCCAGGTGCTGGATGGAGCAATTGCAGCAGCCCAAAGGGACTCCAACTTCATCTGGTTCGAGGAGGGTGGCTGGACGGTCGAGGCATGGCTGGACCGGTACCACGATCAGCCGGGGCGGATCGCCGCGCTGCGCGCCCTGGTCATGCGTGGCCAGATCGGGGTGGGGGCGACCCTGCTCAGCCCCTATGCCGCAGCCTTTCCCGACGGGCTCCGGCTGCTCACGCTCCACCTCGACCGGGTGGAGCGCGAGCTGGGGGTTCGGCCGACGGTGGCAGTGATCAACGACGTTCCCGCCCTGCCCGAGGCGGTGGTGGACGCCCTGGCCGCTGCCGGCATCAAGTACCTGCTCGGTGCGCCGAACCTGACCTTCTCCCCACCGCTGCCGGCGGCGCTGGTGCGGCAGCCGTTCTACTGGCTGTCGTCGCAGGGGGCCAGGCTGCTGGTCTACCTCGACTCCGACGGCTACGGCTCGGCCAGCGCGACCTGGGGGCTGCCGCCCGAGTGTGCCTCGGCCATGAATCCCGGTCGCTTTCCACCGGCGCTCGGACGCGACAGCATCATCACCCGCGGCATTCGTGATGGGCTCTTCCGTCGCGGCAGCAACCTGCCGCTGATGATCGTGCAGGACGCCTACGACAACTGGGACATCCAGTGCGCCCAGTTGCTCCCCGAGGCGGTGGCGCGCGCGAACAGCGACCAGACCGATGCGCGAATGGTGTTGGCGATGCCGGACCGATTCTTCCAGCACGTGGAGCAGCGCTTCGCGGCCGAGTTGCCGGTGCATCGCGGGGAGTGGGGCGGCGACTGGGACCTGTTGCGCGCTACCGAACCAGTCTGGAGCTGGCGCCTGCGACAGGCGATTCGTGCGGTCAATGATTCGACGCCGCGCGACGTTCGACTCGCGCTGGTGATGGCAATGGATCACAACGTTGGCTTGGGTCCGCGCTGGATGGATGGCATGCCGATCGCCATGGCACGGCAGCACGTGCTCGAGGTTGCCGCACTCTACCGGAACGCGGTGTCGGGCGTTCTGGGTGAGGCAGCAGTGGGCGCGATTCCGGCGCCGCTCACGCGCATCGCCTCGACGGACTGGCCTTCGGGCTGGCAGACGATCGTGGGTGAACGGAGCACGGCCACCAGGGTGCGGGCAGGGGGCCCGGGCTTCCTTCACCCGCTGATCGATGACAGCGCCTCGGTGGTCGCGGTCCCGATCGAGGTCGCAGCGACGGACGAACGCATGGTGATTGGCGTGACGCTCGATCGCGCGACGCTCGAGGCGAAGGAGGGGCATCGACGGTTCAGCGTCGTGCTGGAGCTGCGGATCGATCGTCCGCTGGAGCAGCTGGCCATCGCGCCGGAGAATTCTACCGCTGCGATCGCCGGGCAATGGCTGCTCGGCGCGCCCCCTGCCACCATCATTTCGCCCGATGGCGTGCGAGTGCGGGGGGCCGATTTCTCCTTCCGTGCCAGCGGACCGCTGATCGTCGGCTGGAACCTGGCGCGTGACCCCACCGACCCCGGGAGGAGCTGGCTGCAGGCGCTGGCCTTCATTGACGCACTGGAGGGGATCACCCAGACCGGTCCGTGGCGGCGGCCGTTCGCCGAGATGTACCCTGGTGAACCCAGTCAGGTGCGCTATGAACTTGAGTTCGAGCGGTTGTCACCGCCGTAAGACGGTGCTCCGTCGGTTGCGGATTGGGGAGCTTTTAGTTCCCTTTTCTTGTATCCTTGGTAGGCTGTAAGACGGGACCTCACCCCTGAGGCGCCATGCCATCTCCGATTTCACGCGACCCCGGTAGTCTGCCCTTTGATTTGCCTGCGGTGCTCGACACCCTCCGTGAGGGGTGCCAGCTGATCGGGCATGACTACACCTACCTCTATATCAACGCGGCGGCGGCAGCCCAGGGGCGGCGCGCTCAGCGCGATTTCGTCGGTCAGACGATGCAGGCCTGCTATCCCGGCATCCAGTACACCCCGATGTTCGAGCTCCTCACTCGGTGCATGGTGGAGCGCACCCACGCGGTGATGGAGAATCAGTTCACCTACCCCGACGGCCACAGTGCCTGGTTCGAACTGCGGTTCGACCCGGTCGAGCACGGGCTCTTCATCCTTTCCCTGGACATCACCGAACGGAAGCAGGCTGTCGAGGAGCGGCAGCGCCTCGCGACGGCGATCGACCAGGCCGCCGAATCGGTGGTGATCACCGATCTCCGAGGCACCATCCAGTATGTGAATCCGGCATTCGAGCGGATCACCGGCTATTCGCGGGCTGAGGCGGTGGGTCAGAATCCGCGCCTGTTCAAGAGTGGCCGTCAGGACATGACCTACTATCGCGACATGTGGGCGGCGTTGAGCAGTGGTCGGGCATGGCACGGGCGGTTCGTCAACCGTCGCAAGGACGGCCAGGAATTCACCCAGGACTCCACCATCTCACCGGTGCTGGACGCGCAGGGGCAGCTGGTGAGCTACGTCGGGGTCAGCCGCGATGTGTCCATCGAGCTGCGCCTCGAGTCGGATCTGCGCCAGGCCCAGAAGATGGAGACGATCGGTCGGCTGGCCGGCGGCATCGCACACGATTTCAATAACATCTTGTCGGTGATCATCGCGTATGCCGATGTCGTGATGAACTCCCTGGCGCCCGACGACGACCTGAGGGGCGACATCAAGCATATCCGCGAGGCCGGCGACCGAGCCGCGTCGCTCACCAAGCAGCTGCTCGCCTTCTCGCGGCAGCAGCTGCTCGAGCCGGAGGTGCTTGACCTCAATCGGGTGGTGGAGCGGATGGGCGAGATGGTGCGTCGGCTGATCGGCGAGGACGTCGAGCTCACGCTGGCGCTGGTGGAGGCGATCGATCCAGTGAAGGCCGATCCACGGCAACTCGAGCAGGTGATTCTCAACCTGGTGGTGAACGCGCGCGACGCGATGCCCGGCGGGGGCCAGCTTACCATCAGCACCGACAACGTCCAGCTCGACGAAGCCTACACGTCGCAACATGCCGATGTGTCACCGGGTGCGTTCGTGCTCATGGCGATCACCGACAGCGGCACCGGCATGAGCGAGGCGACGCGCCAGCGGATCTTTGATCCGTTCTTCACCACCAAGGCGCCGGGGAAGGGCACCGGCCTTGGCCTCGCCACGGTCTACGGGATCGTCAAGCAGAGCGGCGGTCACATCTGGGTCTACAGTGAGGCGGGGCGCGGCTCCACCTTCAAGATTTATCTGCCGCAGCACGTGGGCGAGGTGGTGCCGCGTTCGACACCCGTTCGCCGGTCGGCCGTGCGCGGCGCCGGCGAGACGATCCTGGTGGTGGAGGACGAGGATGCGGTGCGGCGGATTGCCGAGCGGATTCTCAGCGCGGCGGGGTACATCGTGCTCACTGCGGCGAACGGCGTCGAGGCGATCGCCGTCCTCGAGCGGCATGCCCGGGTGGTGGACCTCCTGCTCACCGATGTGGTGATGCCGTTGATGAACGGCCGGGATCTCGCGAACCGCGTGGCCGAGCTCTGCCCGGCGGCGCGCATCCTCTTCATGTCGGGCTACACCGACGACGCCATCGTCGATCAGGGCGTCCTTGACGCTGGTGTCCAGTTCATCGAGAAGCCGTTCAACGTGGTTGCCCTGCAACAGAAGGTACGGGAAGTGCTGGACGCCTAGCGGTGCAGCGCCGCTTCCAGTTCCGTCAGGGCACCCTCGCGGAACGAGCCGGTGGTTCGCCAGTGAATCGTTCCGGCCCGATCCACCAGCAGCACCTCGATGCTGTCCTCGCTGGTGATGCCGAGGGCGCGTTTGAATGGCGTCTTGTTGATGTACATGGTGATGGTGGCTGCCCGCACCGCGGTGTCGGGAATGCCGCCACGCATGCCGCCATCAATGAAGCTGCGCATCAGGGTGAGCGTTCGGGACAGGACCGGGAGCTCGTAGACCCGCAGGGTGGTGTCCTGCGCGGTGAGCGGCCGGAGGTGAGGTGTCCACGTGTCGACGTCGGCCTGTTGTCCACGCTTGAAGGCGATCAGCACGACGTTCAGTTCCCCCTCGAAATCGTGGGGCAGCGTGAACTTCCTGCGCATGAGCGAGCTGCCGTTGGTGGCCGGGAAGTACGGCACGGTGTCTACGGTTGGGCGCGTCGTGCTGGTGTTCTGGCCAGGGGCCATGGCGGCGAGTGACAACAGGCAGGTGAAGTGCAGCACGACGCGCTCCAGCAGAGTGAGCTGGAAGGTAGTCGCCGCCTTGAAGCCGTGGGTCGATCCGCCTACTCTCCAGCTCCCCCACATCTCACCGGTCATTCTCCATGGCAGAAGCGACGAAGCACAGCTGGGCTGACGCCCGACTCGAAACTCTCACTCCACTGCTCTCGCGCAAGGTGCTCACCGGCGACCGGATGATGATCGCGCAGGTGTTTCTCAAGGACGGCTGCGTGGTACCGGCGCATCAGCACCACAATGAACAGATCACCTACATCCTCGAGGGGTGCCTGCGATTCTGGCTCGGCGAACACGCCGATGCCCCGGGCGAGGTCTACACCGATGTCCACGCTGGCGAGGTGCTGCTGATTCCTGGCGACCTGCGCCACCGGGCATTGGCGATTGGTGACACGCTCGATCTCGATGTCTTCAATCCGCCGCGCGAGGATTGGCTCGACGGTAGCGACAAGTACTTGCGCGAGAAGAAGTAAAGTGGACCTCGGGCTGAAGGGTCGGGTGGTTCTGGTCTGCGGTGGCAGTCGCGGCATCGGCTTCGCGGCGGCGGAGGAATTCGCGAGGGAAGGGGCGTCACTGGCCATCTGTGCCCGGGATGCGGCGTCGCTGACACGCGCGGTGGAGCGCCTGGCGACGTTGGGTGCGCCGGTGCTGCCGGTGGTCGCGGACCTGAGCACCAGCGAAGGACTCGCTCATGCGGTCGCTGAGGTGATGGCCAGATACGGACGAGTGGACGTCCTGGTCACCAACACCGGCGGCCCGCCCACCGGCGCCACGCTCGATCATGACTGGAATGTCTGGACACGGGCGTCGGAGCTGCTGCTCCGGAGTGCGGTGGAGCTCGCGCGCGCCTTCGTCCCCGGCATGCGGGAGCGGCGCTGGGGGCGCGTGGTGGGGATCACCTCGTTTGCGGTCAAGCAACCGGTGCCTTCGCTGGTGCTGTCCAATGCGTTGCGCGCGGCCGTCACCGGCTTCTTCCGCACCCTGGCCGACGAGGTGGCGGCTGATGGCGTCACCGTGAACACGGTGCTCCCCGGCTACACCGATACCGAACGGCTCGAGTATCTGGCCGAGGCCACCGGCCAGCGCACCGGGGCGAGCCGCGAGGCCGTCTATGATGTGTGGCGAGCTGAAACGCCCACCGGTCGGCTCGGTCGCCCCGATGAACTGGCTGCGGCAATCGCCTTCCTGGCCTCGGACCGCGCCGGGTACATCACCGGTCAGGCGCTCTGCGTCGACGGCGGGACGGTGCGGTCACTGTTATAATCCAAGGTCTGGCGCGCCCCGCGTGCAGGCCAACTCAGCTAGAGGATTCCATGGCGAAGCTCTCCGAGACGGGCTGGATCTGGCACGATGGCGCGATGATCCGTTGGGCCGACGCGCAGGTGCATGTCCTGAGTCACTCGATGCAGTTCGGCTCGTCGGCCTTCGAGGGCATTCGCTGCTACAACACGCCGGCGGGTCCGGCGATCTTCCGGCTGGAGGAACACCTCAAGCGGCTGATCAACTCGGTCAAGATCTACCGGATGGAGTTGCCGTACTCGCTCGACGACCTGGTGGCAGCTTGTTGCGAAGTGGTCGAGAAGAACGAAATGGATTCGTGCTACATCCGTCCCATGGTGATCCGCGGCTACGGTGCCGCCGGCATGGTCCCCTACGATTCACCAATCGAGATCTACATCCCCTGCTGGCCGTGGGGCGCCTATCTCGGTGATGGTGCGCTCGAGAATGGTGTTGACGCTTGCGTGTCGAGTTGGAATCGGGTGGCACCCAATACCATCCCCGCCACCGCCAAGGTGGCCGGTAACTATCTCGGCGGCCAGCTGATCAAGATGGAGGCACTGGCCAACGGCTTTGCCGAAGGGATCGCGCTCGGACCCGGCGGGATGATCAGCGAGGGATCGGGACAGAACGTCTTCATCGTACTCGATGGCGCGGTTTACACGCCGCCGATCGATGGCACCATGCTCACCGGGATCACCCGCGACACGGTGCTCACGCTGGCGCGCGAGGCAGGGCTATCGGTGGTCGAGAAGCCGCTCGCCCGCGAGATGCTCTACGCGGCCGACGAGGTCTTCTTCTCGGGCACCGCCGCCGAGATCACGCCGGTGCGCAGTGTCGATCGAATTCAGGTCGGCAGCGGCAAGCCCGGCCCGATCACCCTGCAGGTGCAACGGCTCTTCCTCGATGTGGCTAACGGCCGCGTGCCCGACGAGCACGGCTGGCTCACCAACGTCCGCGCCGAGCGGGCGAGCGCGACGCGGGGGTAGCAGCCCGCTACTGCTTCGGCGCGGCCGCCTCGTCGCCCACCAGCGCGATGCGGTCGCCCGATGGCGAGAAAGCAATTCGCGTGATGTGCTGCAGACCGGGCTCGCTGAAGGTGGCGAGCTCGATCCATTTCTGGTCGATGTGCGAGAAGAGCAGCAAGTGATTGTCGTTGGCAGCGATCAAGTCGCCGTCGGTGGTGAGTGCAAAAAAATCGTCGCG
>JBBRBZ010000103.1:0-10000 GCA_038205305.1 Gemmatimonadales bacterium
AGTTGTAGATGCCACCCTTCCCGTTCTCGTCCCCCGCGTACCAGTTCTGAACCGTCGAGTACTTGATCGTCGCCCGGTCGAGCGCAATGAGCTCCACCACGGCCGCGTGCAGCTGGTTCTCGTCGCGCTTGGGTGCGGTGCAGCCCTCGAGGTAGCTCACTGACGCGCCCTCATCTGCCACGATCAGGGTCCGCTCGAACTGGCCGGTGTTGGCCGCGTTGATCCGGAAGTACGTCGACAGTTCCATCGGGCAGCGCACGCCCTTCGGGATGTACACGAAGGAGCCATCGGAGAAGACCGCCGAGTTGAGCGCCGCGTAGTAGTTGTCCGACGCTGGTACCACCGAGCCCAGGTACTGCTTCACCAGCTCAGGGTGCTCCTGCACAGCCTCACCGAACGAGCAGAAGATCACGCCCGACTTGGCGAGCGTTGCCTTGAAGGTCGTGCCCACCGACACCGAGTCGAAGATCGCGTCGACGGCCACGCCGGAGAGCAGCTTCTGCTCGTTCAGCGGGATACCGAGCTTTTCGTAGGTCTCCAGCAGCTTGGGGTCGACCTCGTCGAGCGACGCGAGCGGCTTGTTGTTCTTTGGCGCGGAGAAGTACGAGATCGCCTGGAAGTCGATCTTCGGATACGACACGTTGGGCCACGTCGGCTCGTCCATTTCGAGCCAGCGACGGTACGCCTTGAGGCGCCAGTCGAGCAGCCACTGGGGCTCGTTCTTCTTCGCGGAGATGAAACGGACCGTCTCCTCCGACAGGCCCGGCGGTGCCGTGTCCTGTTCGATGTCGGTGACGAAACCGTACTTGTACTCGCGATTGACCAGTTCCTCGACAGATGAACCCATCAGCCATCCTCTCCTTGCGCGGCATCGAACGCCACGTGATACGTGCATGTGCCGCACCCGCCCGCGATCCGCGAGCGACGTTCGACCGAGCCGACGAACACCTGCGCGAGAAACGCCTCTTCCGCGTCACAGAGTTCGGGAAAGCGCTCGGCGATGAACCGGTGCGGACAGTTCGATTCGGTCAGCAGGCCACCATCCTCGGCGTCGGCCCAGGTGGCCATGTATCCCTCGTCGTGCAGCACGCGCGCGATCACCGCGGCGCGCTCGTCCGGCGCCATGCCGGCGGTCTCCGCCTTGAGCCGCTCGGCGAGCGCACGATACTGTGCCTCAAGCAGCGCCACGGCCGCCGGACGACCCTCGGTCCGGACCACATGGTCGAGCAGGGCCGCAACGGTCTGCTCGTACCGATCGGGAAAGAGGCCGTGTCCGGCGGCACTCAACCGATAGGCATGGGTCGGCGCACCGACCCCCCTGCGGGACCGGTCGTAGCAGACCACGCCCTCGCCCTCGAGCTCCCGGAGATGGTGCCGGACCGCATTGAGCGACACCGACAGCGCACCGGCAAGGTCCTTCGCCGTGGCACTGCCGTCACGCTTCAGGCGCAACAGGATCTCCCCGCGGGGGCCTCTGTGGCCCATCGGAAGCGCGGGTGCGGACTCGGTTTCGGGCAAAACGACCTGATTCCCCATGGACCGGCAATCATATGGCGTCGGCTAGCTTAAGTCAATTCGCGCCACTACACTGGCGTGAAGTGGCGGAGTTAGGTTGCAATGTGCAACGAACGGGTTGGAGCCATCGGCTCGACGGTCCGTCACGCGGCTCGGTCGTGGGATTCGTCAACCGTCGGCTCGGAAGCCCGCCCATTCGGCACCGTTATGGTCCGAGCCTCCTAGGACGAACCCCCCGTACCTCGCCAGCCCTAGATCTCCGCTCATCATCGACAGCCACAAGCCAATAGCCGTAAGCCGTAGGTCATCGGTCATCCATCAGCCGTTCTCCGTTCTCCGTTCTCCGTTCTCCGTTCTCCGTTCTCCGTTCTCCGTTCTCCGTTCTCCGTTCTCCGTTCTCCGTTCTCCGTTCTCCGTCTAGTGCCCCTGCTCGCGCTGGAGCGTGATCATGGCGAGGCGTGGGGAGACCATCGGGTAGGTCCTGGCGAAGAGCCCGTAGGCGACCAGGAAGAGCCCGAGGAAGGCGAGGGTCGGCGCCAGCTCGGGGAGCCCGAAGACGGGGCCGGCCTCGGCGCTGATGGACGGCAGCACCATCAGGTAGCGTTCGAGCCAGAGGGAGCAGAGGGAGATCGTCGCGAAAAGGCCCAGGGTGAGGGGCGACTTCTTCGGCGCAACGGCGATCAGGCCGGCAAACGGCACCACGAAGACGCCGACACCAACGAGGACGCCGATCGGGCGCCACGGGCCCCACAGCCGGGCGAAGACGAAGCCGGTCTCTTCCGGCATGTTGCCGTACCAGATCACCAGGAATTGGGCCCACATGAGGTAGGTCCAGAACACCGTGAAGCCGAAGCAGAGCTTGCCGAGATCGTGGCGCTGCTTGGGCGAGATGAACTCATCGAGTCCACCGGCCGACGAGCGGGCATAGAGCATCATCAGCGCCTGAAACATGAGTGCGGCCAGCCAGGCACCCATGAAATACCAGCCACCGAGCAGGTTGCTGACCCAGTGCGGCTGCAGCGCCATGATGCCATCGAAAGCGATGATGGTCATCACGAGGGCATAGAGCGGCGCGAAGACACCGGCCAGCCGGTAGATGCGGGTGTGGTTGGCGCCTTCGTCGTAGCCTTGCAGCATCCGATCGTAGCGAGCACGACGGGCGCCGGTCACGCGATCCTTCACCAAGGCCAGGTCGGGCAGCATGTCGCAGCGAATGAGCCACCACCCCACGCCGAAGAGCGCGAGAACGCCACCGACGAGGCGTGCAGCCATCCAGGAATGGGAGAGCCAACGGGCCTTGCCGGGGGAGACGCCGCCAAGGGCCGCCTGCATGTTGCCGTAAATGTCCTGATAGCCCACGGTGAGGATGAGGATCAGCCCGATCAGCACCACCGGGAAGAACCAGACTGTTGCCTGTGAGAGCCGGATGATGACACCCGACCACTTCGAATTGGCGATCTTGTGGACCGAGGTGATGACCATCGACCCGAACATCAGTCCGGTGAAGAAGATCCAGTTGACGTGGAACGCCTGCCAAGCCCGGTGGCTCCCGGCGCCAAGCAGCGCCATTGCGAAGAGCGCGAGGCCGACGACCGCGATGCCACCACCGGCCATGACCAAGGTGCCATAGTTGGAGGTGACGCTCTTTTCGACCAGCCGGTCGCGCAGGGCGACAGTATCGGAACTCATCACTTCGCTCCCGCGGCTGGAGTCAGCGGGGCCTTGGCCTGCAGCGAGCGCACGTACTCCACCACCGCCCAGCGTTCATCGGGGCGGTAGATCTTGTCGCCGTACATCGGCATGAGCCCTCGGCCGTAGCGGATGATGCTGTAGAGGTACCCGTCAGCGTAGCCACGGGCTATCGGCGTCAGGAGCGACTTGACCGCGAAGTATGACGCAATCGTCCCGTCGCCAGATCCCTGGAATCCGTGACAGGCCGAGCAGTAGATCTCGAAGACTTCTTTCCCGCTCCGCGCACCCGGTGCGGGTGCGGCGGTCGGCCGGGTGAGATGGTTGGCGTAGTTGGTGTCGAAGACGTAGTTGGACATCACCATCGAACCGATGTGCCAGTCGGCCTCGCCGCCACCGACCGGGACCGACCCCGCGGGAGTGAGGCGCGGCACCGAGGCGCTCTCGTAGGGATGCACCGCCTTGGACGTGATCATGGCGTCGAACCAAGGAATCTTGTGCATGAGATCATCTGGGGACGGCACCACATTGTACCACCAGTTGCAGCCGCCGAGTCCCAGCAGCATCGCAGCGAGGAGCAGCTTACGCGTCACGGGTCACCTCCACCGAACCATGCTGACGGAACAGCGCTTCGACCGACGGCGCTCGGTCCGCCCCGCAGGGGACGAAGATGCCGATGCGGTCATCGCTGAAGCGCGGACTGTAGGGCCGGCCCCGAGGTGCCTGCATCATGGCGAGCACGACGAGACCGACCACGGTGGAGAGCGCGCCAATCAGGATGGTCAGCTCAAAGCCGAGCACGACGTAGGGCGGAATCGGGGCAATCGGCTTGCCGCCCACCAGCACTGGCCAGTCGAGCGACATCCAGATGGTCATGCCGAATCCGGCCGCGCACCCGGTGAGTCCGCCAATCAAGGTGAAGAGCCGGACCGGAGAGACCGGATCACCGATGGCGGCCTCAATTTCGTGGTTCGCGGCGGCAGTGTAGACCGTGAGGTCCTTCTGTCCACCGGCCTTCAATTCACGGATGGCGTCACAGGCCCCATCGATGTGGTCAAATTGGGCGAGGACGCCGGCAACAGCCTTGGCCATCAGTGCGCCCCCCCATGTGCCTTCCGCCGCGGCATCGGGATCATTTCCTTGACCTCCTGAATCGCGACAATCGGGAAATTCTTGTAGAACAGCGTGAACCAGAGACCGAACCATCCAAACGAGCCGGCGAGGATGCACCAATCGGCCCAGGTGGGGTTGATCTGGCCCCAAGCATAGGGGATGTAGTCATTGGCGAGCGAGCCGACGAAGATCACGTAGCGTTCGAACCACATCCCGATGTTGATGAAGATCGAGATCACGAACAGCGACGTAATGTTCTTGCGGATCTTCGGGAACCAGAGCAGCTGCGACACGAACGCATTGCAGATGATCATCGACCAGCCGGCCCACCAATTCGGCCCGAAGGCTCGGCGCCAGAAGGTGGTCTGCTCGAAGGTGCTCCCGGAATACCACGCGATGAAATATTCCATGCCGTAGGCATAGAAGAGGATCGACCCGGTGAAGAGCGTCAACTTGGCGAGGTTGTCGAAGTGGTACTCAGTGATCATGTGGTCGAGCTTGAGCACCTTGCGGAGGGGGATCACCAGCGTGAGCACCATGCCGATGCCGGAATAGATCGCCCCGGCCACGAAGTAGGGCGCGAAGATCGTCCCGTGCCAGCCCGGCACGATCGACATGGCGAAGTCCCACGAGACCACGGAGTGCACCGAGAGCACCAGCGGGGTGCAGAGTGCGGCAAGATAGAGATAGGCCCGCGAATAATGGCGCCACTGCGAATCCGCTCCGGTCCAACCGAGCGAGAGCGCAGCGTAGAGCTTCTTGCGCCAGCCACTGACGTGGTCACGGATCGCCGCGACGTCAGGCACCAGCCCGATCATCAGGAAGGTCGAGGAGACCGTGAGGTACGTCGAAACGGCGAAGACGTCCCACATCAGCGGCGACTTGAAATTCGGCCAGAGGAAGCGCTGGTTGGGGTACGGGATGAGCCAGTAGAAGAGCCACTGCCGCCCGATGTGAATGATCGGGAAGAGCGCGGCGGTCATGACGGCGAACACCGTCATCGCTTCGGTGGAGCGATACACGGCCGTCCGCCACGGTGAGCGGAACAGGAAGAGAATCGCCGAGATCAGCGTGCCGGCGTGCCCGATACCGATCCAGAAGACGAACGTCGTGATGTAGATCGACCACATGATCGGCGGGGCGTAGCCGGCCAAGCCGAGTCCGTACTTGAGCAAGGCACCCAGCGTCCCGAAGAGGACGAGGGTGAGCAAGGCCATCGACCCGGCGAGGATGTAGTAGCCGGTAGTGGGCTTGTCGGTGATCGTCTTGATGACGTCCCGGGTGACCTCGGCGTGCGTCTGGGTCGGCAGGCTGGGGTCATGGGCAATCACGGCCATATCAGTGCGCCTCCCCGGCCGGCGTTGCCACCGGCGGCTGATGGAGGACCCGCGCGAGGTACGTCACCGACGGGCGGACGTTGGTTTCTTCGAGCATGTGATAGCCCCGCGGATCGCGCTTCCACTTGATCACCGCGGCCTCCGGATCCTTGACGTTGCCGAACGATAGCGCGCCCGACGGGCACGACTGCATGCAGGCGGTCTTGATCTCGCCATCCCGCACCTCGCGATCCTCGAGTCGGGCCGTGTTCTGCGCGCCACGGATGCGCTGAATGCAGAAGGTGCACTTCTCCATCACCCCGCGGGCTCGCACCGTCACATCGGGGTTGAGCTGCAAGTTGAGCGGCTCGGGGAACGCCACTTCGTTGTACTTGAGCCAGTTGAAGTAGCGCACCTTGAACGGGCAGTTGTTGCTGCAGTAGCGCGTCCCGACACAGCGGTTGTAGACCTGACCGTTGAGTCCGTCGGGCGTGTGGTAGGCGGCATACACCGGGCAGACCGGTTCACAGGGCGCGTTGTCGCAGTGCTGGCACATGACGGGTGCGAAGCTGACGGCGAGCGGCTCGCCCGCTTCCCCGCCCTCCCAGTAGCGTTCGATCCGGAGCCAGCTCATCTCGCGGCGGCGGAAGACCTGCTCCTCGCCCACGGTTGGAATGTTGTTCTCGGCGTAGCAGGCGGTCACGCAGGCGGAACAGCCGGTGCAGCGCGAGAGATCGACCGCCATCCCCCATTTCGGGTGCGGGTTGGCGTAATCGCCATACTGCGTGGCCTTCGCCTGATCTTCGGCGAAGCCCTCGATGGCCGCCAATTCCCGTTCGGTGTTCTTCTCGCCCTCGACATGACCGGCGGCCTTGTAGGACTCCTCGGGCGTCATCCCCTTGGCCGCATAGGCCAGCGGCATCGACTGGACGATCCCGCGACCGAGTTGGCGCGCCTCGCCATCGACGCGCGCGGCCTTGCGGTAGTCTCCCGTGGTCTTGACGGAGACCTTGGTGGAGACGTAGGGCAGGAAGGTGTCGCTGTCGGCCGCGCCGATGAGGTCAAGCGCGTTGACGCCGCGATCCTTGGCGTAGCGACCATAGGCCGTGTGCCCGAGACCCAGTGGCATCGCCAGCACGCCGGGATGGACGCCGGCATAGACGTACACCTGCGACCGGATACTCCCGTGCGGCGAGGTGAGCTCGACGATCTCGCCTTCGCGCACATCGAGCTTGGCGGCCGTGTCTGGGTGGAGCTCGACCCAGGACTGCCAAGTGATCTTGGTGATCGGGTCGGGATTCTCGTGCAGCCAGGGCTTGTTGGCACCGCGACCGTCGTAGTACATCGACGACGGATACGGCATCAAGACATAGTCACCGGTGCCGTCGAAGGCCGGCTTGGTGAAGGTGATCTGGGTCGCGCCGGAGACGAGCGCCGGTTTGGCGGCCGCAGGAGCAGCCTCGTAGATGCCACCACGTCCGAGGGCGCCACGCCAGTAGCTGTCGAAGTCTCCCGCCTTGCCGCTGGCGGCCCGCTTCTGCCACTCGGCTTTCAGATGCTCTTCAAACGAGGCGGCGTTGAAGCCGGCCACTGCCCCGCCGATGGCCTTGGACACCTTGAGCAGGACGTCACCGGTGTGCATGACCGGGAAGATCGGCTCGACGACCGGCTGGAGGGTGCCAGTGATGCCGGGGCGCGGCCGCAAGTCATCCCACCGCTCGAGCGAATGCAGGTTGGGCAGGATCAGGTCGCACTGCGCCGCGGTATCATCGAGCACCGACGCGGTCGAGACTTTGAAGCCGACCTTCTTGAACGACTCGAGGAACTTGCCGCTCTTGGGCAGCGCGTAGAGCGGATTGGCCTCGTGCACGAGCACGACCTGAAGCTCACCACGGCCCATTGACGCGAAGAGATCCCGGGTCCGGCCGAAGCCGTCGGTGACGGCGGGACCGGCGCCGAAGAGCACCGTCTTGCCGACGTTGCCCGCCACCTCGTTGAGGAGGTTGACCGCGTGGCAGAGATCGACCGCGCCACGATGCTGGGTGGGGACTGCACCCGCGACGGCGAGCGAGGGACCGGAGGCGATGAAGGCATCGGCCAGGTCGTGCAGCTGCTGCGACGTGAGCCCGACATCCTTGGCGACGGTCTCGGGCATGTAGGCCATCAACATGCCTGCCAACGGATGGCCCTTCCGTTCGGCGACGACGTGGGCGATCGCGAGCGCCACCTGCGCCTCGCTGCCGGCCGGCACCATCAGCCACTCATCAGCGTTGGCGCCGGTGAGCGAGAGGCGGGGTCCGACGAAGACGTGGCGGGACATGGTGCCATCGTGGAAGCCATGCGACGCGGCGAAGCCACGCTGCTGCTCGACCACCGGTCCCCAGGTCTCGAGGAAGTCCGCCCCGAAGGAGATGATGTGGGTCGCGGCGGCGAAGTCGTAGGTCGGCAGGTCGTCGCGTCCCCAAGTCTTCTGGTTGGCGGCGCGCTCGGCCTCGCGGGCGAATGGCTCGAAGGCGACATGCGTGCCGCCGAGCGCCTTGGTCCAGTCCTGCAGCAGGGTGGTGAAGGTTGACGGCCCGTAACCGTTGAGCACGGCGAACTTGCCGCCTGCTGAGCCAACCTTGGCCGCAAGCCGCGCGATGGCGTCATCCCACTTGATCTCGTCGAAGCCGCCCGCGGCGTTGCGTGCCATGGGCGCCTTGAGGCGGTCTGGGTTGTACAGCGACTGGAGTCCGGCCTGGCCACGCGCGCAGAGCGTGCCGGCGTTGGTCGGGTGCTCCGGGTTGCCTTCGAGCTTGACCGGACGTCCCTCGCGGGTCCGCACGTGGAGGCCGCATCCGGCACTGCATTCGGTGCAGGTGCTGGCGTAGTTCGTCGCGATGCCGGGGACCTGGTCTTCGCTCTGCACCAGGTAGGGCACCAGCTTGGTCACTCGGTCGGTCGAGCACCCGGTGAGGGCCGCGGCGCCGACGCCGCTGACGCCGAGGACCTTGAGAAAATGCCGTCGATCGACGCTTGGCGTCGTGGACTCGTCGGCCATTGCCGCTCCGGATTCAGGAAGTCGAGTCGTCATGTCAGTAGTGGCACACGCTGCAATCGCGCGAGACTTTCCGCTCGATGTGGCAGGTGATGCAGAAACCCATGTTGTTCACGTTGTTGACCTTGTACACCTGCGGCATCTGCGCGATCTCGCCGTGGCAGGTGGCGCAGGCCTGGGTGCCAAGCGCCTTGATGTGGCGCATGTGCGGGAAGTGCGCGTGCTTGGCGATGGTATGCACCCGGACCCACTCGATCGGCTGCTTCTTGCTCCAGGCGGTCTTCAGCTTGGTGATCTCGACCTGATTTTCCTTGGTCTTGCCAGCGACCAGATTGTGGCAGCCCATGCAGGTGCTCAGTGCGGGAATGCCCGGCTCTGACGATTCGGCCACGGTGTAGTGACAGTACTGACACTGCAGCTTCAACTGGCCCGCGTGAATGTCGTGTCGGAAGAAGATCGGCTGTTTGGGACCCTGCAGCTTCGACGAATCGGACGTCGTCAGCGGCGAGGGGCCAACCGTTGGTTGCTGCTGGGCATCCGAGGGTCGCGACACTGCCGCGAACGCCACGACCGCTGTCGCAACCGCACCGAGTCCATAGAGGAACCGCTTGCGCATATCCGCTGACCGCCTGGTGAGGTCGAGCATGTGAACGATTTCACGAGGTCTGAATGACGGCAGGGAGAGCATTTCGAGTGGACTCCCCCGGCCGGGCGCAAAGCTAGTCAGACAAACGAGTTGGTTCAACTCTCCGGCGGCTGAATACCCTGGCGTCGGAGGAAGTGGCCGATCTCGAGCCCGATTGCCCGCAGCAGCCCGACCTCCCGGCCATCCGGGGCGGCACGATAGATGACCTCCCGGAAGCTCCGCATCACCCGTTCCGGCTCCCGCTTCTTGAAGAACTGGATCCCCTGCAGCGAAGCCTCCCAGTCCGCAAAGAGGGTCTCCATCTGCTCGTGGGTCGCCGGGTCAGCGGCGTGGCGTGGCGGCTTGATGGGGATCTGATCGCCGCCCCGCGCCACCCAGACCTCGTGGGAGTAGACGGCAACCGACTGGGCCAGATTGAGGGAGGTATAGGCCGGGTTGGCGCTGATGGTCACCAGCACGTCGCAGCGATCGATCTCCTCATTGCTCAGCCCCTTGTCCTCCCGGCCAGCCAGGACGGCGACCTTGCCGGCCATCCCGCGGGAGAGCAGCTCGGTCGCAGCGGCCCGGGGCCGCAGCACGGTGCGCTTGGCGGTCCGCTCCCGGCCGGTGAGCGCCTGGGCGTAGACCACGTCGGCCAGAGCCTCGTCGAGTGAGTCGTGAACGGTCATTCGATCGAGGATATCC
>JBBRBZ010000104.1:0-9921 GCA_038205305.1 Gemmatimonadales bacterium
GTCCGGCGAAGAGGGTCGGCCGAGCCACCGGTTGCGCCAGCAACAATTCGGTGACCTCGCGCGCGTTGTGCACCTGCATGGTGCCCACCACCAGCGCGGCGAGCGGCGTGATGACCAGCACCACGTCGAGCAGCGACACCAGGGTGGTGGAGCCCCCGCCACTGAAGCGGATGAGCAGTTCGCCGATCAGCGCGAGCACGAGCGCCATGCTGGCGAGCCATCGGCCCCGGACGGCCTCGCGCAGGGCGGGTCGGAGCAAGCGGAGCAGCAGCCTCATGCGAACGCCAGCTTGGCCGGGCCGCCGAGGAGGTGCGCCACGGCGCGCTCGAGGGAGTCCTGCCCAGTGCGCAGCAGCAGATCGCGCACCGGCCCCTCCCACTGCGCCTTCCCCTCGGAGAGGAAGAGGATGTCATCACTCAACTCTTCCAGCTCGGGAATGACGTGCGAGGTGATCAGCACGGTGCACCCCGATTTGCGCGCTTCGAGGATGTGGTCCTTGAAGATCCGGCTCGCGAGCGGATCGAGACCGGCGGTCGGCTCATCGAGGATGAGGGTCGCTGGACGGAACGCAAAGGCGAGGACAGCATTGATCTTCTGTCGTGTCCCGCCAGAGAGGGTCCCGAGGGGACGTTCCATCTCGGCGATCACGCCGAGCACCTCACCGAGGGAGAGGTCGGGATGCGGGGCATCCGGGCGCAGGGCGGCAAGCGTCTGCAGCAATTCGCGTCCCGTCAGGTGTGCCGGAAATCGTGCGATCTGGGGCATGTATCCGATCGCCCGGCGATACTCCGGCGAGCCATCCAGCAGGTGGCCATCCACCCGGATCGTCCCGGCATCGGAGCGTGCCAGCCCCAGGAGCAGCTTGAGGAGCGTGGTCTTGCCGGCGCCGTTGGGACCGATCAAGGCGGTCACCCGACCACGTCCCAAATGGGCACTCAGGCTATCGAGCACCATACGACGACCGAAGCGCTTCTGCACACCGTCGATGATGATCATGGCTTCGCCCCCGTGGGATCGTGCATCAATGGCCTGTGGTCCACCACGCCCGCCGGGGTGAGCACTGGCAGGGCCCGTTCGGCAGCGTCGAGCAGACGCACGAAGAGCGAGCGCTGCAGCAGCATGGTGGCCTGGGAGTGTTCCACCAGGACGGCGAAGAGCCGCACCGGATGATGCACCACGTCGCCCACGCCGTCGTGATCCAGATCCCAGCCACGATAATCCTGCCACCAGTTGCCGTCGAAGCTCACCTGGCCGCCATCACCGTTGACCACCACATCAAAGGAGTTGCCGCGGAAGGCGTTTCCCTCGAAGCGGCCGACGGCGGTGCTGCCGAGCAGGCGCAGTGCCCAGCCATTGTCCTCAAACCGATTGTCCCGTGCCGTGATGCCGTCGGCGCCATCGGCGAGGAGCGCGGTGGTGTTGCCCTGGAAGGTATTCCCGGTCAACTGGGCATTCTTGATGTCCTTGAGCAGCAGGCCATAGGCGTTGGCCCCCTTCGCGTTGGCGAAGCGGTTCCCCTGCATCAACACCTCCCGCGTATACATCACGGCGACGCCGCTCCCGTTGGATTCGAAGGTATTCCCGACATATGCGGAGGAGTCGGAATACATGAAATGCAAGCCGTACCGCGTGTTGCGCGTGCTGAGATTCTCCCGCACCGTGGTGTGATGCGAGAACTCCATGTAGATCCCGTCCCGGTGGCCGCTGATCTGGTTCCCGAGCACCGTGACATTGCGCGACGACCAGAGGTGGATGCCGCTGCCGGTGCCGACCTCATCGCGCCGACCCGCGCCCACCACGCGGTTGCTGTCCACCAGACAGTCGGTGACCTGCGCAAGATAGATCCCGAAAAAGGCGTTCTCCACCCGGTTGCCGACAATGTGGCAGCGCTGGGCATCCGAGACCTCGAGCGCCGCGCGGTCCTCCGAATAGGAGAAACCGGTGTTGCGAAAGGTGAAGCCGCGAATGGTGACATCGTCGGCACGCACCCGCAGGATGACGTGTTGGCCTTCGCCGTCGAGCACGGCACCTGGGGCGCCGATGAGCGTCACGGGTCGATGCACCACGATGGTCGGTTCGCGATAAATCCCTGCAGCGATCCGGACCGTGTCACCGGGAGCCGCAAGGGCCAAGGCGTCGGCGATCGGGGTTGCGCTGGCCGGACCCGGCACAACGACTGGGCGCTGGTTCAGCGCGACGAGCAGGGCGAGAAGGAACATCAGTGCGTGGTGCCGGGCGACGCTTCGGCGCCGTCATCGCGCGCGACCAGGGCGCGGACTTCGTCCCAATGGAGCGGGCCCTCTTCCGGCGGGATCCCCAGTGTCGCGATGTCGCCGGTGATCGAGACTGCCACCAGGCCGCGTCCCATCGGGGAGCGGCCACGGGAGAGACGGTAGAATTTCGCTTCGGCGATGGGGAGGAGGGTGCCGGGATGGGTCGCGTCAATTACCCAGAGCGCGCGGGGCGGCTTTTCCTGGGCAGCGACCCACCCTGCCAGACACTCGATGGCATCGAACCGCACGGCACGACCTGTGGCAGTCGTGGCCACCGCCCCGAAGCGCTGGTCGGTGATCGTCATCCGGCAGAAGTCGCAATCGTCCGCGCCCCAGGTGATGGCCGGAGGACCGGCGTGACACGCAGCAAGCAGCGCGACAGCCGGGAAGCACCGCTGCAGCAGGCGCCACCAATTCACGCCGCCGCGGCCCGCCGGCGCCGCTCGGTGACGGCCACACCGGCGGCAAGGAGGAAGGAAGCGCCCATCAACCACGCCCCTGGCGCGGGCCACGCGGTGGCGGTGAAGTTGAGCAGCTGCTTGCTGCCGATCAGCGGTGGCTGATAACTCATCCCCGGCACGACAATGATCGCCTCTTCCATATCCAAGTCATGGCCGTAATTGTATTCCCATCGCCAGAAGTCCCATAGCCCGACCCCACCGAGGAGGATGAAGGCCAGCAACCAGCCGTAGAGCATGCGCTGGCTGCCACGGAGCGCGGTCGCCAGTCCGGCGAGGATGAGCACCCCCACGATCCACGGCATGTAGCGCAATTCAGGAATGGCATCGGGGTTGATCACCCGCATGCCGATGTAGTGATTGAGTCCGTTGATGCTTTCCAGGTCGTGGGTCTTGAGCCCCTTCACCGTGTTGATGTGGATCTGGAGCCCAAGTCCCTCGGGATACTGCGGGGCAAGCAGTCGCACCTCCCAGAGGGGCCAGAACGCCACTCCCAGAAGCAGCAGGGCGGCCAGACCCACCAAGAGGCGCGACTTGAGTGACATGATTACTTCGCTCCGATGTTCTTGCCGCTCACATTGGCCGAGAGCGGGACGGTTGACCCAGCGGCGCTGACCCGCACGTAACCCTGCATCTCCTGGTGCAACGCGCTGCAGAAGTCGGTGCAGTAGAACGGGAAGATGCCTGGTGCCTGCGGAACCCAGATGAGAGTACGGGTCTCACCCGGCTGCAGGATGAGCTGCGCGGTCCGCATCCCCATCACGGCAAAGCCGTGGAGGATGTCCCAGTCCTGCTCGATGTTGGTGACATGGAAGAACACCGAGTCACCCACCTGGATCCCTTCAATGTTGTCCGGCGAGAAGTGGCTGCGGATCGCCACCATCTTGACGTGCACCGCCTTGCCCTTCCGCTCGATGCCGCCTTCGGCCTCCGAGCGAATGGCATACGGATTCTTGTTCGCTGCGAGATCGAAAAACTTGATCTGCTTGTCGCGGATCATCGCGGCGGGAATCGCCTGGGCGTAGTGCGGCTCACCCTGGGTCGGGAAGTCGAGCAACAGCTTCATCTTGTCGCCGCTGATGTCGTACAGCTGCGCCGACTGCGTCAACTCTGCCCCGGTCGGGAGGTAGCGGTCCTTGGTGATCTTGTTGAGCGCCACGACGTACTTGCCCCACGGCTTGCGGGAATCGCCGCCAGGGATCATCAAGTGGCCGATCGAGTAGTAGGCGGGCGTCCGATCGACGACCTCCCAGGTCCCGAGCTTCCACTTCACGATCTCCGAGGAGATGAACATCGAGGTGTAGGCGTAGCCCTTGCCATCAAATTCGGTGTGGAGGGGGCCGAGGCCGGGCTTCTGCACCTCACCCGCGAGCACCGCCTCGTACTTGAGCACCGGGATGCCGTAGCGGTCGCCATCAAATTCCTTGGCGGCAATCGCCTTCATCATCTTAGAGAAAGAGTGCACCGGGATGACGGTGGCGAGCTTGCCGTTGCCAACGATGTATTCGCCCGTCGGGTCGACGTCAACGCCATGCGGCGACTTCGGCGTGGGCAGGAAATAGACCATCCCGGCGCAGTCGGCCGGCAGCAGCAACTTGACGGACTTCTTGTGCTCGGTCGTGGCAATGCGCGTGGCGGAGTCGACGTAGTTGTGGACATAGTCGGCCGGCGTGTCCTTCGCCTTGCCGTCCTTGACGCACTGCTCCGCCGTCTTCCAGTTGACGGCCGCGATGAAGTCCTTGTCGTTGCGGGAGGCGTTGACCTCGAGCTTGGTATTTGCCTCTTCGGTGTTGTACGTGGTGAAGAAGAACCAGTCGGCACTCGGACCCTTGCCGCTGTGCCCGAGGTCGTAGTCGTACCCCGGCATCAGGATCTGCCAGGCGACATCCATCTTGCCGGGCTGGTCGGCCCGGATGAAGGAGATCGTTCCCTTGAAGCGCGACTTGTACTCGGCGATCGGCATGTCCTGCTGCGGAATCGGCACGGAGAACCGGGTCCCCGCGACAATGTATTCCGAGTTGTTCGTCGTGAAGGGCGACGCGTGGGCGCCGGCCGAATTCGGAATCTGGAGAATCTCGTCGGTCTCAAAGCGGGTCAGATCGATCCGCGCGACGCGAGGCGTGTTGTTGCCGTTGATGAAGAGCCACCGGCCATCGGGCACGCCATCCGTCTGCGACACTTCCGGGTGGTGCGCATCATCCCATGGCACGAAACCGTAGCTGGTCTGCAGCATCGCCTTGGTCTCTTCGTCATAGCCGTAGCCCGTCTCGGGAAACTGCGAGAAGACTGGGACGGTCTTGAGCAGCCGACCTGAGGGCAAGCCGTAGACAACCACGTTGCCGCTGAAGCCACCCGACATGAAGGCGTAGAACTCGTCGTACTTGCCCGGCGCCACGTAGACGCGCTGGGCTGCGTCCCCCGAGACCATCTGCTGCGGCGTAGAGGTCTTGCAGCCGACCGCCGCCATCGCGACAGCAGCCATGACCAGTAAGCGAACCTTGCGATACAACATGCCTGCCTCGTGCGCTGGGCCCCGCGTGGGCCGTTCAGTGCCACACCGTCATCACGGGGGCACGACACAAGTTTCGAGCGAGAGGCGAAAAGGCGCCGTGACGGTTGTCACAACGACGGAGAACGGAGAACGGAGAACGGAGGAGGGAGGAGGGAGGAGGGAGGAGCGCGTGGCGGTCCACTCTCATCCCGACCTCAATTCACGCCAATTCAATCGCGGGAGCGCAGCCCCGCGCCGGCCGACCGAATTCGCGGTCGCAGGTAGATCACGCCGGCGGCCAGACCGAGCAGCTGCATGCCACCGCCAATCACGACGCACCATCTGAGGGCCGTGCTGTCGCTCCAGGCCCGCGAGGCCTCGGTTACGGCGCGGAGCACCGTGCCGCCACTGATCAACCACCAAGCCGCCTCGGCCAGCCAGGGGCGGTAGCGGCTATCGTCACGGGCGGGGCGCGGGAAGAGCCAGATCGCCACCCCCAGGATTGTCTCCATCACGGCACCAACCAGCACCAGATGGGCATGGGCGCTCACCAGGTGCGGTGCCGGCCAGATGCCGAACAATTCCCGCCGCACCAGCATCCAGAAGCCAAGCCCCAAGCCGCTCACGAGAAAGAACGCGGCGGTGGCGAGGAAGCGGCGGGAAAGCGGCGACACGCCTCAGCGTCCCAGCGTCGGCGACGACATGGGCAGTGGTCGCCCCGCGGGGGTCGGTCGCGTCGCCGGAATGATGGCGTGTTCGAGGGTGCGCCAGAGGTTCCAGGCCATGGCGTAAAGGCCGAACGCGCTCAGAGTGCCTCCAACACCAAGCAGCCAGATGCCCACCGTGGTCTGGTGCATCCGCACGACGAAACCGCTCGCCAGCACGACCAACCCCACGTTCGACAGCCACCAGTGCACCACCGCCAACCGGGGGGAGTAGAGCAGTTGCGCGGCAAAGCGTGGCAGTACGTGATACGCCACCCCGGCGATCATCATCGCCACGAAGCCGAGCAGGAGCATGTGCAGGTGGGCCGGGCGGTAGATGATCCACGCCGGATGCACCGCCATGCAGACGCCGAGGGTGACCCCCAGTGCGAGCCAGACCAGCGAGGCCTTGAGGAAGCGCAGGACGAAGCGCTCCATCAGCGGCTGCCCCGGCAGGTACCGACGGCCTCCCGGAGGTTCGGCCGACCGGCAGCCAGCGGCAAAGGAAGAGCGAGCTCAGGCGACATGGGAACGGCTCCAATAGGCGACGGCGCAGTATCTCCGCCCGTTGCGGGGGCCGCCGTGACGCTTGTCACGTTCCGGGCCATCGGCCATGATTGGCGGGATGAATGCGCTGCGCCACCTCCTCCATCAGGTCCCGATCTTCGCCGAACTCGACGAGGTCGTGCTCGAACGCCTCGCCCAGCGCTGCGTGCCCAGGGCCGTGGGAGCGGGCTTCACGCTCTTTCGCGCCGGCGAGAAGTGCAGTGGGCTGTATGTGGTGATGGAGGGACGGGTCCGAGTTTTCCGTACCTCGCCCGATGGCAAGGAGCAAACGCTGACCGTCGAGGGGCCGGGGCGCCCAGTGGCGGAGCTCCCCCTCTTCGACGGCGGCAGCTATCCCGCCACGGCGGTGGCCACCGTCCCGACTCGACTCGCCTTCCTGCCGCGTGCCGAATTCGAGCATGCCTTCCGCTCCGACCCCGATGTCGCCGCCGCGGTGGTCAAGGCGTTGGGCGCCCGCCTCCGCCATCTGGTGCAGTTGGTGGAAACCGTTGCCTTCCGCGATGTGGCGGCCCGGCTGGCGATGCTGCTGGCCGACTATGCCGATCGACACGGCACCCCCGATGGCGATGGCATTCGCCTGACCCTCGAGCGGACCCAAGAGGAGCTCGCCACCGAGATCGGTACCGCGAGAGAGTCGGTTTCTCGTGGCTTGAAGCAATTGCAGGCGCAGCGGCTGATTCGCGAAAGGAAGGGGAAGCGCTACCGCCTCGTCTCCACCGGCCAGCTCCGGGCGTGGGCACGCGGTGTGGGGCGGTGAGACTTCCGTCACGGCGGACCACCACCCTCCGGTGCATTCTCCCGTGGTGACCAGCTCCGGTGCCCCGGGCGATACCGCCCTGCCTGATTTTGATCCTGCCGTGATCGTCGAACTCGACCTGCGGGACGAGCTGCGCGCGGGCCAGCCACCGCTGCCCCGCATCATGGCGGCGGCCGCGACGATGCCACCTGGCGGTGTGCTGCATCTCCGCACGCCCTTCCAGCCGCGACCGCTCTTCACCCTGCTCGGGCAGCAGGGATTTCTCCACCACACCCACCCCTTCGCCGAGGATGACTGGTCGTGCTGGTTCTGGCGCGCCGAGACGCCGCCCGCCACTCGGCTCGATCAGGTCGAAGAACCGTCGCCGGAAATCGCCCCCGGCCTGCTCGATCTCCGGCGGATGCCGCCGCCAGAGCCGCTCTTGGTCATCCTGGAGCGAGTCGCGCACGGCGGGGAGGGCTTCGACGCGCTCCTCCCCTTCAATCCGACGCTGCTCCATGCCCTGCTCGCCGAGCAGGGGTGGCAGGCGACGGTGGTGGAGGAGGGGAGTGATGGGGCGGTGAGGATGCGGATTGAGCGCCGATCGGCAGCCGAGCCGCGGCGGTAGTCGCCGAGCGGCGACCGAGCCGCGACTTCAGCCGCGGACCGAAGACTCAGAGGCGCCGACCGGAGTCGAACCGGTGATGGAGGTTTTGCAGACCTCTGCCTTACCACTTGGCTACGGCGCCGAACCCGGGAGAAGGTAATGGGGTCACAGCCTCAACGCCGCCCAGTCCACTGGCTCCTGATCATCCCCCGTTCCGCCGCCCGCCCCGCCCCCCTCAGCTGATGACGACCGTCCCTGCCGTGGCGTCGTAGACGGCACCATAGCGCGAGAGACTGTTGGTGCGCTGCCCGCCCGTCCACGTCCCGCTGGCGGAAAAGGTCGCGCCGTGAGTGGGACATTGGAACGAGGTGCCCAGCGACTGCACGGTGGAGCCCCGGTGCGGACAAATCAGCGACAGCGCCACGAAGGTGGCGTCACCGGTGCGTGCCAGAGCGATCGGCGAGCCGCTGGTGCGGCCGTTGTCCACGACCGCAATGCCGCCGATGGCGGCAAGCGACGGGTAGTCGGCGATGCGCACCGTGGTGGGTGTCACGGAACTGGTGGTGACGCCCCCGGCGCAGCCGGCGAGGAAGCCGGCAGCGGCGACGAGGAGCGAGCGCCCCAGGAACTCCCGCCGATCGAGCGTCTGGCAGTCGTGACACGGGGAAGCGGTAGTGAGTGAAGGCAGCACGTCTGCCATGGTCTGATCCTCAGAGTGCGACGACCGCACCGACCCAGCCGGCGTGGTCCACGTCGTCCTTGTGCATCGCGCCGATGTCCACGACCACTTCGTTGCCGGTGCGGCGCAGCGAGAAGCGATCCATCGAACGCGTCGCCCGACCGGAGATGAAGGCACCGTCGGGCTGATACTTGGAGTGGTGTTTGGGGCACTGGAATTGGGCATCCGTGCTGTTCCAGCGCAGCGCCGTGTTCTGGTGCGGGCAGGAGAGATTGAAGGCGTAGATGTGGTCTTCCCACCGAACCAGGATCACCTGGTTCTCCTTGTCGATCTGCACGCCGTCGGACTTGGGCAGCGGGTAGCTCGGATTGGCGCCGATGAGCCGACCGGCGCGGATGACCGTCGGCGTGACGGCAGCGGCCAGTCCCGGTGGGATGCCGATCATGACCAGGGCACCGAGGGCGGCGCCGCCCATCTGCTGCAGGAATTCGCGGCGGCGGGGCGCCACGGAACAACCCTCACACGGCGAGCGCTCGCGCTCGGTCGCTTTCACGGCATCGTCCATCGGGGTACTCCACTGCATGGAGGGAGTCATCAGGCGGCGTTGGTCAGCATGACACCGGTGACCACGGCGGCGGTCCAGAGGGCGGCGCTGGCCCACGCCGTGGCGCGAAGTCGCCGCCAGAGTCCATGCTGGCGAATGGACGTGTTGGCCTCGGGCATTGGTGCCTCCTGGGCGAAGCGATCGAGTCGGCGTTCCGTGCGGAGCAGCAGCAGGCCGTTGAGGAGCAGCAGGGCGACCACGCCGAGTTTGACGGCGAACACCGGCGAGGCGGCGAAGGTCTCGACGTCGGCCGCGGCCATCGCGGCCCCGGTGACCGAAAGCACCACCAGCGCAATCACCACCGGCACATGCAGCGAATGCATCTCGCCGAGCATTCGGCGCGCCTCCAGCGGTGATGTGGGTCGGGCGCGCAGCACTGCTCGATCGGCGGCAACGGCGTAGCCACCCCCGAAGAGCATCGCCACGAGGTGACCGGAAGTGACGGCTTCGGACACCCCCTTGCTGTCGCTGTAGAGCGACTGCCAAGGAGCAAAGAGATGCACGAGAGACTGCACGACTTGTATCATCTCAATCCTTCCAGAGCCACATCATGAGTGTTGCCGCGGTGGCGAGCCCCATGGAGGCGACCGCCGCTGAACGGTGGGCATTTGCCCCGCCGTTGGTCTCCCGCGCCGACTCGGCGATGGAACCGGTGTAGGCGAAGCCGCCGTCGGCCGCGAGCATCAGCACCGAGTGGATGATCCGGCGGGCGCGCCCGGCAGGGTCGTGACGCGAGTCGTAGAGATTCCAGAGCCCAGTCACCGTGTTCACCGCGAAGAGCCCCTCAAGCACCCCCACCAGC
>JBBRBZ010000105.1:0-9884 GCA_038205305.1 Gemmatimonadales bacterium
CGCATGGGGCGTTCCCGCTCCCGGCGCCGGAGGTGCAGCATGATCGGCACGGCCAGCGCTGCGAAACCAGCGAGGAAAGCGGGGACCAGGAAGGCCAATGGCATCAGCGCGACCTGCTCCCCAGCATCCGGCGATCGAGGAAGGTGCGCAGTGCGGCGTCGAGCGGCCGGTCCGTCTCGAGCAGCGAGTAGTCAACGCCGGCCAACCCGAACTCCCGAGTCAGTTCCAGTCGATGCTCATCCATCAGCTTCCGGTAGGAGTCGCGCAGGTCATCGGGACGCAATGGCATGCGCGCACCCGTCTCGGCATCCTCGAAATTGCCGGGTGCCGACCAGGGCAGGTCGCGCTCCGCCGCATCGAGGAGGTGAAAGACCAACACGTCGTGGCCGCGGGCCCGGAGTCCGCCGAGCACCCGGCGCAGCTCGGCCGGCTCCTCATAGCAATCGGAGGCGAGGACGATCATGCCAGGACGGACTCCGTTGAGGCGGCCAACCCGTTCCATCATCTCCGGAATTTTGCCGACACCAGTCGCCTTGGTACGCGCGATGCTGTGGAGCAGCAGGTTGAGGTGACGCCCCGATGGCGGGATGATTTCCACGTCCTCGCTGGACATGGTGACGAGGCCGACGCGATCGCCCTGCCGCACCGCGAGCCACGCGAGCGACGCAACGAGGAAGCGGGCGTAGTCGAACTTGGTCACCGTGTCCTGGCCGTAGTCCATCGACCCGGAGGCGTCGAGTGCGAAGATCACGTCGGCGTTGGTGTCGGCCTCGTAGGTCTTCATGTAGAAGCGCTCGGTCCGCCCGTACACCCGCCAGTCGATGCGGCGCAAATCGTCGCCGGGCTGGTACGGTCGATGTTCCGCGAAATCGATGGAGACACCCGCGCGCATCGACCGATGCAAGCCGTGCACGAATCCATCCACCACCACCCGGGCCAGCAGCGCGAGATCGCCGATCTGACCGAGCAGTTTGGGGTCGAGGAAAGCCTCGGGCGCGCTGGGACTCATCCGACGCTCAGAGTCCTGACTTGGGAAGCGGGACGAAGTCGAGCAGCTTGGCGACCAGCGAATCGGTGGTGATCCGCTCCGACTGCGCCTGGAAGTTCCGCAGCAAACGGTGGCGGAACACCGGCCTGGCCAGTGCCCGCATGTCGTCGAAGGTCACATGTCCCCGTCCCTGCAGCAGCGCGCGCGCCTTGCCACCGAGCACCAACGACTGGGCCGCGCGCACCGAAGCGCCGTACTGGAGCCATTGCCGCACGAAATCCGGAGCACCCTCCGTGGTGGGCCGAGTGAGGCGCACCAGCCGAACCGCATAGCGCACCACCGCATCGGCCACGGGTACGCGCCGCACCACCTGCTGGAACGCGAGGATCTCTTCACGACTGACCACTGGCATGATCGCGTCGGGTGGAATGGACGTGGTCGAACGTGTCACCGTCACCTCGTCCTCCTCGGGGAGGTAGTCGATCACCGTCTCGAACATGAAGCGATCGAGTTGCGCCTCCGGCAGCGGATAGGTTCCCTCGAGTTCGATCGGGTTCTGCGTCGCGAAGACGAAGAACGGGGGATCGAGCGGGTAGGTCTTGCCCTGCACCGTCACGCGCCGCTCCTGCATCGCCTCAAGCAGTGCGGCCTGCGTCTTCGGCGGCGTCCGATTGATCTCGTCGGCGAGCACCACGTTGGCGAAGATCGGCCCCGGCAGGAAGACCAGCCGCCGCCGCCCGGTGTCGGGATCGTCCTGGATCATGTCGGTGCCGGTCACGTCGGAGGGCATCAGGTCCGGGGTGAACTGGATGCGCGAGAACTTCAGGTCCAGCGCCCGGGCAAGCGAGTGGATCAGCAGCGTCTTCGCGAGGCCCGGCACGCCGACCACCAGACAATTCCCTCCGGCGAACAGGGCGATCAGGGCCTCCTCGACGACCTGGTCCTGGCCGATGATGACCTTGCGCAGTTCGGTGGTGATGCGACCGCCGGCAGCGTGGAGCTGTTCGGCGAGGGCACCGTCATCGGGACGATCAAGCGACGCGGCGGGCGATGGGCTGGCAGTCACGCGGAATCCTCGTGGTCAGTGGGACAGGGTGTACATGACGTAATTGACACCGAACTTGTAGGCCTCATTGGTCGGGGCGACGGCGTACGTCCCCGTCGCCGACCATTCCCAGTATTCCGACACGTCGAAGTTGTAGTTCACGATCATCATCATGCGTTTGGTCGGATCGTTGTCCTCAAAGACTCCATACAACTCCTCGGCACCGCGATAGTTCTCCGGCACCTCGAGTGATTTGATCGCGAAGAACGAGTTGAAGATCGGGTGCGCAATGGTGAGACGAATCGGTCGGGCTCCGGGGAGAACGCGTTGGAGTTGCACCGTGAAATTGTCCCAGTCATACCCCCCGAAGTCATCCACGATCAGGAAGCCACCCTTGCGGAGGTATTTCTGCACCCCCGCGAGTTCGGCGGCATCGGGAGCCCAATACCCGACCTCGCAGATGTACGCCACTGGAAAGCGGAACAGCTCGGGATCATCAAAGGTGAAGACGTTGCTCTCATCGGTGCGGGCGTGGATGGTCGACACGGTCTCGAGGATCTTCGGGAAATTCAGATCGGATGTCTGGAAATCATGATTCCACATGATGCGGTTGCCACGAAATCGGCCGAACCCCATCGTGGCACCGGCCGTCTCGTACTTGATCCGAGCGTAGGTGAACCGCCCATCGTAGGGGACATTGTGAATGAAGGTGGAGTTCTGGCCCGGGCGCTGTGCCGCGAGCGGCAGCGTCGCCATCACTCCGATGAGGCCGATCAGCATCCGGCACTTCATTGGTTCCCTCCTCCGCTGCCGCGCAGCTCAAGCAACAGGGTCTGGGCCTTCTCGAATCCGGGGGCGGCTTCGAGTACCTGCAATACCTCACGGCGCGCCTCTTCGCGATGGCCCGCCTTGGCGAGCGCCCGGGCGAGTTGGTAGCGCGCCTCGAGTCGATCGGTCGGGTTGAGCGCGAGTATCCCTCGCCGTTCCCGCACCACACGCGCCCAGTCGCCCGCGCGCTCCGCCAGATCGGCGAGGTGGAGGTGGGTGGAATCATTGTATGGGGCGATCCAGAGCAGGCGGTCAAGCGCGGCCATCGCGCCGGGCAGGTCGCCCTCCCTCTCGCGCGCCTCCGACTCCTTCGCGTTGGCCTCCATTGCCGTTTCGTCGTGCGACGTCACCTGCGCCAGTTCGGTGGCCTCCGTGGCGAAGTCGCCCTGAGCGTAGGCGACCTGCGCGAGATACCAGGCGGCCCCGTCGGTCGAACCGTCTCCCGGAAAAAGTTGCTGGGCACGGGCGAGGACCACTCGGGCCGAGTCGAAGTGCGCCGCCTTGAGCAACACCACGCCGTCGGCCACCGCCGCAAGATACGTCCCACCGAGGGGGCCCGTCCCATCCCAGGCATCGATGTTTTCGAGCGCCACCGCAAAGCGCTTCCGGAACCAGCCGTCAAAGCGCTGGTCGAAGGCCGCCGGTGTGGTCTGCAGGACCTTGGCGAACACGGCCCGCGTGTCGAGCCCCTCGGCGTAGCCGCGCAGCATGTCGCGAATCGCCGTCGGCCCACGCTCGGCCTCGATCATTTCGCAGATCAACGACGCCTGGTAGTACGACATCGTCACCTGCTCGGGAAACGCCGGACGCACGAAACCGTCGTTGATTCGACTCACTGGCAGAAGTCGCCCGCCCTTGTACGACGCAAGGAAATCAACGGTCGCATTGGCACCCCAGCCACGCCCCGCGCGCCGTTCCTCGAGCACGGAGAGCCCTTCGGAGAGCCAGCGCGGTACCCGATGGTCCGACAAACCCAGCGTGAAGGTGTGCGCCAGCTCATGCCAGGCGGTCGATCCGTAGTTGAACTCGCCGGCGGGGCGAGCGGCCGGTCCGTCGAGGGCGAGCACTCGTCCGAAACTCACGCCGAGCGCGCCCAACCCGGCGAGGCCGATGCCGCGCACGGAGAAGTCCGCGTGGTTGCGGAACATCTCGATGCGGATGGGCGCGGCGGGCCGGTATTCGTAGCGTGCCGCGAACTGGTCGTAGGCCTGTTCGAGCAGTGGCCCGAGGTAGATCCGGTAGTAGTCGGCCTCGTCCTTGGGCACCACAATCTGGAAGCGGGGCGTCGCCACGGTGACGTACTGCTTCAGCTGGTCGAGCAGGTCGAGTGTGTTCTTGTTCCACAAGTTGAAGGGGTCGATCGCGAAGGCGCGATCAATATGGCTGCGTCCCGAATCCATCGCGCCGGTGCGCAATTCGTTGTTGCCAAGCACAGTCAGCCCAGGCGCGGAAGTGGAGTCGGCCGCCACCGCGAGGCGACCGAATCGCACCGCGTCGTCGTAGCGACGCTGCCGCGCCGCGGCCTCCGCAATGGCACTGAAGAACTCCGCCGGTTGCGGATTGATGCGCTCGGCATGAACGCGCGCCGAGCGGTAACCGGCGCTGTCTCCCACCAGCCACGACACCGAGCCGAGGATGCCCCAGCCCTGCATCGCGGAGGAATCGATGGCCAGTGCCCGGCGCGCCCCTGCGGCAGCAGAATCGTATGCCTCGGCCTCGAGGTTGAATCGGGCCAGGAGCAGGTGGGCCCCCACCAGCGAGGGATTCTGCGCCAGCGCCCGTTGCGCACCAGGGGCCGCTGCGGGATTCCCCTCGAACGCCTGCACCATGGCCAAGCCCAGCAATGCGCGAGGATTGTTGGGCGCGATCGTGAGCGCGGACTTGAAGGTCTCGACCGCATCGGGGCCGTTGTATTTGTCGAGCAGCAGGTTCGCCGCCAGCACCCTCGCGTCGATGTTGCTGCTGTCGAGCGCTGCAGCGGCATCGAAAACGGTGAGCGCGGCATGGGCTGCTTGGGGATCGGTCAAGCCGAGCACGACATACCCACGTGCAGCGGCAACCTGGTCCGGCGCCGACCAGCGCGTTCCCTGCTCGAAGGCACGAGTCAGGGCGATGGCCCTGGTATTGGCTTCCGCCAGTCGGCCGTGCCGCGCCGCAAGTTCGGCGAGCGAGGCCTCTGCACTTCGGTAGGAAGGCAAGTGGTCGCGCACGGCGACCGCATACAGCAGCTCGGCTTCCGCCAGCCTTCCGCTCAGCACCAGGATATCGCCAAGGGCGACACTCAAGGAGGCGCCGCCAGCGCGCGCCATCGCCTCCGCCTCGGCGACGTGGCCACGCTCCGCCAGCGCGGCAACCTGCCGCTCTGGCGCCTGTTCACGTTGGGCGCACGCGGCGCCGGGTGTCACGAGCGAGCCGAGCAGCAGCAAGATGCCTGGCCATGCGAGCCGGCTCACCGGGGGTCTCCCTTCTGCAGCGCCCGGATCGCCTGCGACTTGATGGCGATGTCAGTGAGCAGTCGTTCGAGCGCCTTCTGATACGATGTCGAATCGCTCGTCGCCTTGGTCGCACGCAGGGAATCCAGCTTCGCCTCGAGCAGGCGCCGTTCCTTCATGAGCGCGATGACTCGCGGATCGGTGCTGGCCGCCGCGCCGCCGAAGGCGAGGCGTCGCGCCAGCCGGCCGTCGCCAGCTTCGGTGGAACCGGGATCGGCAGTTCCCTTGCCGTCACCATTGTCGTCGAGCATGGCGTGTTCGGTCTGAAGCAGGTTCTTGCCGGTGTAGTACTTCGCCACTTCCGCGTGCGCGTAGTTGAAGGCCTCAAGCGCGGAGACGCGGCCGTCCTTGTCGGCATCCGCCTCGGTGCCGCTGAGTGCGCGGGCGAAGTATTCAGCAAAGTGCGTCTCGTTTCGCTCCAAAGCGGTCTTGGTCGCCGTGATCACCACGCGATTGGCACCAGACTCGACGGCGAGGAAATCGCCGCTCCCGCTCGACGCATTGACGAACACCACCGACTGCGACGGAAAGGCCGTCAACCAACGGCGGTAGTCGGCGGCCGTCGGATCCGGTCCGGGCAGGTTCACCTTGGAGTCCGCCCCTTCACCGTTGCCGTGGCCCACCAGGAAGAAGAGAACGATGTCTCCCGGCTTGACCTGGCGTGACAGCAGTTCGATGCTGTGCTGGATCGTCTCGCGATTCGAGACACCGGTGATCCGCACGGAATCGCGAGTCGGGTCCTCCGCGAGGTAGATCAATGAGGAATCGGCCACGCCCCAGCCTTTTCTGGCGGCATCGTAGATTGTCGACGCCGCCTGTGCGAAGGTGCGAGCGTACTGCGGCTCTGCCGAGAGGCCCGTGACGAGGAGCACGTGCACGCCGCCACTCTTCCCCTGGGCCTGCAACGGCCGGGAAAGCAGCAGCACAAGTGCCAGCGCGATCAGGCGAGCCCGCGCCACCGGCGGTACCCCCATTCCACCCCGAGGAGCAGCAAGAGCGTAAGCAACACGATCGGCATGTCCCACAGGTCGCGCGACTCGCGCGCAGTGATGCCGCTCTTGGTGAGCACGACGTCATCAGCGAGGTGCGTGAGATCGCCGATGGGATAGTATTTGCCCCCCGTTTCCTCCGCCAGCTGTCGCAGCACGCCGGTGCGCAGTTCGACCCGATCCATGTCGGCGCCGCGGGGATCGACGAGCAACCCCGCCACCGCGGACCGGGTGGAATCGCGGCCCTTGGTGGCAATGGCGGTGAGCGAATAGGTCCCCTGTTCGTCCGGTGCGAACTGCCCGACATAGCTGCCGTCGTCCCGCAGCGTCCACTCCAGCGGGACCTCGAGCGTCCGCCCGCTCGGCGAGGTGAGGCGCACGGCGACTGACGCATCGTTGACGTCCATGTAGATCGAATCAGAGACGCGGGCGCGCAGGGTGACCGGCTCGCCCGGCCCAGCGTGCTCCGGCTCCGTCGTGAGCTCCACCCGATCGGGCACCTGATCCACCATCCACCGAAAGGTCTGCCGCCAGAAATCTTCGAAGGCGTGATCCTCCACCGGAGTGCGCGGATTCATTTTCCAGAGCCAGCTGTCCTGCGCGCCGAGGAGCATCGTCACGCCGCGGCCGTAATGCTGGAAGGCCAGCAGGGGAAGTTTGGTGCTGGCCTTGGTTCGGCCCTCAAGCAACAGTGTCGCGCCTGGCCGGAGATGGCCCAGGTCATTCACGGCGGTCAGCGGCGGGAGCGAGTCCCAGCGCTTCTCCGACTGCAGCTGCGTCACGCCCAGCTGGAGCGCTGGGTGGACTCGACCTGCGGGCGTCAACACTGGCTGCATGAAGGTCGCCACGCTGTCGTTCGGCTCGACCTTGCCGCCTTCGAGGTCGAATGGCAGCGTTTCGGCGAAGAGCGTGCCGCGATAACCGCCTTCCGCGAGCGCGGTGTGGCCGCCGAGGGCAATGACTGCGCCGCCACGATGGTCCACGAAATCGGCCAGCATCCGCAGCTGGTCCCCGGTGAAAAACGAGGCCTCGATGTCGCCCAGCACGATCGCGCGGTAGCCGTAGAGGTCCGCACGCCGTGAAGGAAAGCCGCTGAGAAGTTCGAGGGAATCGTCCACGCCGAGCCGCAGAAACTTCCCCTTCGCGCTCCGCAGCAAGCCGACCAGCTGCAGGGCGCTGTCTCCCTCGACGCCGCGACGAATGAAGGCGAACTCCGGTCGGGGCGTTCCCTCGACATAGAGAATCTTCTCCCGGCCGGGTCGGACCCGTAGCAGCGTCTGGGTTTCGTTGTTTTCGGTGACCAGTTCACCTGGGAGCGGATTCACCCGCACGGCGATCACGTGCGTTCCTGCGGCCAATGGCGGCAGTCGGACCGGAACATCCACGATGTCGCGTCCCTTCGGCAGGGGAACCCCTGCGGAGGCGACCAGATGTCCATCGGCCTCGATGGCAACGTCGGTGGAATCGCCACCGAGACCGCGCACGGTGACCGAGACCGAGCCGTTGGTGCCGGAACCCTCGAGCGACGTCCGCGGCAGAGCGAAGCGCTCAATCGCCAGATCCTTGGCGAAACGTTCCTGCCCGACACCCACGGTATGGACTGGGACATGGCGCGACTGGAGCGAGAGCAGCGTCGGGGCCATCGACGTGGCCCCGTTGTCGGCACCATCACTCACCAACACCATCCCCGCCACGGGAAGATCCGCGAGCTCCTGACGCGCGGCCTCCAGCGAGGCGGCAAGATCGGTCCGGGTCCCCCTGCCTGCGAGCGCGGCGGAAGTCCCGATCGGCTCGGCTTGGGGCCCAAAGCGGAAAAAGCGGAGCGCAAACCGCTTCGAGAGCTGCTGCACCAGCGCCGCCGAATCAGCGAACGTTCGCGTTTCGACATCAAGGCGGCTGGCACCTTCGACGTCCTTCACCAGCATGCTCCGGGAATCGTCAAGCAGGATAGCGAGCACGTTGCGTTGAGCGACGGCACTCGACAGCGCCAAGGTCGGCCGGAGCAGGCAGCCAGCAACCACGAGGAAGACAGCCACCCGGATACCGCCAATCACCAGCCGGTCAACCGGCCGCTTCACCCGCAGGTTGCGGGTCATCAGGACCACCAGGATCACCAGTGCGCCGAGCATCAGCCCGAGGGCAAGGAGCGGCAGCGCCGGGGCAAGCAGCAGCTCGCCGCGCTGAAAGACGCGCGGCGGATACTTGAAGAAAAAGGTGAACAGGCGTTCGAGAGTGGCTTCCACTCGGCACCGTAGGCAAGCGTTGGCAGGAAGTTGTGAAGAAACGGTGGGGCAAGGGGGCGTCCCACTTCGGAACCACTCCCCCGGGAAGAAGTGTACCCCGGTCTGAAGCCCCAGTCAGGCAGCGAACCCAGATAAAGTGCTACGCCCGACGCGGCGGGGAGGTTGGCAGGAAACGTTGCCGGTTGCCTCCTGGTCAGTAGCCGAGCAGCGGAGCGAGCACGCGCCAAGCCGCAACCGGATTGCTGTCGAGGATCAGATGCGTGGCGTCGGGGACGATCGCAAGCACACCGCCCGGGATGGCAGCCTGAAGTGCAGCGGCGTGCTCGAGCGTGACATACTCGTCGTGGTCACCCTGCACAATTGCTGTCGCTGCCGTGATCTGCGCAAGCTCCGCCGGAGTGATGTACACGGGGAGGCGCCAGACCTGGTGCATCAGTGCGTTGATGTAGGGGAGAATCTCTTCGGGCGCTGGGCTGAGCTCGCGCCACCGGGCCAGACGCTTCGCCTGACTGATCGCAAACATCTCCGCGGTGAACTCGCGGATCGCGGGGCCGCCGAGTGGTGTGTCGCCGGAGATGTCGGCGCTCGAGCCGATGGTGATGAGCCGCACGACGGCGACCGGGTGGTGCGCTGCGAGATGCAAGCCGGCAATGCCACCGTCACTCAGCCCCATCACGATTGCAGGGCCTGCCGCCAGATGCCTCAGCAACGCGGCCGCATCGTCGGCAAAGCGGCGATAGGAGAGCGAGGTGCCCCCCCACGAGGAGCGCCCCTGGCCGCGCGTATCCATCGCGACCACCGTGAAGCGCTCAGCGAGCCTTGGGATGATCGAGCTGAAGTCGGTCTCGGAGTCCGACAGTCCGCCATGCAAGAGAAGGAGGGTTGGTCCGGCCCCGATCGCCTGGTAGGCGAGTGCAGCGCCCTCATGCTGCAGATACCGCACCGCGGTGCTATCGGTCAGCGACGGGTGCCTCGCCTGCCCGCCGGATCAGCATCGCGGCGAGCAGGGGGTGCGCCTCGGCGCCGCCTGGAATCACCGGGAGCGTGTCGAGACCATGGACCAGCTCGATCGACGGCTTGCAATCGCGAATGCCGTAGCCACGGCCTGCCAGGATTTCGCGATAGACCACCGTGTGCAGATCGGTGAAGCCCTCGGAGAATTCGAACGCCTCGCCATCGATGGTGAGGGCCCGGTGGGTGCCGCCGGACTTTCCCGCGAGCTCGAGATCGTTGCCATCGACGGACAGCATCCACCGCACGTCGGCATGCTCCAGTTCGAGGCAGCCGGCGACCGAACGT
>JBBRBZ010000106.1:0-9818 GCA_038205305.1 Gemmatimonadales bacterium
CGCGGGTGGGGATGATGCTGTAGGAAGGCACCGCGAAGGCGACCTGCAGCGCCGAGGTCGCCGGATCGCTTCCCAAGGCAACGATGTCCACCGATGCCGGGAGCGGCAATTCGTAGCTGAGGCGCCAGCTGTCCTCCAGCGCGATGCTTTGCGCACCGAGCTTGCGTTCGTCCGCTTGGAGTGCGGCGGATTCCTTGATCCCGGCGCCCATCATCTTGCCGTAGAGTGGGATGTCCTTGCGAAAGAGCAACAACTCCCTGGCGGTCTGCGCCAGCAGACCCGCGCCGTAGGTGTCGAACGGAGGCCGGCTGCTGTCGGCCGCGCTGAATGCCTGTTGGTACCGTCCCGCCACCTTGGCTTGCCCACTGTTCGCCAAAATGTCGAAGAGACTCGTCACTATGCGATAGCCAGGATCCGGTGGCACGACCGAGAAGTTGAACAGCAGCGTGTCGCCCATCCGACCCTGATACCACCACGTCTCATTTGGCCGCACCCCAGGAAGTCCGACATAGGTCCGGATGTCTGGTGCGCCGTCACGCACCCAGACCGCGCCCCGGTCATCCATCGGGGCGCTGACCGACGGGAGCGGTTCGAGCAGGGGGAGTGCCTGGGCAGGGATGAATTCCCGGCGTGCGTGGGTGAGGCGGATGTAGTGCTCTCGGAGTCGCTCATCCTGTGTCGGAATGCCGTCGCGATCGTGGCTTTCCCAGAAGCGACGAGCGAGGGCGACTCTGGCCGCACCGGTCGCGGCCGCGTCGAACGCGGCGAGGGTGGAGTCTGGCATCACGATGGCGAGGTCGTCACGGTACAGCGCCACCACCGCATCGTTGGCAAGGAGCAGCCCGCGATACCAGAGCGTGACCCCTTCGAACATCCCCGCCTGAAGGAGCGCCGTCGCGCCTTCCAGCAGACCCTGGGGCTCACTCGGTCGGCGCTGTCGGTACTCGCTCAACAGGGCCAGGGCAGAGTCGAGGGCCCCTGCTGCGCGCTCCACCATACCGCGCGCGAACAGCAGCGCCGGGTCGTGAGCACCTGGCATGTCGCCGGTTGCCCGCGCCACCCCAAGTGCCAGGTCGAGTCGAAGGTCCTGATCTTGGCGCACAGAGGTCACCATGAACGCAGCGACCTGGTCAGCGAAAAGGGAATCGACCTCGACACTGCGCGCCATGTCCGACTTGGCCCGTTTGAGCGGGTCCTTGCCAAATAACGCGCGCTGGATGTTGAGTACGACCGGGAGCTGCCCCTCAACTTGGCCGAGTTCGGCCAATCCGTGACCGAACCAGGCGAAGGGCCAGTCAGAATGCTGAGCGGTGAGGTCGCGAAACTCATCGGCCGCCATTTGCAGCGTGGCGTAGTCACCGGTGAGGTCCGCCCACCGAAGCAGCAGGAAGCCCTGACGCAAATTCTGAAACGCTTCCCGGGACTGGTCGGCGGTGCGCCGCTTTTTCGGCAAGTCAAGCTTGGCGAGGGAGTCGGCGCTCCCGGTCCGGTAGAGGGTGTCTCGGAAGGCGAGAAGGGCCTGCCGATCGCTTGGCGATTGCGCGGCGAGTCGAACGGTCAGCAGGCCGAGGCAGAGGACCGAATGAACGAGTCTCATCGCATCGAGATCAGACGCTGCAACCGTGAACCATCGCCCGACCAGGGAAGGGAGGATTCCACTGGCATTGATAGCAGAGTCGGCTCAATCACCAGCGTGAGGGGAATCGTACTCCCCGCGACAATAGCGACGGCTGCGGGGGCAACTTGCACAGTGGCGACGATGTTTGGGTCTGCAGCGGGGCTGGTCGGGCCACCATCGCAACTGGTACACACGGCGATTGCGGCGGTGCACATCACCATGCACCCCCTACCGCCCCCCCGCCACCCTCCGCATCAGCGCCGTCGCGAACGTCACCCCATCCTCGAATGATTTCAGCGGAATCCGCTCGTCCCGGCCGTGCGCCCGGCTTTCATCCGTCGGCATCGGGATGCCCGTGACGCCGTAGACCGGAATGCCGGCGTTGCGGAAGAAGAGACCGTCGGTGGCACCACTCTCCTGCACCGGCGTGATCGGGATCGCCTTCCCCCAGGTATCAATCGCGGCCTGGGTGACCAGATCAATACGGTCGGCCAGCAACGGTGATGGCGGTGATGGCTTGGCAGGGTAGATCTCGGCGACGGAAATCCCCGTGTCGCCCACGACCTTCTTCAGCACCCGCAACACATCGGCCGCATACTCACCCGGAATGATCCGGCAATTCACCGTCGCCGTCGCGAGCGCCGGCAGCGCGTTCTCGGCGTGGCCCCCGGAGAGCATCGTCGGTGTGCAGGTGGTCCGGAGCAGCGCGTTGTAGACCGGCGTACGCGCGGCAAGCGCCTCGGCCGCAGCAATGTTGAGCGGCTGCTTGAGTGCAGCACGAATCGCGGCGGCCTCCGCGGCCGGCACGAATTGCGCCCGGGCAGTCAGCTGCGCCCGACTCACCGCGGTGAGATGGATCGGGAACTGCCACCGCTCCAATCGCTTCAACCCATCGGCGAGTTGGTAGATGGCGTTGTCTTTCCGCGGCAATGAGCTGTGACCACCGGCATTCCGCGCGCTCAACGTGACTGTCCAGTAGACCTTCTCGGCGCCCTGCAGTTCGATCCACCGCAGCACATCGTGTTCAATCGCCGGCCCGCCCGCATCGAAGTTGAAGACATACTCGGCGTCGACCAAATCCTTGTGCATTCGGATCAGCCATGCCGCGCCCGACTCACCAGACGCTTCTTCACCCGACGTGAGCGCGAGGATGATGTCGCGCGTGGGCGCCTGCCCCGAGCGCACCAACGCAAGTGCCGCCGCCACCAGCGTCGCCGCCGGGCCCTTGTCATCACCGGTGCCGCGGCCGTAGAGCCAGCCGTCCTTCTCGGTGAGCTGGAAGGGGTCGATCGACCAGTCGTCCCGCATGGCGTCCACAACATCGAGGTGCGCCAGGAAGAGCACCGGCTTGGCAGTGCCCGTCCCGCGGATTCGCACTACCAGGTTCTGGTCCTTGTCATCGGCGCCGAGCAGCTGGATATCGGCGGTCGGGACACCGGCCGCCCGGAACCGTGCTGCAAGTGTCTCGGCCACCGGCGTGGTCGCGCCCCGTACCACCGAGCTGTTGATCGCGATCATCTCGGCGAGAATGTCGCGCGCCTCGCGCTGCGCCGTGGCCGACGGCCGCTGCGCGGGGAGCGCTCCAGCACCGACGATGGCGAGGGCAGCGGTGAGCATGGTGACGAGACGCATGTGAGACTCCAACATGAAGTGGCAACGCGACATCGATTCAGCCGTAATGGTAACGCGCCAGCAACAACTCGGTACTGGCGGCAAGTTCTCCAGTGTCGTCAAGGCCGCTCGCGCCGCACCACGATCCGTTGGTCGAGCACCGACTGCACCGTCCGGTTGCGGATGGTCGAGGTGACCTCGGAATGAATGATCCGCGTCCACGCCACCGGCGCCCCGGCCCGGAGCCATGCCATCTCGCCACTCTCCGTGGTGTTCTCGTGGACCTGCAACGCCACGGTATCGGCCACCGTGCGCACCCCTTGATGCTGCCGAGTCTGGCTCCAGTGGTAACGCTCGACGCCGGCGGAATCGGGGCGGCGTTGCCAGCGAATGCCGACGGTGTCAGTGCGCACACCATTGACAACGAGCTGTGGCGGCGCCGGAGGGAAGAAATCGGTCATGGCCGCAGCCACATCACTCACGTCGGTGATCTCTTCCGGCACGAAAGGACGGAGCAGCACATTGGGTGCACCATTCGGGGCCAGAAAGAGCTTCCACCGTCCCCCGAGCACGCCACCCGCATCGAAGCTCCGCGTGGTGCCGTCACCGCTCTGGGTGAGATCGAGCGAATCGATGCTGACCAGCAGCGTGTCATGCGAGAGCGTGATCCCGAATCGCGCCGCGCGCGCCAGGCTGCGTCGAGATTCCGCACCAGCAGTACGAGAGACCACAGAGGAGTTGACGACTTCGAGAAAAGAAGTGCCGTCGAGGGCGGAAAGCGTGTAGCTGGGACCGGTACGGAGAACAGAGAACGGAGAACGGAGAACGGGAACAACGCTCAGGGCGCACATCACCACCAACTTCGCCCGATATCGTAGCCCCTCTGTTCTCCGTGCTCCGTGCTCCATCATCGGCGATCAGCTCTCGTCTGCCAGATACGGATACTGCCAGCTGGTCGGCGGCGCTCCCGTTTCCTTCACGGTCCTCGGTGACACCCAGCGATAGAGATTGAGGATGCTGCCGGCCTTGTCATTGGTGCCCGACGCGCGCGCACCGCCAAACGGCTGCTGCCCGACCACTGCACCGGTGGGCTTGTCGTTGACGTAATAGTTACCCGCAGCGTGGCGCAGCGCCTTTTCCGCGCTGATCACGGCGCGTCGATCCTGGGAGAAGACCGCGCCGGTGAGCGCGTAGTCGGTGGCCGAATCGACCAAGGCGAGCGTCTCATCCCACTGGTCATCTTCGTAGACGTAGACACCGAGGATCGGCCCGAAGAACTCCACGGTCATGACCTGGTGACGCGGATCGGTGGTCTCGATCACGGTCGGTTGGATGAACCACCCCACGCTGCGATCGGCGCCACCACCGGCGACGATGCGGCAACGCTTGTCGGCCTTGGCCGCGCTGAGCACCTTCTCGAGCTTGGTGAAGGCGCGCTCATCAATCACCGCGCCCACATACACCGAGAAGTCGGCCGGATCGCCCTGCTTGATCTGCGCCATCTCTTCCTTGAGCCGCGATTCCACCTTGGGCCAAAGCGAGCGCGGGATGTAGGCGCGCGACGCCGCCGAGCACTTCTGCCCCTGATACTCGAAGGCGCCACGGATCATCGCCGTCACCAGCGCCTCGACGTCGGCACTCGGGTGCGCGAGAATGAAGTCCTTGCCGCCGGTCTCACCCACGATGCGCGGGTAGGAGCGGTACTTGGGAAGATTGTTGGCGACGCCGGTCCAGAGCTGGCGGAAGACTCCGGTCGAGCCGGTGAAGTGGATGCCGGCGAGATGCGGATCGGCGATGAGCACATCGCTCACCGTGGCGGAGTTGCCCGGCACGAACTGGATCACGCCCGGCGGCAGCCCCGCCTCGCGCAGCAGCTGGTAGAAGAGCCAGTTGGAGAGCATCGCTGTGGTCGAGGGCTTCCAGAGCACCACATTGCCGAAGATCGCCGGCGCGGTGGGGAGGTTGCCACCAATGGCGGTGAAGTTGAACGGCGTGATGGCGTAGATGAACCCCTCGAGCGGCCGGTAGTCCATCCGGTTCCAGACACCGGGGGACGAAATCGGCTGTTCGGCGAGGATCTTCTCGGCGAAGTGCACATTGAAACGGAGGAAGTCGATCAGTTCGCAGGCCGCGTCGATCTCGGCCTGATGGGGCGTCTTCCCCTGCCCCAACAGCGTCGCGGCGTTGATTCGGTGGCGCCAAGGACCGGCGAGCAGGTCGGCCGCCTTGATGAAGACCGCCGCCCGATCGGCGAAGGACCAGTGCTCCCACTCCTTCTGGGTGGTCACCGCCCCCCGGATCGCCTCGTGGAGCAGCTCGGTGGAGGCCTGATGGATGGTCGCGAGATGGTGCTCGTGGCGCTGAGGGGAGGAGATCTTGATGGTCTTCCCCGTCCGATGCTCCCGGCCGTTGATCACCACCGGAATGTCGGTCACCGTGGCGCCCAGCTCCTTGATGGCAGCCTGGAGGGCGGCCCGTTCGGGCGAGCCGGGGGCGTAGTTGAGGACCGGTTCGTTGACCGGGAGAGGGATATTGGCACTCATGGCACAGCTCCTACACGGGGTTCGGTTGTCGGCGGGAAGGGTAGGGTAGCGCCGGGAAGGGGACAAGGATGACCGTTTCGCCATCGCTCGTTACCTTTCGCCCCGGTCCGCCGATGCCACCTCGCCCGGAGAACGCCCCGATGCGCCGTTTCGTTCCAATGCTCCTGCTGCTCTCCCTCGTCGCCTGCCGTGACTATGACCGGTACAGCTACGTGTCCAACGGCAAGGGGTTGATGCCCCCCGACGAATACGCCAAGTACGGCCCCGAACAGGCGATCGCCGTCGCGATCGGCCGGGAATACGGCAAGGACCACTCCGGCACCACGCCCGCGGACTATGCCAAGCAGGCCGATGCGGCGATGGCCTACGCCAAGAAGTTCCCCGACGTGAAGACCGTCACTGCCGACACCCTCGGCTTCCGGCTCGTCGTCACTTTCCAGGGCGGCTGGACGACTCAGATTGCCCCGATCGCCGACGGCAAGGGCGGCGACGAGACGGCAGGGTTGCCCAAGAAGTAGCGGAGGGCTCCGATGACCGCTCCTCCCAGCCTCACCCCAGAACTGCTCTATCTGCTCAGCGGCGACGAAGATGATTTCGTCGAGGCCTGCGCCCATTTCCGCGCGGTTGACATTGCCGAGGCGTTGAATGGGCTGCCGCTGGAGGCAGCGACGCGTGTGGTGGCCGCGCTGCCGTTCCATCTGGCCGTTCAGCTGCTCGACGAACCGGAACTCGAGCGGCGGGGCGAGCTTTTCGAGGGGCTGGACGAAACGGTCTCGGCACCGCTGGTGGAAGCGCTCTCCGCCGACCAGCAGGTGGAGCTGTTCCGCGACCTGACCGACGAGGGTCGGACGCGGTTGATGCACCTGCTCCCCGCCCCGACGCGCGACACCATCCGCACGCTGATGAACTTCTCGGAGACATCGGCCGGCGGCTTGATGACCACGGAGTTCGTCGGCGTGCCGGCGACCTGGACTGCCGACGAGGTCAAGAAGCACATCGCCGAGGTGGGCAACGCCAAGGAAACGGTCTACGCCATCTATGTCTTGCGGCCCGGGGACAACACCCTCGAGCGGGTGATCTCGCTGCGGGAGGTGATGATGGTGTCGGGCGACACCCTCCTCTCCGAGATCGGTGATTCACGCCATCCGGTGGCGGTGGGACCCTACGTCGACCGCGAAGACGTGGCCCGCTTGATCTCCAAGTACAACCTGCTCGCGATCCCCGTGGTGGACGAGAAGCGCCGAGTCCTCGGCATCGTCACCGTCGACGACATCATCGACGCCCTGGTGAGCGAACAGACCGAGGACGTGCAGAAGTTCGGCGGCATGGAGGCGATCGACGAGCCCTACCTGCAGATCGGCTTCTTCCAGATGCTGAAGAAGCGCGCCGGTTGGCTGGCGATCCTCTTTGTCGGCGAGACGCTCACGGCCCAGGCGATGCAGCACTTCCAGACCGAGATCGAGCGCGCCGCCGTGGTGGCGATGTTCGTCCCGTTGATCATCTCCTCGGGTGGCAACTCGGGCTCGCAGGCCACCTCGCTGATCATCCGCGCGATGGCCCTCAAGGAGGTGCTGCTCAAGGACTGGTGGCGAGTGATGGTGCGCGAGCTGCCGGCCGGCCTCTCCCTCGGCACGATGCTCGGCGGCATCGGCTTCCTCCGGATCATGCTCTGGCAGTTCCTCGCCACCCACCACTACGCCATTGGCTCCTTCCAGCTCGGCTTCGACTACGGCGCCCATGCCCTGCTGGTGGCGATCACCGTCTTCCTCGGGCTGATTGGCGTGGTGCTCTTCGGATCGCTCGCCGGCTCGATGCTCCCCTTCGTGCTCAGGCGCTTCGGCCTCGACCCCGCCAGCGCCTCCGCCCCCTTCGTCGCCACCCTGGTCGACGTGACGGGACTGGTGATCTACTTCAGCGTGGCGTTGGTGATTTTGAAGGGGACGCTGCTGTAGGAGCCGGAGAACGGAGAACAGAGAACGGGAGGGGGCCTCGGGCAGAGCGATCTCCGTTCTCCAATCTCCGTTCTCCGTTCTCCCTTTTGGCTGCTAGATTCCTTCCATGAAGCCAAAAACCCTGCTCACGGTGGCCGTCATTCTGGGCTTTGTCGCCCTGCTCACCTGGTCGACCCTGTCGGCCCAGAAGGTCAGCTGCAACGTCTGCGTGGAGTTCAATGGTGGCCGAAATTGCGCCAAGGCCTCCCATACGACCCAGCTTGAGGCGGCGCGGTCGGCCCAGACAACGGCCTGTGGGCCGCTGGCACACGGGATGAACGAGACCATCGCCTGCGAGAACACGCCGGCCGTCTCGACCTCCTGCGAGGCGAACTGACGCAATGGCCTTGACGGATGATGCGCGCGTGATGGGTCGGAAGGTCGAGGTCCTCAAGGATCTCGAGCCCATGGTTCACACCTGGATGGCCGAACATGAGGCGAAGCGCGAGCTCTGGTTTCCCAGCCAACTCCTGGCCGCCCCCGAAGGAACCGACCCCGACGAGCACCAGCACGACCTCAAGGCCCGGGTCGCCGGCTTCCCCGACGCCTGCCGCGCCGCGCTCGCCCTCAACACCCTGACCGAAGAGGGGCTGCCGCACTTCCATCGGCTGCTGGCGGTCTACCTCGGCGATGATTCGCATTGGCGCCTCTGGAACAACCTCTGGACCGCAGAGGAAGACCGGCATGGCCAGGTGCTGATGGACTACATCCGCGACACCGCGGCGGTCGATCAGCTCACGCTGGAGCAGCTCAAGTTCGAATACATCAAGTCGGGCTTCCATCCCGAGTGGGACAAGGACCCGTACCGCGTCTTCGTCTACACCACGCTGCAGGAGCGTGCTACCCAGTATTCGCACGGCAACACCGGGCGGGTGGTGGGCGAGTACGAGCCGGTGCTCGGCGGCATCCTGGCCAAGATCGCCAGCGAGGAGGCGCGGCACTTCTCGTTCTATCGGCGCGTCTTCACCGAGATCCTCACGCGCGACCCGAACGAGGCGCTGCGCTCGGCGGTGCTGGTGATGCCGGCGATCGACATGCCGGGTCTCACCATTCCGGGGTTCAAGGAGTTCGCCGAGGTGATCCGCCGCTCCGGGATCTACGGCCCGCGTGATTACCTGAAGATCGTCCAGGACCAGCTGGCGCACTGGAAGATCGAGGCGCTGGACGGGCTGGACGAATTCGGCCGCGCTGCGCAGGAGAAGCTGCTCGCCATTCCTGACCGACTGCGGCGAATTTCGGAACTGATGGAAACGCGCTCCCGCACCAAGACCTTCGCCTTCGATGTGGCGTTCGCCCGTGAATTCGTGATGGAGTGAGTGGAGTGTCAACGGAATTGATCGGCTGGATCATATTCGCCACCCGCGTCGTTGCCGCGGGTATCTTTTTCCTGGCGCTGCTGGTTGCATTGACCCACTGGGCGGTGCGGGCCGGCAAGCTGCAGCCCTTCGGCGCGTGGCCCAGGTTCGTACGCGGCTGGAGCGATCGCCTACTCCACCCCATTGAAGGACAGATCGTCCGGCGCGGCGGCAATCCGCAAGACGCCTCCTTCTGGCTGCTCGGCATTGCGGTCGCACTGGGGCTGGGGCTGATCGCCGTGGTGCAATGGATCCTGGAGATGGTGCTGCAGGTGATGTCGGTGCCCGACGCCAGCCCGCGCTACCTGCTGATCCTGGCGGTCCACTACCTCTTCCGGATCCTGATCGCCGCCCTCTTCATCCGGGTGATCGCCTCCTGGATCAACGTCTCGCCGTACAACCGCTTCATGCGCATCGTCTATGGCCTCACCAGTTGGCTGATCGATCCCATCCGGCGGCTGCTCCCGGCCATGGGGCCGCTCGACTTCTCTCCGCTGGTGGCCTATTTCCTGTTATACTTGGCCGAACGCACGCTGATGGGATTGATGGTGTAGCGCGAACAATTGATGGAGACCGTGGCGATTTCCCGCGACTTGCGGCCACGTTAAACAAACGCTAAGACGCCGCCCGGGGCGTCGTCACTGACCCCCGGGCTCGTCATTTCAGGAGCTTTCTTGGCCGATCCGAACCATCCCCGCGC
>JBBRBZ010000107.1:0-9761 GCA_038205305.1 Gemmatimonadales bacterium
TTCAGTTTACTCGAGGGCTTGGGCATAGTGCCGACGCTCCTTCCGGCTCATGGGCCGGGCCGACAGGGGGCGAATACGCTCCCCGCGCAGGGTGAAGATGACGGTGAGGGTCCGTCCCTCACTGGTGCGCCCGAGGGCGACCCACCGGCGCTCCGCCTTGGAATGCCCGTCGTCTGGGATGACGAGCAACGGTTCATGGAAGAAGACCTGCTCGCACTCCCCAGGGGTGACCGGATGGCGCGCGACAATCTTGAGGGTATTGCCCTCGTCCCATTCGAAGCCCGTGCACTGGGCGAGGCGGTCGCGGATGTCGTTGGCCACGGCGGATGTATATACTCAGTCTATACGGCCCGCAAGGGGTAGTAGGCAACCGGCATAACTAGTACTTAGCCCCCATTACCTCGGGGCGAACTCCACGGAGTGTACCGCCAGTCGGCCTAATCGGATAGGCCATCAAGGAGGCTAGCCAGCCCGATCCGGTCCGCAGGACTCGTGACCCCCAACCCGCCGCGATTGAGGACATGCGTGTAGATCATCGTCGTCGTCACGTCCCGGTGCCCCAACAGCTCCTGCACCGTCCGAATGTCCGACCCGCCCTCCAGCAGATGCGTGGCGAACGAATGCCGGAGCGTATGACAACTCGCCCGCTTGCCGATCCCGCTCCGCCGGACAGCAAGTGTCATCGCCCGCTGCACCGCCGATTCGTGCAGATGGTGCCGCCACCAACGCCCCCCCGCTGACTCCTGATGCCGTCGAACACCCGGCCACACCCACTGCCATGGCAGGCTCCGCCCAGCAGCCGGATACTTCCGATCCAACGCCCCCGGCAACATCACCCAGCCGCTCTCCGCGCCCAACGCGCAATCCTCGCGATGCCGCTCAGCTCCCTGCGCCAAGTGTCGACCCAAAGCGTGGCGAATGACCGACGGTAGGACCGTCACCCGGTCCTTCGCGCCCTTCCCGCGGCGAATCATCAGCTCCCCCCGCGCCAGGTCGACATCCTTCACCCGCAACCGCAAACACTCCATCAATCGCATCCCGCCACCATAGAGCACCAGCCCCACCAACTGCATCACCCCACGCAGCTCGGCAAGCACCAGCCGCACCTCCTCCGGTGTGAGCACCACCGGCAGCCGCTTCGACTCCCGCGCCCGCGGCAACGCACCCAAATCGCGCAGTGGCTGACGCAGCACCTCGCGATAGAGAAAGAGCAACCCCGCCAATGCCTGGTTGAGGCTGCTCGCTCCCAACTGCCGCTCCTCGGCCAGATACACCAAGAATCGCCGCACCTCAGCCTCGCGCAGCTCGACGGGATGCCGGAGCCCATGAAAACGGACATAACGCACCACCCAGCCGGTGTAGGCCTCCTCGGTGCGTGGTGAGAAGTGACGGACACGCAAATTGGACTGCAGAAGGCGCAAGAGTGGCGAATTGGACTGCATAGGGAGCTCGGTGCGGAGGACCATTACATCCTCGCTGAACCACAAACACTGGGAGGACCAACATGCCGCCCACCGGCACCCCACCACGCGCGATCAACGGTTGCGAGCCGCCGATTCGGCGCCAGTCGACCCAGGTAGCCGCCCCCCCGTTCAGCCGCGCCCGTTCAGCCGCGCTCGTTCAGCCGTGCCCGTTCAGCCGTGCCCGTTCAGCCGCCCCCGTTCAGCCGCGCCCGTTCAGCCGCGCCCCGCCTCCCAATCGACCTGCGCCACGCGCCGCGCCGCTTCCCGCCAATCGACATCCGGCGCGACCTCCTGATCGGCAAGGGCCAGCGAGGCGCGCGCCCGCGCCAGCACGACCTCACCCTGCCCCACTGGGAGCGCCAACCCCAACTCGAGTTCCGCCCGGCGACAGAGCCGCTCCTCGTCAGCACGATGCGCCATCGGCCGGGTGCCGCACCACCGTGCCACTCGCGCATGCGTGGCCTCATGCACGATCGACGCCGCGATTTCCGGCAGGCCGTGCTGCGGATTGACCGTAAAGGTCAGCTCCACCAGACATTCCCGCGTCGCCGGAAAGAAGGCACCCCGACAGGCGAAGCGTTCGACCACAAAGCCGACGATATCCGTGTGCAAACGTCGGTAGCGTCGCGGCGCGCAGCTGGCGATCAAATCGAGCGCGGCCGTGAGGCGCTGCACCACCTGATCGGTGCTGATATCGGGGCGGCTGTTCTCGATGCGAACGGGAATGCCGTGGACAACGCGGTGCTCGATCATGGTGACGCTCAATGCTCTCGGGTCAGCGCTGGCCTGCAACCCCGGATACTACCACCCTCCCGGAACTCCTGCATCGCACGCCGCGGCTCGCGTCACACTGACGGCGTCGGACGCCGGCTCCCGCTAGATTTCCGGCCGTGATGCACCTCCTCCTCAACGCAGACCTCTACGACCCGACCCCGGTCGGCCTCCGCCACCTCCTGATCGGCGGCGGCAAGCTGCTCTGGATCGGCGAAACGCCACCGACACTTCCCGCCAGCCTCGGCGTGATCGTACATGACGTGGCAGGATGTCGGGTGGTGCCCGGTTTCGTGGACAGCCATGTGCACCTTACTGGTGGCGGCGGTGAAGCAGGAGCGGGCACCAAGGTGCCGCCGCTCAGCCTCTCCGACTTCACCCGATGCGGCGTCACCACAGCCGTCGGGCTGCTCGGCACCGATGACGCGACCCGGCACCCAGCCGAGCTGGTCGCTGCGGTTCATGGGTTACGCGCCGAGGGGCTCGGCGCCTGGTGCTGGACCGCAGGGTACCACCTCCCGCCCGTCACACTCACCGGCACGGTCCGCGGTGACATCGCCGCCGTGGACTGCATGATCGGCGTGAAGTCCGCCATCAGCGATCACCGGTCGAGTCAACCTACGACGGAAGAACTGCTGCGGCTCGCCAGTGAGGCGCATGTCGGCGGATTGATGACTGGCAAGGCCGGAGTGCTTCACCTGCACGTCGGCGACGGCGCCCGTGGCCTTGAGCCAATCCGGCAGGCACTGGCCGGGAGCGAATTGCCGCCCCGGGTCTTCCAGCCGACCCACGTGAATCGCCGGCGCGCCCTCTTCGACGAAGCGATCGCACTGGCGCATGACGGCTGCCATGTGGATGTCACCGCCTTCCCCGTGGCCGACGGTGAAGACGCCTGGGATGCGACGTCGGCGGTGGTGCGCTATCTCGACAGCGGGGCGCCGCCCGAGCGACTCTCGGTCTCCACCGATGGCGGCGGCTGTCTGCCCACCTTCGACGCCGAGGGCCGAGTGTCGAGCATGGGGATCGGCCACCTCGGCGCACTGGCCGAAACGCTGGTGGCGCTGCTCGGTCGTGGTGTGCCGCTCGACGTCGCCCTCGCGCCGATGACGAGCAATCCTTCGCGACACCTGCGGCTCGCCGGCAAGGGAGTGGTCACAGTCGGCGCCGACGCCGACCTGCTGGTGCTCGACTCCAACGGGAGAATCACCGACGTGATGTGTGACGGACGATGGCACCTGCGACATGGCCAGAGCGAAGTGGTGGGACGGTTCGAGGCGGTGACCCGATGAGCCCGGCTCGCGTGCCCGACGGAGAGCAGCGCGGCTGGATCGTGCCGATTGGCGGGGCCGAGGCGAAGGACGAAAACCCGGTGATCCTCGAACGGTTCCTGGCGGTATCGGGCGGCCGCAACGCCCGGATCGGCGTGATTCCCACCGCGTCGCAACTCTCGGGCACTGGCCCGCGGTATGGGGCGTTGTTCCGCGACCTTGGCGCAGCCGAAGTGCTGGTGATGGACTTCGATACGAGGCGGGATTGTTCGGAACCGGGACGCCTTGCCGACCTGGCACGATGCAGCGGAGTCTTCCTCACCGGTGGCAACCAGTTACGGCTCTCCACATTGCTTGGCGGTACCTCGGTGTCGCGCCTGCTGCGCACGCTCAACGCTGGCGGGGTCACCGTGGCCGGGACGTCCGCGGGCGCCGCCTTCCTCTCCGAGCACATGATTGCCTTCGGTGCCGAGGGCGCGTCGCCACACGCCCGCGGCGTGACCCTGGCACCCGGCCTGGGGCTCACCAATCGCGTCATCATCGACCAGCATTTCCGCCAGCGCGACCGCCTGGGACGCACCCTGAGTGCGCTGGCCTACAACCCATTCGCCATCGGCCTCGGACTGGACGAGGACACCGCCGCTTTTATCGGACCGGATGAGACGGTGGAGGTCGAGGGCACCGGCGCGGTCACAGTGATCGATTGCGGCGGCCTCAAGTTCTCGTCCATGGATCGAGCCCAGGAAGACGAGCCGGTCTCCCTGCTGGGAATCCAGCTGCACATCCTCACCCGCGGCGCGCTGTTCAACCTGCACACCAGAGAAGCCGCCGCCGGAACGTTGGCCATCGGCAAAAACTGAACTGCTGCCCGAGAGGAAGGCATGAAAATTCTTGAACGCGCGGTCTATGTCGGCCCGTCGCTGTACGCCCACTTCCCGGTCATTCGCCTCCGGCTCGATCTTGGCAAACTGGAGCAGTGGCCCACCAGTCGGCTCGGCCCGGCCTTCATTGAACCGCTCCTCGCCCTGCTCCCCGGCCTGCACGAACATGGCTGCAGCTATGGTGAACCGGGCGGCTTCATCCGGCGGCTGCAGGAAGACGAAGGCACCTGGTTGGGCCACGTGCTGGAGCACGTCGCGATCGAACTGCAGGGCATCGCGGGCATCAAGGTCACCTTTGGCAAGACCCGCGGCGCCGGCACAACCGGCGTCTACGACGTGGTCTACGAATACGAGCAGCGCGAAACGGGGATCGAGGCCGGTGAACTCGCTCTCCGCCTGCTGCACTCCCTGCTCCCCGATGAGTGCCGGCCGAGCGACACGATCCCAGCCGGCTGGGACTTTGCGCAGGCACGCGATGCCTACATCCGCTATGCCCAGTTGCGCGCCCTCGGCCCCAGCACCGCGAGCCTGGTCCACGCAGCCGAAGCCCGCGACATCCCCTGGCTGCGACTGAATTCCTATTCACTGGTGCAACTCGGCTACGGCAAGTACCAGCAGCGCATTCAGGCGACCATCACCGGTCGGACTTCGCACATTGCCGTCGAGCTTGCCAGCGACAAAGAGGAGACCAACAAACTGCTGGCCGGACTGGGACTCCCGGTGCCACGTCAGGAGCTGGTGCAGGGCGTCGATGAGGCCGTGCGGGCCGCCAGACGCATGGGATATCCCGTCGTGGTGAAGCCCTACAACGGCAACCATGGTCGGGCCATTTCCATCCACCTCACCACGGACGATCAGGTGCGCACCGGATTCACGCTGGCCCAAGAGGTGTCGCGCTCAGTGATCGTGGAAAGTTATGTCACAGGCGATGACCATCGACTGCTCGTGGTCAACGGCATCCTTGTCGCGGCGACTCGACGCACACCGGCCCATGTCATTGGCAATGGTCAGTCGACCGTGGCCGAGTTGGTGGAGGAAGTCAATCGGGATCCTCGCCGTGGCATCGGGCATGAAAAGGTACTGACTCGCCTCGAGCTCAACGCGCTGGCCCTCCAGTTCCTCGGCAAATCCGACATCACGGCCGTGACGGTGCCGATCGCGGGGCAACGGGTTGCCCTCTGTGCGACCGGCAATCTCTCCACCGGTGGTACCGCCACCGACGTGACCGACATCATTCATCCCGACAACGCTGAGATGGCCGTGCGCGCCATCAAGGCAGTCGGCCTGGATGTTGGCGGCGTGGACTTCCTCACCGAAGACATCACCCAGTCCTACCAGACGCATGGCGGCGGCATCTGCGAAGTGAACGCCGCCCCCGGGTTCCGGATGCACTCCGCACCAAGCGAAGGACGACCGCGGGACGTGGCCGGGCCGGTGATCGACATGCTCTTCCCCAAGGGGACGCCAAGCGTGGTGCCGATCGCCGCGGTGACCGGCACCAACGGCAAGACCACCACGGCGCGCATGCTGGCCCACATCTGCCAGATGGCCGGCCTCTCCCCCGGCCTCACGACCACCGACGGCGTCTACATCAACGGGCAGTGCACCGTCGAGGGAGACATGACCGGACCGACCTCCACCCGCATGGTGCTCAGCGACCCAGGCATCGATGTCGCGGTACTCGAGGTGGCCCGCGGAGGGCTCCTGCGCGCCGGCATGGGCACACGCCATGTCGATGTCGGGGCAGTGCTGAACATCCGGGCCGATCACCTCGGCCTGAAAGGGATCGACACCCTTGAGCAACTCGCGGAGGTGAAGCGGGTGGTCGTCGAGGTGGCACGCGACACCGCGGTGCTCAATGCCGACGATTCGCTGGTGCTGAAGATGGCCGCCCACACCGTCTCCAAGCACCTCTGCTACGTCACCATCAATCCCGCGCACGAGCTGGTGCGCGAGCACATCCGGGCGGGCGGGCGAGCGTGTGCCCTCGAGGCGGGTGTCAACGGCGAGATGATCACCCTGTACGATCACGGCGCCCACATCCCGCTGCTGTGGACCCACCTGATTCCCGCGACCCTCGAGGGCCGCGCCATGCACAACGTGCAGAACGCGATGTTCGCGGCGGCAATGGCTTTTGCGATGGGCATCAAGCTCGAGAGCATCCGCAGCGGCCTGCGCACCTTCGACACTTCGTTCTTCCAGGCACCCGGCCGGATGAATGTCTATTCCGACCATCCCTTTCGCGTCATTTTGGACTATGGCCACAACGCCCATGCGGTGAGCGCCATGGTTGAACTGGCCCAGCGTCTGGATGTGCCGGGAAGGCGCCTCGTGGTGCTGGCCGCACCCGGCGACCGACGCGACGAGGACATCGCCGCCATTGGCCAGGCCGTCGCGGGCCACTTCGACCAGTACATCTGCCGCCGCGACGACTCGCTGCGCGGCCGCGATGGTGACGAGGTGCCCCGGCTCCTGGCGCGTGCGCTGACGGCCGCCGGCGTCGATCCCGCCCTGGTGACAGAAATCCCCGATGAGGAGGCCGCCATCGATCATGCGCTGAAATCCGCCCTCGGCGGCGACCTCCTGCTCATCTTCGCCGATTCCCTGCAGCGCTCCTGGAATCAGGTCACCGGATTCCGTCCCGAGGGTGCGACCTCGCTCCCGCGCACCACCGGCGAGTTCCCGACCGTGCCCGCCACCCCGCCGCCTCGTGCACGCAGCGTCCCGTTCGATGGCGCATCGCTGGTCCGCGACGAACGCGGCGTCCGACTGGCGCAAGAGGTCGACGACTGAGCGCCGACGAGGCGGCGGGGCTGACCGAGTTGGACTTCTCGGATTCGCGGCGATTGTTCGGCCCCTCCCGTTGGCTCGACCGTCCCGGCGTCGTGCTGGAGGGCCAGGCGCCCCCGGCTGCGGCGCCAGTGATCGCCGCGGCCTGGGAGGCCAATGTCCTTCGCCTCAGCCACCGTCTCGGCTGGCCGAAGCCGACCTGTGCCGTGGTCGAGGAATCTGGCCACTTCGTGCTCGCCTTCACTGCGCCGGGTGATCGCCTGCTCACCGCGACCGAGGTGAACGAATGGGCGTGGCAGGCTGCTGCGAGATCGGCGGGATTCGGCGACGATCCCCCCTTCCTCTCTCCGGGTGATTTGTCGCGGGAGGAGTCGGCTGCCATCTCCCAACTCGCCGTATTGGCCGCGATGGAGATCCGCGCGCCCACGAGCGAACTGGCCCACCGCGCCCCGCGAGACATGCGCGTCGCGCTGGTGTCCGGATCGAACGGCAAGACCACCACCACCCGACTCATTGCCGCGATGACCACGGCGCACGGCTGGCGCACTGGCTGGAGTTGCACCGATGGCGTATTCATCGCCGGCGAAGCGGTGGAGGCGGGTGACTGGTCCGGACCCGCTGGCGGCCAACGCGTGATTGCTGAGCCGTCCATCGAGGCAGCCGTGCTCGAGACGGCGCGGGGAGGGATTCTTCGGCGTGGACTCGGGGTGCTGGGCGCCGACGTCGCGGTGATCACCAACATCGAGGCCGACCACTTCGGCGAATACGGCGTGCGCTCGCTGGCTGATCTGGCCCAGGTGAAGCTGGTGACGGCGAAGGGGCTGCGACCTGGCGGCGTGCTGGTGCTCAACGGTGATGATCCTTCTCTCACCAAAGCGGAGCTCCCCGCCGACCTGCCGGTGCGATGGTTCGCGACCGCCGGACGCACCGGGGCGGTGCAACCGATCGACGCGTGGTGCGAAGCGGGCCACCTCTGGCTGGACGACGGCACTACCCAACACGACCTGGGTGCCATCGAAGCCATGCCGTTGACGGCGTCGGGCACGGCGAGCTACAACATCACCAACGCTCTCGCCGCCTCACTCGCTGCGAGCCAGCTCGGCGTGCCTGCCGACATCATCGCGACCGGACTGGCACGATTCGGCAGCCAGCCGGGCGACAATCCGGGGCGAATGACTCGCTTCGAATTCGATGGCATCACCGTGCTGGTGGACTACGCGCACAATCCGACCGGATTGGCCGGATTGCTCAAGGTGGCGAAGAAAGTGCCGCACCAGCGCATGCTGCTGCTGCTCGGCCAGGCGGGAAATCGCGGCGACGACGCGCTGGCCGAGCTCGCGGCCGTGGCGTGGAGCGCGAAGCCCGATCGCATCGTGCTCAAGGAACTCGACGGCTACCTACGGGGACGCGAGGTTGGAGAAGTGCCCGCATTCCTCGCCGCGGAACTCCAGCGACGCGGTACACCGGTGAGTGCGTTGGTCATCGTCCTCGACGAAGTGGACGCCGTGCGCGAGGCGTTGCGATGGGCAGAGCCGGGGGATGTGCTGGTGTTGCCGGTACATGATCTTGCGGCGCGCCGCGAGGTGCTTGCGCTGCTTGAGGCGCGGGTCGACGCTCGCAATCGTTGAGCACGCGCCCTAAGGCCATCCAGCATTCGTGCGTGCAGCCTCGCCGCGAACGCTACTTGCTCACCGCACCGGCGTGATGACGATGTTGCGAAACTCCACCGGGCCGTGGTCGCCCTGGAGATAGATCGGCCCCGGGCTGCCTTCGTCACTGTCGAGCGCCCCGCCAGTCACCCCGGGAATCTCTCGTTCTGAAATGATGGTCTTGCCGTTGAGCACCACCGTCACCGTGCGGCCACTCAGGGTGATATCGTAGCTCTGCCACTCCCCGGCCGCGCGGGCGGCGATTTGGTTTGGCGCAATCAGGCCATAAATGGCACCCAGCCCGTCCAGCCGCGGCTCGCCCGGCGGTGTGTCCTCCACCTGCACTTCATACCGACCGCGGAGATAGACGCCGCTGTTGCTCCCGGCTGGATAGCGAAACTCCACGTGCAACTTGAAGTCGGTGAAGCGGCGAGTGCTGACCAAGTCCGCGCCGGAGGCGACATTGTGCAGCACCCCCTGCTCCACCCGCCACTGACTCGGCGCGCTGCCGAGGGGCTGCCACCCGGCCAAATCCCGCCCGTTGAGCAATGGCACTGGCTTCCCCCAGACAGGCGTCGTGGCGCGACGGAGCGTCGGCGCCCGACTGCCGCGAAAGGCGTAGTGCTTGCCGTTCGCATCGCTGATGGTCCCAGTCAGCGAGTCGCCGTGCAACTGCCCCGTGATGGTGTTGTCGCCCTCACGGTCGTCCCACTGCGGTGGAATCACGAAGCGAAACGCTCCCGTCGCCTCGGCGAACTCCACCTTCGCAATCGGCCTCGCGCTTCCCACCATCAGCATGACGTCGCCCACCAGTGTGCTGCTGCCGGAGTGCCGCACCTCAAGCCACGCCGCCCTATGGCTACCGGGCACGTCGATCACCAGGTCCCAGCGTCCGATCAGAGGGGCCTCGGGCGAACGAGCGGGCGCACCGGCCGCAAG
>JBBRBZ010000108.1:0-9737 GCA_038205305.1 Gemmatimonadales bacterium
CGGTGCCCTGACGCCGATCGCCAAACTGCGTCAACCCCTTGATGGTCGCCTTGTAGCTCTCGAGCGAAAGCTGGCCCACCAGAGTCCGCACGGCATCGGGAGAGGGAGCGGTGCCGCCCTGCGCCAGCACCGGCCTGGCCGTCACCGCGAACAGGATGCCCAAAGTTGTCAGCGAAACCCAGCGACGCATTGCAATCTCCTTGCAAGAGCTACCACCGGTGCTACGCGGCCGACAAGGTCCGCGGGGGCCCGTCAGAGGAGCGCCGATGTCTGAGCCGCGAAGCGGCGAGTTGAGGCGCGACGGTTGACGGAATCCCCCGTGGGCCGCAGTGGCCGCGCGAGCATGTGTCCTACATCGCCAGCAATGCCCTCGCAATCACCATGCGTTGAATCTCACTGGTGCCCTCGCCAATCGTGCACAGCTTCACGTCGCGATAGAACTTCTCGGCCGGATACTCCTTGATGTAGCCGTAACCACCGAAAATCTGCACCCCCTTTTCGGTCGCACGAACCGCAACCTCCGAAGCATAGAGCTTGGCCATCGCCGAAAAGGTGGTGACCTTCTCGCCGGCATCCTTCATGGTCGCGGCGCGGTAGCAGAGCAGCCGGGCGGCTTCAATTTCGGTCGCCATGTCGGCCAGCATGAACTGGATCGCCTGATTGGCGGCAATCGGCTGCCCGAATGCAATCCGCTCCTTGGCATAGTTGCGCGCCGCATCGTAGGCGCCGCGGGCGACGCCGAGCGAGAGAGCGGCGATCGAAATGCGGCCGCCGTCAAGCACCTTCATTGCGTCGATGAAACCGTAGCCCACTTTACCGAGCACGTTGGCATCGGGCACTCGGCAATTCTCAAGGATGAGTTCGGCGGTGTCGGAACTCCGCATGCCGAGCTTGTTCTCCTTCTTGCCGGCGCGAATGCCGGGGGTGCTCATGTCGATGGCGAAGGCGGTGATGCCATGCTTCTTGTCGTCGCGGTCGGTCATCGCCAGCACCACCGCCACCTGCGCATGACTGGCATTGGTGATGAAGTTCTTGGTGCCATTCAGCACCCATTCATCGCCTTCCTTCACCGCGGTGGTGACCAGCCCTGAGGCATCGCTGCCCGAGCCCGGCTCGGTCAATGCCCAGCAACCGATATGCTCACCACTCGTGAGCTTGGGCAGGAAGCGCATCCGCTGCTCCTCACTGCCGGCGAGATAGATGTGTCCCGAGCAGAGTGAGTTGTGCGCTGCGACGACCAGCGCCAATCCCGACTCCACCGCCGCGAGCTCCTCGATGATGTGGATGTAGTCGATGTAGGAGAGCCCTGCCCCGCCGTACTTTTCGGGGAAGATCGCGCCCAGCATGCCGAGCTCACCCAGTTTCTTGACGGCGTCCATCGGAAAGTGCTGCGCCTCGTCCCACTCCATCACGTGGGGCTTGACCTCGGCGTCGGCAAAGTCGCGTACCATCTGCTTGATCTGTTCCTGCTCGGCGGTCAGGCGGAAATCCATCGGGGGCGTGCTCCTGGCAAGGCGGCGCAACATGCGCGGGCGCATCGTCGGCGTGACGAACGCTCTCCAGTGTCAAATCTACCCAGATGCACCGCGTTCGAGGCAGCCCTCCGGCGACACGAAATCGTCACTCCGGCCGCATACCCCGTTACCTTGGGGAGAACCGGCCGCCCCGACTGAGGGAGGTCGCACCCGCAGGGATGGAGGCAGCCGCGTGGCGAGAAAGCCGAACTTTGGTTTCGAAAAGCGACAGAAGGACATCCGGAAGCAGCAGAAGCGTGAGGAAAAGGCCGAGAAGAAGCGGCTGCGTGCGCTCGAGAATCCGGGAGAGGAAGCGGCCGAGGGCGAGACGGACACCGATGACGAGACAGAGGACGAGGCAGAGGACGGCTGATGGATGCCGCCCTCACTCTTCGCATGAAGGCGCTCTGCGACGAGGGCTGGGACCTCTTCGGTCGATTCGACCTGGAGGTGCGAGCGGATCAGTTCCACCCCTTTGTCGCCGCGGACTACGAGCAGGTGCTCCAGGCACTGCTGCCCCACCGCGCCCCCGGTCGTCGCTTCCTTGAATGGGGCTCGGCTACCGGCGTCATCACCATCATGGCAGACTTTCTGGGTTTCGATGCCTTCGGGATTGAACTCGATGAGAAACTGGTCGCGACTGCCCGCGGGCTGGCGACCAAGTTCCATTCTGGGGCGCGGTTTGTTGCCGGGTCATTCCTTCCCGAGGGATACCAGTTTCGCCCGAGTGACGGTGACGGTCGGACAGGCACGATCGGCACCGGGCCGTCGGGTTACCTGCAGCTCGGCCGTCCGCTGGACGACTTCGATGTGGTCTTCACCTATCCGTGGGGCGGCGAGGAGGCGATGATGCTTGACGTGATGCGCTGTCACGGTCGGGCGGACAGCATCCTGCTGATGAACACCGTCAATGGCGGCGTGAAGGTCTATCAAGGTGGGCGACAGATCGTCGCTGGCTGACGCCGCGCCTCAGTTCCCCGACGCCACCAGTTCCAGCTCTTCCCATCGCGCCGTGAGGGTGCGGAGTTCCGTCTCGACCGCGGCGAGTTCCGAGCGGGCGCGCTGCAGCGCCGCCGAATCGCGGAGGAGTTCCGGATCGGCCAGGGCGGCGTAGCGCCGGTCTCGGTCGCGCTCCTTCTGGTCCACCAGCTCGGGCAACGCCGCCAGCTCACCACTCTCCTTGAGCGAGAGCCGCCGCTTCTTGGCCGCCCCGGGCTGTGATGCGGACTTGGTCGAGCTTTTTGCCGGTGCGGCCGGCTTGAGGCGCGCCGATTCCGCCGCGCGGCGCTGGCGCACCCAGTCGCTGTAGCCGCCGACATACTCACCCACCACACCATCCCCTTCGAGCACCAGTGTGCTGGTGACGACGTTGTCGAGTAAGGCGCGATCGTGACTCACCACCAGCAGCGTGCCCTGGAAGGCGAGCAGCAACTCCTCGAGCAAGTCGAGTGTCTCGATGTCGAGATCGTTGGTCGGTTCGTCGAGCACCAAGACATTGAATGAGCGGGTGAAGAGCCGTGCCAGCAGCAGGCGATTTCGCTCACCGCCCGAGAGGACGTTGATGGGGGTGCGGGCGCGATCCGGCGGGAAGAGGAAGTCCTGCAGATAGCCGAGCACGTGCTTGCGGTTGGTGCCGATCTCGACGTATTCCGCGCCGTCGGCGATACTTTGGAAGACGGTCTGCTCGGGGTCGAGCTGGTCGCGCAGCTGATCGAAATAGGCGATCTCGATGGACGTCCCCTGCCGGACGGTGCCGGCATCGGGGAGGAGTTCGCCGAGCAGCACACGCAGGAGTGTGGTCTTGCCCGATCCATTGGGTCCGATCAATCCCACCCGATCACCACGCGTGATGGTGGTGGTGAGATCGTCGATGATCACCCGATCGCCGTAGGCGAAGTGTACGTCCTTGGCCTCGATCACCAGCCGCCCCGACCGCTCGGCCTCCTGCACCTGCAGCTTGACCGTACCGGTCCGTTCGCGGCGTGCTCCCCGTTCGAGCCGCAGCGCCTCGAGTGCCCGCACCCGTCCCTCGTTCCGGGTGCGACGGGCCTGGATGCCGGTGCGGATCCAGACCTCCTCGCGGGCGAGCTTCTTGTCGAATTCGGCCCACTCCCGCGACTCGGACGCGAGCGCGCCTTCCTTGCGTACCAGGTAGGTGTCGTAGTCGGTGGCCCAATCCACCAAACGGCCGCGATCGAGTTCGACGATGCGGGTCGCCACGCGACGCAGGAAGGCGCGATCGTGGGTCACGAAGACCAGCGTCGTCCCGCGATCGATGAGGAACTGCTCCATCCACTCGACCGCTTCGACGTCGAGATGATTGGTGGGTTCGTCAAGCAGGAGGATGTCGGGTTCGCGCACCAGCGCGCGCGCCAACAGGATCTGGCGCTTCCGGCCACCTGATGCCGCCTCGAACGGCGCCTCGGGATCGAGGTGGAGGTGGGAGAGGACCGTCTCGACCCGACTGTGAATCTGCCAGGCGTTGGCGGCATCGAGGGCGTGGTGCAGCCGATCCATCTCGCGCAACGCCGATTCACTGCCGCCGGTGCTCCCCACCCGATGCGTAGCCTGATGGTACTGGGCCAGCAGCAGCCCGGTGGGGCCGATCCCCGCCGCGACCACATCGAAGGTGTTGCCGGCGAGGTTGGTGGGGACTTCCTGCTCAAGACGAGTGACGCTCAGGCCCGTCTGCCGCACCACTTCACCGCTGTCGGGGAGGAGGGTGCCATCGAGCAGCTTCATCACGGTGCTCTTGCCGGCACCGTTGCGACCGAGCAGGCAGACCCGCTCGCCGCGCTCGATGCTCAGCGAGGCATGCTCGAGGAGTCGCGGCCCGCCAAAGGTGATCCCCACTTCCTGCAATCCCAGTAGTGCCATGCCGCGAATCTAACCGCGGGCGACTCGGAGGACCTCGTCGATGGTGGTGGTCCCTTGGCGCACCAGGCGGAGCCCATCTTCCTGCAGGGTGCGCATCCCCTTGGCAATCGCCATCTGGCGCAGTTCCTCCGACCCGCGGCGCTGCTGGACCTCGACCCGCAGCTCGTTGTCCATCACCAGCAGCTCGTAGATGCCGATGCGGCCGATGTAGCCGGTGTTCCGGCACTCGTCGCACCCCGCCCCCTTCCACACCCGCTCGAGCCCCTGCCCCACGATGTCGAGCCGGCGGGTGGCCATCTGGTCCGGCACGGTCTCCACCCGACAGTGCGGGCAGATGCGGCGGACCAGTCGCTGCGCCAGCACCGCGTCGACCGTGCTGGCGACGAGGTAAGCGGCCACATCGAGATCGAGCAGGCGGGTGAGCGCCGTCGGGGCGTCATTGGTGTGCAGCGTCGAGAGCACCAGGTGGCCGGTGAGGGCCGCCTGGGTGGCGATCTGCGCCGTCTCGGGGTCGCGGATTTCACCCACGAGAATGATGTCGGGGTCCTGCCGCAACAGCGCCCGCAGCACCGAGGCGAAGGTGACACCGATCTTCTCGTTCACCGGCACCTGCGGCACGCCGGGCAATTCGTACTCCACCGGATCCTCGACGGTGAGAATCTTCTCCCGCCCGGTGCGCAGCATTTCGACCGCCGAATAGAGCGTGGTGGTCTTGCCGGAGCCGGTCGGGCCGGTGCTGAGCACGATGCCGTGCGGCCTGGAAATCACTTCGTGGAAGAGCTCGAGCGTGTCCGGGGCCATCCCCAGGTCGAGCAACGAAATTCGGCCGCGCTCCTTGTCGAGCAGGCGAAGCACCACGCTCTCGCCGCGCAGGGTGGGCACCGTGGAGACGCGCACATCCACTTGCCGATTCTGCAGCCGGAGCCGGATGCGGCCATCCTGCGGCAGTCGTCGCTCGGCGATGTCGAGCTCGGCCATGATCTTGATGCGCGAGATGATCGCGGCCGTCAGGTGCGGCGGTGGCGAGGGTGCGGCCTGGAGCACGCCGTCGATCCGATAGCGCACCACCAGCCCGTCGGCATAGCCCTCGAGGTGGACGTCGGAGGCACGCAGGTCGAGCGCCTCGATCAGCAGCAGGTTGACCAGTCGCACCACCGGCGCTTCGTTGGCGAGGTGCATCAGATCGTCGAGCGGAATATCATCGGCGCTGATGGCGCGCGCCTCGCCCGAGAGCCCGGCGATCAGTCCTTCGGCCGTGACCGCTTCTTCGGCGTAGACCCGCTGGATCGCCGCCCGCAGGTCGTGTTCCTCGTACCGCTCCACCGTCACGTCGGCATGGAAGAGCAACCGAAGATCATCCAGCGCCAGCGGATCGACGCTGTCGCGCCAGGTACCGATGGTGACCAGCTCCCCCTCATGCCGCAGCGGCATCACCCCCTGCTGCGACAGCCATTCGGCGCTGAGCAGCGGGGTGAGTCGCTCGACGTCGAGCAGGTCGGCGCCGGATGGCATGATCGTGGCTGTTCCGTTGGTGCTCACCGGCCACCGCCGCCGCCGCGACCGCCGCGACCGGAGGTGGTGGGCTTCGTGGTCGCCGTCGTGTCGGGTCGCTTGCGGGTGAGGGAATCGATCACCCCCACTTTGATGGTGTCGCCCGCCGGGGTGAAGCGGGCGCCGGTGGGCACCTGCTTGAGGAGTTCCGTGTTGGCGTTCACCGCATCGCGCAGCTGGTCGATGTCGGTGTCGGTGTAGATCACATGCGGAGTCAGGAAGAGGAAGAGTTCCGAGGTGGAGTTGCTCTCGGTGGTGTGGGCGAAGAGCCACTTGCCGATCAATGGGATCTTGCTGAGAATCGGGATGCCCTCGACGGTCTTGTTGGTCGTCTTCCCCGCCAGGCCGCCGATCACTGTGGTCTGGCCGTCGCGCAGGAAGACCTGCGTCGTCGCCTCACGGGTGTTGATGACCGGATTGGAGAACTGCGGCGTGGTGGTGACGCTGTTGTCGGTCTGCACCACCGCCATGTTGACGTAGCCGTCGGAGTTGATCGTCGGGGTGATGGTGAGCACCGTGCCGACGTCGAGGTATTGCACCGTCTGCACCGTCGTGGGCGTGCTGCCGGTGGTCACGTTCTGCGACACCGAGACGAACGGCACCCGCGAGCCGACGTTGAGAATTGCCTGCTTGTTGTTCTGGGCGATCACCACCGGCAGCGAGAGCACCTTCACATCACCGCGCGACTGCAGTGCGTTCAGGGCAACGTTGTAGTTGATCACGCCGTTGCCCTGGGTCAGCTTGAGGATGAAGTCTCGCGCGCTGGCCGCCGACGGGAACGAGGCCGAGTCGGTCCGGGAGCCCGACTTGTTGACCCCCACGCCCGACACGCCAACATTGAGATCGCTGGTCCGCGCCACTTCGGCGATGGTGACCTCGATCAGCACCTGCAGTGGTCGGGTGTCGACGCCCTGGATCACCTGCTGAATGAGGGCCCAATCCTCTGCGGTCGCCCGGACCATGAGGGTGTTGCTGGTTTCTTCGCCGACGATGCGCACATCGGCGGCCGTGTTGGTTGAGGCCGCTCCACCGAAGAGCTGCAGGAATGGATTCGCCGCCGCACCACCCTGAGCCGCGACGGCCACTCCCTGGGTCGCAGCGGCACCGCCACCCCGGCCACCACCACCGGCGCCGCCGCCAAGTCCGCGACCATTCGCGCCGTTCAGGTTATTGAAGTTCGGCGTGGCGGCGCCTCCCTGGCTGGCCCGACTCGACGATGCGCCGGCGAAGAGTGCTGTAAGCAACGGCGCCAGGTCGGTCGCGCTCGAGTGCTTGAGCCGGTAGGTGTACAACTTGAACTCCACCGGCACCGCCGCCTGCTGCGCCATCTGGCGCGGGTTCATGGTCGGCACCACCGGCGGCCCGGTCACCTGGATCAGACTCCCCACCTGCGTCACCTTCATGTCGTTCGCCTCGGCGATCGCCTTGATCATGCTGGCGATCTCCGCCTTGTCGGCGGTCTGTCCCATCCGCAGCGTCACCTTGGTGGGCGGCAGGTTGCTGAAGTTCAGGTTGACGCCGCCCGCCTCTGCCAGTGCGGAGAGCACCACCCGGATGTCCTGGTCCTGGAAATCGAGCGCGAAGCCCGGCTTCACCGGTGCGGCCGGCGGCTTGACGGGAGTCTTCTGTGCGGCCAGCGGAGTCGCGGCACAGAGCATGGCAAGGGCAAGACGAAGGCGTGTGGACATGAGGATCAACTCCCTTGCTGGGGCGCGAGAATTTCGAGAGAGGTACCGGCCGGGGTCTGGAACACCACCCGCCCACGTTCAATGGACTTGACGAGATAGTTCCCCAGATGATCGCCGACCCGGACCATCTGGAGCCGTGACGATTCGAGCTGACAGGTGGCGAAGCTCCGCCCATCGGCCGCGATTGCGGTGCCGAGCACGATCGGCATGGCAGGTGCCGCGGTCGAGTCGCCGCTGCCCTCTCCCGGCATCCGGTAGCGCTGGCTCGGCGCGCTCCGATTCTCCGCGAAGAGATCCGCGTCGACTGCCGCACGCACATTCACCGGCGTGCCCGTGGCCGGGATGTCGAGGGCACCGGGCACCACATCCACCGTCGCCGGCGCAGTCGCCACGGTCTCGAGCTTCATCGCCCTGGCGGCAGTCCAGCCGCAGAACGCGAGCCCGATCACGGCAGCGCCGAGCGCCGCCCGCATGCCGCTGCTCGCGGTCAATTCTTCGAGGCTCATCACTGCCCCCCCGCGCCAGCGGGCGGTGCCATACTGGGCGCCGGCGCGGTGACCGGAGCCACGCTGTTGCCGAGCGCGTAGCCCGCGATGGTCGCCGAAAGGATGAGGGTTTCGCCTGCTTCGTTACCGGCACTGCTCACACCGTGCGAAAGATCAATGCGCTCCACCCGGATGAACTTGTCGCCATGCTGCAGCGCGTCGAGGAACGAAAGAATGCCCTGGAAATCGGATTCGGCCCGGATCTCGACATGCAGCGTGCGCACGCCGGTGCTGTTGGTGGTGACCGGTTTGGTCGACGCATCCTGCATCCAGACATGACTGTCGAAGGCAGCATCGCCCAAGTAGCCGGCCAGCTCCGAACTGGTCATCACATCATCGCGCCCTTCGAAGAGACGCGGCTCCATGGCGTGCAACACCGAATCGGTCAGGTGCTGCAACTCGGGGTTGCGCTGCGCCGTCGCGACCGCGCCACGCTCACGCGACAATGCCTCCTGCTCCACGGCAAGTCGCTCGCGTGAGTCCGTCAACGCCGCCCGGTAGGGCTTGACGCCAAGGAAGTAGAGCGCGACCGGAATCACCACGGCGATCGACCGGGTGATGGTCCGACGTTCGCTGGCGGAGAGCTTCATGGTGCCTTCCCTCCCGCCTTGGCTGCTGGTGCGGCCTGCGTCGCCACACCCGCGAGTGTGGCGGCAAGTGTAAAGCGCTCCATCGGGTCGCCGCCTTCCTGCGACTGCCGACGCACCGGTGCCGGTGCCCGCAAGTTCTTCAGCTCCGGGCTCGCCGCGATCGCGGCATACACCTTGGACGCACTCGCGGCCATGCCATCGACCACCAGCGAATCACCGCGCGTCCGCACCGTGGTGAAGTAGGCATCGTCGGGCAGGCGCTGGGTCAACTCGGCGAACACCGGCGCCCAGTGCGGGGCGGCCCGCTGCGCCTCGGCGATGGTGGCCAGCCGCTTGTAGGCGTCCTCGAGTGACGATCGGCCAATCAGCGTGGCGGAGACCTGTGGTCGGATCGCGGTGCGCTGTTCCTGTACCGCCGCGAGCTCTCGCTTGACACCCCAGAGTTCCATGCTGGCAGCAATCACGAAGAGGAGGGCTGCGACGCCCGCCACGATCAAGGTGAGGCGCTTTGCCCGGGCCTTCCCTGTCGCCCGCACCGCCTCGCTCGCGAGCACCGGCCCGGTCGAGGCTCCGGCCGCGAGAGCCGCCACCACCTCGGCCGCATCGGCATAGTCCACCCACTCACCAGGAATCGGGTTGACCGCGATGCCGAGGGTGCCGAGCGCGCGCACCAACTCGTGGCGCCCGGCGGGCAGGCCGATCGCACCGACGGCATATTTCCCCTCGGGCTGTGCCGTGCGAATGGCGCTGGCAATCAACTCTGCGTCGGTGGCGCCACCGCGGAAGCGGCGAACATTGGTGACCTGGCCGCGTTCGAGTTCGATCAGCACGATGCGATCGTCCTCGTGCACCAGCAGCTGCGCCGTTCCACGGCCGAAGGTCGGCCACATCGCCACCGCCGCCGCCGCCCACGCTCCCTCGGCGGGCGTGACCGCAGAAACGGTCCATCCCGCATCGCGAGCGGCGCCATGC
>JBBRBZ010000109.1:0-9677 GCA_038205305.1 Gemmatimonadales bacterium
CCCCGCTTTGGTAAGGGCCTTCGGGGTGACCTGAACAGTGACTTGGTCACGAGTGAGGATGACGACGCCGTTGTCGGTGTAGTTGGCACTGGCGAGGTCGATGGAAAGGATGGGCATACGTCAGAATCCCTGGGTTGAGAACTGTACCGAAACGGGACCAACGCCATGACCGACTGGCCAAAGGTCCGCAAGTCGTGGTGACTAGACAATGAAGTACATCGTCACGAGTGCAACTACAGCGAGGAGGATCGGGATGATCGCATTCCGGTCCCGATACCACGGTGGAAGTGGAGGAGTCGTCCCCAAGCCAAGCCTCACGAGCTCGATGCGCCTAAGAACTTCCTTCGCGGACTCCGGCCGTTTTGACGGGTAAATTGAGAGGCACGACATGATCAGTTTTGCCAGCTCATCTGGCGCATCCTGCCGAATTTTCGTCAAGTCACGAGGCCGCCGCTTCTGGTGCGCAGTTGCGACCTCAAAGAGGTGTCTTCCGGGCCGAGGAAGTCTGCCCGTCAACATTTCGTAGCCAAGTGCGCCGAGCGCGTGAAGATCCGCACTAAAAGTCACATCCTTCTCACCAAGTAGTTGCTCCAATGGCATATAGGAGAGAGTTCCAAGGTAGAGCCCTTCATCCGTGGTAGGCATTTCTGAGTGATGATCGCTCCCGTGTTCGAGTTTTGCAATTCCGAAATCCGTCAACATGATCCCCTCGCCGTCGAGCAAGACATTCGCAGGCTTAATGTCACGATGCACAACTCCCTGTCCATGCGCATAGTCCAGAGCGCTTGCGAGTGCGTGAAGAATTTCGAGACATCGACCGAGCGGCAGGCGGCCCGCCTTCTCCATTAGACGGTGCACGGAGCCGTCCTCCGCGTATGGCATGATGATCCACAGCATGTCGTCGGATTCAGCGGCCTCAATCACACGTACGATATGCGGGTGGCTCATTCGCTGCAGCAACTTCATTTCCCGTTTGAACCGTGCCGAATCAGTGCGACCATGTGATTCAGTCGGCACAGTCTTGATTGCGACGCGCTTCCCCCCCCCATCAATTGCAAGGTAGACTCTAGCGAAGGCACCTGCAGGTAGCTCCTCAAGGATTGAGTAACGCTTTTCCAAGAGCGCCTCAACCTTCCCGAAACGGGGTGGACGAGCGTCTCCAATGAACGGGGACGGCAAACTCATGCAACCACGCTCCGACTACTAGGGGGTACGCGGAGCCGAGATACTACACCCCAGCGACGAGGGTCGTCGTTGGGGTGCTTCCACTCCTGTAGGGTGGATGGTCCCGGGCCGGTGGCATAGTTACCGCGCGACTGGAAAGGTAACGGATAGATCACGGCAACCTGGCCGAGTGTGCGTTTTCTCGGTATTTTCAGGCACCTTGACCACAATCGCGATGAATCCTGCCTATTCTCTTTCGCATCTCGACCGCGACTGGCAGATCCGCCTGGCCGCGTTTGCGGCGTTGCGGCGGATCATGGGTCAGACCGGCGGGGTCATCACCCGGGATGTGATGAGCCAGGGATTCGAATTCGAGGGAGAGCGGGTTCCCTTTGCCGTGGAGCGGGTGGGGATCTGGCGGCCGCGGCAGCTGAGCAAGCCGTTGGGGATAGCGCTGTCGATCACAACTGTGGCGATGAAGAAGGGAGTAGCGCCACGGTACAATGACGACATCGGGTCGGATGGTTGGTTCGGGTATCGCTACCAAGGAACCGATCCGAATCACTGGCACAACCGATCGGTCCGCGCAGCGTTTGAATACGGCCGTCCACTCGTCTACTTCTATGCAATCGCACCCGGACTGTTTGAGCCCCTATTCCCGGTTTATGTCCAGGCCGACGATCCGGCAGGGTTGACGTTCTCGGTGGCCCAGGATGCGGTTGGCCTCGGAGAACAGTCGCTGCTTTCAGGTGGCTCACCCGAGCTGCTCAAGGCCTACGCCACCCGCTCGGTAAAGCAGCGGCTCCATCAGCACCGGTTCCGTGAGCTGGTCCTCAGCGCGTACAAGGGACGATGCACAGTCTGTTCCCTCGGTGCCAAGGACCGGTTGATGCGACTGCTCGACGCGGCGCATATTCTCCCTGACCATGACGTTCGTGGCAAGCCCGAAATTCCAAACGGGTTGTCGCTGTGCAAGATCCATCATTCGGCGTATGACCTGAACATCCTGGGGATCTCGCCGGATCACATCGTCCATATCCGGGAGGATATTCTGGCCGAGGTTGACGGGCCGATGCTGCAGCATGGGATCAAAGAGATGTCTGGTCGCGTGATCGGGTTGCCGCGCCGCGAGATCGACCGGCCGAACCTGGAGTTTCTGGCTGAGCGGTATGAAGGGTTCAGGGCGGCGTAGCCTGTTGGGTGGAGAGACAATTCATCGCCGGGCAGTGTTCGTCAGGCGCCCTCATTCGGAACGCGGGCTACTTTCGCCAACACCCAGTCCAGTACGTTCACCGTATCTCCAATCTAAAGCTTAGCGCTGAAGCGACCCGGTCGGGCAGTGAAATCTGCATCGGTCCGTCTTTCGCGACCAGTTTCGCGACATCCTCCTGCCCCATGACCACGCGGAACCACTGCTCGCGGTCGGACATCACCTTGAACTGTCGCTCGTCGGTCATCCCGGCGATGTACGGCAAATAGACGTAGATAGAGTTGCGCCCCTCCGCCTTGCAACCGATTCGGTCGATCCTGCCGGTCCGCTGCTCAATGGTGCTCGGGTTCCAGGCAAGGTCATGATGGATCACGTACCGGCATGCCCGGTGCAGGTCCACGCCTTCGCCCATGACTTCGCTACAGACCAACACTTCAGGGAAGAACGGTGTATTGAAACACTGCATCAAGCGATCACGCTGGTCCGGCTTCGTCTTGCCAATGACGACCTGAACATTCGGCAGAAAAACGTCCTGCTCGTCGGAGTTGTGCTGGAGCTCCTCCTGGTCGAGCTCACCGCGGATCCCGCGGGTCTGTACCTTGAGCAGTGCCGCTATGGTGGCTTCCCGATCCGAACGACTCCGATCCTCAGCAAGGAAGCGGCAAAACTCCGTGAGCTTGTCTCGCCACGATAGGCTACTAAGGTCACAGGCGTCCAACAGCTTGCTGACCGCTTGATCCACAGGCAAGTCGAGCTGATCCAATGGAAAGAACCTGAGCAACGAAGTCTGCACCCGGAGGAACCGGCGCATCACCGTCACGAGATCGTCGACGATCGTCTCATTTTCGTCCCCAATCCTTACGGCATAGGGATCCACGATACTACTCAATGCAGCGTCAAGCGCTCGGCGGCCAGGCGCGCTTTCGACATCGAAGAACCGGTTACGAATTCGTTCGAGCACCTTGTCGACGTCTTCAGCGAGGACATCGCCCGCAGCCCGGCTCAGCACCTCGCGCGCCTCGTTGTAAACCTGCCGTTCGATTTCCTGGCTGATGTGTTTCCGCAGCGTCCGGCAAGTCTCCACATAGAACGCGAAGACCAATACCTTTTCGCCTCGACGCCAGAGTTGAACGGCTTGGTGAACAGTGGCAGCCACTTTCGGATGAGCCAATCCTTCACGCCCTTTCAGGGCACGATCAAACTGTTCCAAGTACCAACTGCTCACTCCAGCGAGAACCTCGCCTTCGCGCTCGGCGCCCGCATCCAGTGACTCGCGGCGGTTCCTTCGCGTATCCCGGAATGCGGCGTAGGAAGAAGAGAGCGCCTCTCCGAGGAGATCCTTGTTCGCTTCCGCCACGGAGCGGGTTGCGAGGAAGAACGGGAGTGTCTCCTCAGGCGCGACCGCGAGTCCACCGGTCGCCTCCGGGTCTCGGATTCGACCGCCGACGACGCGATTCCGACGCGCCAATTTCGTTTCAGCCCAGAACTCCCCCTTGTTGTGTCGGATGACCCAGGGACGGAGCGCCTCCTGCGCGCGCTCACGAGCGCCCCTTGCCAGCGCGAAGGCTCGAAGCGCCCTTGAGAGTCGACCGGTATCTGCTTCCTGCCCGGTGACCAAGGACAGATCCTCTGCCTGGAACGCTTCCACTTCATCTGGCTCTAGCCGATCCCATGTCTTGTGGAACTTGATCCCGGCGCGCTGTGCCTCGTTGAGTACCTCCTCAACGGCCCTCAAGCGCCCGAGTGTGTCCGGGTCGGCCGCGGGATCTCCAACTGTCCGGCGCACATCGGCGAATCGATCGAGGACCTTGGCCAGCTCGGCGTGCCCCAGCTGAAAAGGTGTCGCCGTCAGAAAGAGCATTCGGTCGAAGCGCCGAGAAAACGCCCCTTGGCTCGTCGATGCTGGCCCAGCCCCGGCCTCGAACTCCTGAAACGTTGAAGCCAAGGTGGTGGAGGGATTCTTAAGGTGATGCGCCTCATCCAGCACCAGAAGAGGCGAGTGCCACTTCATTTTCGAAAGCGCTTCCTTCCATAGCTCACCTTCGGCACGTGAAATTTTGTCGCGGACCCATTGCAATCGTTCATCAATCCCAGCGCTTTCCCTGCGCGGCACGTGCGCCAACGCCTCGGAGATCCCACCCAAGTCGACGTTCTCAATCGCGCGAACCAGTGCCTTCGGGACGGGGTCATCGTGCCAGAAATGTTGTGGATTGGTGACCCCCCGGTTGTACCGTTCACGCCAGACCTCAGGCGATGTCCGCAGCGCGAACTCGAGAATGCCGTCCCCTTCAAGGTGGCTGAGCACGACACCCTGCATCCGGAGGATCCTGCTCAGGAAGCGTCCAACGTTGGCCCGGACGCCATCCAGGTCCTTCCGACGACCGTGTTTGCGTAGGGCCTCGGCGATCAGATAGAGGCGAACCCACGGATCAGTCTGCCGCATCTGCATCGCAGAAGAGGCCAGGACGATCACCTGGCTCCGACGAGACGGAGGATCATCCATCAGCCGGAACAACTCGAGCGCATTGCGGGCGAGTCCGTACCGCAGGCCATCCGCCGCCGCCACCTCCGCGGGCGCCCCGATCCCGAGCTCCACCGCCCGCGTCCCCGGCACATAGAGCTCGAAAAAGGACTTGAGCTCTCGCGCCCACTTGTCGATTAACTTCCCAGGCACCATGACGATGACCGGGCCCGACTTTGCCGTGCGTCCGACCGCCACGGCCACAGCGAGCGCGACGTAAGTCTTTCCCATCCCAACCTCGTCGGCCAAGATGACTCCGGGCTGACTCATCAGCCGCAGCAAGATCTCTTCGGCCTCCCGCTTCTGGCGGGCCTGCTCCGCGGCGGAAACACCCGCCGCACCATGGTGACCCAACGTGAGGTCCGGCGACAGGGCGTAGTCGAAGCTCATGCGCTCCCCGCACATTTCTGCAGGACTGAGGCAAAGAAGGCGGCTACGTCGGGTGAGGCCCGTTCGCGTACCTCCTGCATTCGGGCACCAATGTCTCTTGCCGCACTTGCCACGAATCGACGGTAGATCGAGTCGAATTGCTTGGCACTCAACGCTCCCGCCTCCGCCTCGTAGCGAACTCCCTCAAGCGCGATCAGCGTGTCGGCGATCCGGAGTAACGCACCGTCCGGCCCGTCCGGCTCCGCACTCACTTCCGACACGGAACGGTCGAGCAGCAGCTTCACGCCTACCGGACCAGAGAGTCGTGACATCAATGCGGGCATACTGCGCACGGCCCGGCCAAGGACCCGCTGATACTGACCAAGGAGGCGTGCCTGGCGCCGTACGCGGTGCAGGAAGGTGTCCCCTATATCGTAGCGCCGAAGCGGATTGAGGTCGATCGGGACCGCGGAGTCCTGGTCTGGTTCAAAGCCGATTACCCCCGTTTGCGACGCACGCGCCCACGCCCTCAGTGCTGCCTTGGGGTCGGCTGCCGCAAGCACTCGGAGCAAGTCGTCGGCGCTCATCTCCCGTAGATGGCGTGGAGCCGGCAGGGATTCCGGATTACGGACATTGAACGGCCATTCTGCGACCTGACTTGCGCCCCAAGTTACGCGGAGCTCCTGTGGCGGATACTCCTCCGGCCATTGCACATTGAGGGTAAGCATTCGCGCCGAGTCAGCGAGTGCCGAGGACCGTAGGAGCGAATGCTCGGTCTGTCCGATTCCCACCAGCAGCCAGTCATTCGGGAGACGCTCCACTGCGAATGTGAGCGAAAGGTGCGGCGCTTCGCCACCCTCATAGAGAGCCAGCTCAAACCCGTCGGGGAGAACTGCTGCGCCTTCTTCCTCACCGGGTGCCACCCCAGAACCCACCCACTCTGCGCTCTCGAGTCGCTTCACCCGTTGCTTTCGTCCCCACATCGACTCGGTCAGATCCTCGGGCAGATTTTGTCGATCGCGGTCAACTGTATAGAGCAACCCTGCCTCGATATTGGCGCGACCGATTCCGAGCCCTGCCGACGTGCAGTTGGCAGACCCGGTCAGCAACACCGTGCGGTTGTCGGACTCCAGAAGAAGTGCCTTGGCATGCCAGGGTCGGCGCTCACCCTGCTCGTCCGAAATTGGCAACTGATAGACGGTCAGCACAACGTCGCTGTGTGCGGCTGCGTTTGGAAAGGCAACTGGTGCCGCAAGTCGGACCCCGCGCGTTCCATCCAGCACTTCGGCGGGAGCCGCGAGGTCAACAATGCGATCGCCGCCTTGGTGCAATGCGCCGAAGAGGGTCTGCACGAAGGGTGCTGCATCTCCTCGATCGAAGAATGGTGACGCGACTGCAATCCGCTGAACCTTGCGATTCGACCGGTTTGCCTCATCCAGTGCCTGCTGCCATGCGGACTGTGCCACCCCACGCTTCGGCGCCAGCATCGGCATCGTCGGTGAGAAAACAATTGATACCCCCGGGTCCGCCCGAGCCTTCGGCCAGCGCGTTGCTAGGCGTGTGACATCTGCAAGGAATCGATCTGCTCGTTCCCTGGGCCCCTGCGCATCGCTGCCGCGTGGAGTGAACTTGAGCACTGCCTTAAGGAATTTCACGACATCGGCGATCAGTTCACTGTGAACTGCCTCCGGATGTGAGTCGACGACCGCTATTAACTCGCGATTCTGTCTATAGCCTGGCTCGGTGAGATTGGCCGACCCGATCAAGACCCGCACCGTCTTCTCCCAGCAGAGCAACGACACTTTTGCGTGCTGGATGCCGCCCGAGACTCGCACAGGAAGAAGATCCCAACGCAGCGAATGACTGCCTGCTGCATGGTGCCGGTCCACCAACACCCCAGCGTATACCTTGGAGAGCTCTTCCTCACGTTCCACCAAGTAGGGTAGCCCTTCGCGGTCGGGATCGGCCTCGACCCCGAGAAACCGGCCGAGGCAGTGGCGATCAAAATGTTCCGCATCGAATGTGAACGTCGTCGCCAGGCAACCGATCGGCTCTCCCGCAGCCGCAGGCGGCCGCCACAACTCCAGCAGTGCCGGATCACCGGATCCTGCCTTTCGCCTGCTCACCGCAAGTCTCTCAGGAATGACGCGATCGCGTTGCTTCGGTACGGGTGCAGGTATTCACCTGGCCTGGGCGCCCAATCGTCGTCGAGACGATATGGATGCCGCAGGAAGACTCGGCCATTGCCCAGACGATCGAACCAGCTTCGCTTTCCTTCGGGGGGTTTTGCGTCTTGGATGCGTTCGTGATGGAGAAGCAGGAGCTCCGGAAGGCTCGCCGTCGACGCGGTCGCGAACGGTTCGAATCGCTCGTGGAAGGTCGTGAATACGCTGCCAAGTGCACCATGGAGCCCTGAGAGCGTCTCTTCAGCGCGATGATAGTCGACAGCCAGCGAGCGTGTTTGAGCGCCAAATGTGGGCCCTACCCCATGCTCCGCGGGATCGAGCCCCACCTCGTATCGGGCGCCAGCCTCTGCACGCAGCGAGTCAAAGGCATCCTGCAGTGTCCGAGCGAACGTCTCATAGGCCTGAACTGCGCGGATCAGTGGAGCCCACTTCTCCGCGCGCTTGGCGAGCTGAGTATGGATCTCCCGCTCGCTCAGCTCATTAGATCCTTGTGTCGCGAGCAGATCCCAGAGCGTCCGGAAAGCGCCAAGCTCATGAAGCCCTTCGCCGGCGAGCAGGGAGCGAAGCTTGCGCCGCTCCAATGCCGGGGCTCGGCCTGGGGAGAAGGCTTGGGCAATTTCGGCCGCGCTGATGCTGGTCAGGAGCCCCTTGGTGGACGGTGACTCACGATTCAGCGCTTTGGCAATGAGTCGGCGCCAGCTGTTTAGGAGTTCTGCTGTTTCGTTGAAGCCCCCGAACCCTTGCGTCTTCGCCCAGACATCGAGCAACTCCTGAGAGGTCGGGCCTGGGCGAAGTTCGCCATCCAGAAGGCCAAGTCGAATCGCGAGCCGCTTGTACACTCCGTGGAATCCGAAAATGCCTGGGGTCTTGAGATAGCTCGCCGCATCAAGGTAGCCGTGATCGCGCATCGCATATCGGGTCATCTGAATGCCCGAAACGCTCTTCAGGTCCGGGTGGTCGACCTCGCTCCGCACAAATGACTCGAGCACCAACCATTCCCAGACAAGGAAGGGTGCCACACCGGAGGTGGCGCCATCGTCCTCAAGCTCTTCCAGCACCACGGCGCCAACTGTCATCGCCGTCAAGAATCGTGGCCGACTCATTCTTTCACGAATCCCGGGCACCAACTCGACGGCCAGTCGATCCGCGATCTGCCCGAGCCCGAGGGGATCGAGGTTGCCCTCACCCGCGACCTTGGGATCGTACCTCGAGAACATTGGGAACGAAATCGCCACGCTAACCTCTCAAATCAGCAAGAAACTCCGACCCCGCCCCTACCGCCGTCACCAGCAACCGATCCCGGGCCCGGGTGCACGCCACGTAGAGCAGATGCCGCTCCGTGTTGTACACCTCCTCCAGGTCCGACTCGTCCGTCACTTCCTCGATCCGGCTCTGGAGCGGGAGCACCTCCTCATCACAGCAGGCGACGACCACGGCCCGGAACTCCAATCCCTTGGCGAGGTGCATCGGCATCAGCACCACCTTGCCTGGCTCCGGGTCCACACCGATTGCAGGTGCGGTGAGGTCGAGCCCGGCTGCACGGATGGCGTCACGCGCACGCGGAACCTGACCGGAAGAGCGGACGAAGACGCCGATCTCATTGGGGAGGATGCCGTCCGAGATCCGGTCCGCGATCCATGCGCCGATCCCGGCAATCTCTGATGTCTCGTCCGGGAAGAGCCGAACCTCAGGCTCGTGCCCGTTGAAGACGGAGATGGTGCCGCGCCGGTCTTCGGTGTTGCCATCGACGTCAGCGATCTCGGGCCCGAGGAGTCGGTCAGCCTGACGGCGGATCTGGTGTGATGTGCGGTAGTTGATCCGGAGCGAGCTGGAGCGGCCGCGCACGTCCACACCAAGTGACTTCCACGAGAAAGGCGTCTGGAAAATTCGCTGACCCAGGTCCCCGGCGAAGAAGAGTCCGTCAGGGCGATCGCCGGCCAATGCAGCGAGGAAACGGAGCTGCGGCACGTTCACATCCTGCGCCTCGTCGACCACCGCGAAGTCGAAGGGGACGGCACCACTCTCGGCCAACTCTCCGACCACCGCCGCGAAGATCATCGGTGGCGTGAAGAGCGCTCCTTCCTCAAGGCGGAGGCGAGCCTTGCTGAAGATCTCCCAGAGGATCGTTCGCTGCTTCTCGCCGAGGCGGGTCTTGCGGCCCAGCCGCTGGACATCGCGGTATGCCTCCCAGCTGTCGAGCTGCCAGGCATCGACCACCTCGGTCCAT